>MHZX01000104.1:33205-87764 GCA_001828935.1 Rhodocyclales bacterium RIFCSPLOWO2_02_FULL_63_24
ATGCTGGCGGCAAAAACGCCGCCGTTGAACACGGCGCTGGTGGTGACCACCAGCCAGCTACCTATGATCAACACCAGCAGCGCGGCCCGCATCTGGCGCCGCCGCGCCAGCCAGAGTGAGAGGCCGGCGGTCGGCAGGATCATGAATGCGGCGAAAACGCGCCGCACTTGTCCTGCGCCGATAAAGGGATAGAGCAGGCTGATCGCCAGCGCCATGGTCAGCAGCAGCCACAGGCCGAACTGAAAGAACTTGCGATTCCGCTCGTCCAGCAGCGAAAGAATCAGTGGTTCTTGATCGGGCGTGGGGTCAGGCAATGCCGTGTGCTCCGGCGGGAACGAAGCCGGCAATTCTAGCCGAGTACGGGGCGCCATCGGACGGCTCGATATAATCCCGAATCGACCGCACCCTCTCGCCATGAATCCCCTGCTCAACAACCTCAACGCGCCGCAACTGGCGGCCGTCACGCTGCCGCCGGCGCATGCCCTGATCCTCGCCGGCGCCGGCTCGGGCAAGACGCGGGTGCTGACCACGCGCATCGCCTGGCTGATCTCCACTGGCCAGGTGTCGCCGCCCGGCGTGCTGGCCGTGACCTTCACCAACAAGGCGGCCAAGGAGATGCAGACGCGCCTGGCCGGCATGCTGCCGATCAATGTCAGGGGCATGTTGATCGGCACCTTCCACGGCCTCTGCAACCGCCTGTTGCGTGCCCACCACCGCGATGCCGGACTGCCCGCTTTGTTCCAGATTCTCGACTCGGCCGACCAGCAGGCCGCGGTCAAGCGTCTGCTCAAGTCGCTCAACGTCGATGACGAGAAGTTTCCGCCGCGCGAGCTGTGCCACTTCATCAATGCGCAGAAGGAGCAGGGCTTGCGCGCCGCCGCCGTCGAGGCCTGGGACGACTGGGCGAAGAAGCGGGCCGGGCTCTACGAAGCCTACGAGGCGCAGTGCCAGCGCGAAGGCGTGGTGGATTTCGCCGAGCTGCTGCTGCGCTCCTACGAACTGCTGGAACGCAACGAGCCGCTGCGCCGGCATTACCAGGAGCGCTTCAGGCATGTTCTGGTGGACGAATTCCAGGATACGAACAAGCTGCAATATCGTTGGCTGAAGCTGCTGGCCGGCGGCGGTGCCCATCTGTTCTGCGTCGGCGATGATGATCAAAGCATCTACGCGTTCCGCGGCGCCGACGTCGGCAACATGGCCGACTTCGAGCGCGAGTTCAAGGTGACGAACCTGATTCGGCTGGAGCAGAACTACCGTTCCCACGGCAACATTCTCGACGCGGCCAATGCGATCATCAAGAACAACCCTTCGCGGCTGGGCAAGAATCTGTGGACCGAGGCCGGCAGCGGCGAGCCGGTGCGCATCTACGAATCCTATTCCGACGGCGACGAGGCGCGCTGGATCGTCGAAGAGGTCAAGGCCCTGTCGCGCGACGGCCATGCGCGCGCCGAGATCGCGCTGCTCTACCGCAGCAACGCCCAGTCGCGCGCGCTGGAACATGCGCTGTTCAATGCCGGCCTGCCCTACCGCGTGTATGGCGGCCTGCGCTTCTTCGAGCGCAAAGAGATCAAGGACGCACTGGCCTACCTGCGCCTGATCGCCAACACCGATGACGACACGGCCTTCGCCCGCGTGGTGAATTTCCCGGCGCGCGGCATCGGTGCGCGCAGCCTGGAAAACCTGCAGGATGCGGCCAGGGCGGCCAGCAGCAGCCTGCATGCGGCGATCCCGCAAGTCGGCGGCGCCGGCGGCGCCAAGCTGGCTGGCTTCGCGCAACTGATCGTCAAGCTGCGCGAGGCCGCGCAGCTGCCGCTGCCGGAGCTGGTCGACCACGTCATCGAACTCTCCGGGCTGCGCGCCCACTACCAGAACGAGAAGGAAGGCCAGGAACGCCTGGCCAACCTCGACGAACTGATCAACGCCGCGGCGAGCTTCGTCGCCGAGGAAGGCACGCCCAACCAGGATGGCGAAATAACGGGTGGCACAAGCGGCGAATTCGGCAACGACCTGTCATCGTTTCTGGCCCATGCCTCGCTCGAAGCCGGCGAGCACCAGGCGGGCGAAGGCGACGATGCGCTGCAGCTGATGACCGTCCATTCGGCCAAGGGGCTGGAATTCAATGTCGTCTTCATCAGCGGCCTGGAAGACGGGCTGTTTCCGCACGAGAACTCGATGAACGAAACACGGGACGGAAAGTCGGGCCTGGAAGAAGAGCGGCGCCTGATGTATGTCGCCGTCACCCGCGCGCGGCAGCGGCTCTACCTGAGCTTCGCCCAGACCCGCATGCTGCACGGCCAGACCCGCTACAACCTGCCCTCGCGCTTCCTCGACGAGGTGCCCGAGGAGCTGGTCAAATGGCTGACGCCGCGCGCCGGCAGGGGTGGCTTTGCCGCTCCGTCGGCGCCAGCGCGGGGCGTGACTTCGGGAACTTACTCGGCCACTCCGCGCCGCAGCGAATCTTCGTCCGGCAGCGGCTTCCGCATCGGCCAGAGCGTGATGCATGCCAAGTTTGGCCTTGGCGTCATCGTCAATGCCGAAGGCAGCGGAACGGATGCGCGGGTGCAGGTAAACTTTGGCGCTGCCGGTATGAAGTGGTTGGCGCTTTCCGTCGCCAAACTGGAGGCAGCATGAACAAGGTCGACATCAACGGCATAACGGTTCGCTATGAGATCGAGGGCGAAGGTCCATGGGTGATGCTTTCCCATTCGCTGACCTGCGACCTGACGATGTGGGACGAACTCGCCGCGGTGCTGGCGCCGACTTTCACGGTGCTGCGCTACGACACCCGCGGTCATGGCGGCACGAGTTTGCCAAATTCGGCGCCGCAGGGCGCCTACAGTTTCGCCGATCTGACCGCCGACGTGATCGGCCTGCTCGATGCGCTGGATATCGAGAGCACGCACTTCGTCGGTCTTTCGATGGGCGGCATGATCGGGCAGCACCTGGCGCTCGCCGCGCCGCAGCGGGTGGACAAGTTGGTGATCGCCAGTTCCACCAGTCGCATCCCGGCCGCGGCCGGTCCGCTGTGGGACGAACGCATCGCCACGGTCCGCGCCGAGGGCTGCGCCGCGCTGGTCGACAGCACCCTGGGGCGCTGGTTCACGCCCGGATTTCGTGCCGCGCAGCCGGAAGCCATGCAGCGCATCGGCGGGCTGATCCGCAACACGCCGGCTGCGGGCTACATCGGCTGCGCCGGAGCGATCCGGACACTCGACATCACGGCGCAAATCGGCGCCATCAGCGCGCCGACCCTGGTCATCGCCGGTGCCGAGGATCCCGGTACGCCACCGGCGATGAGCGAAGTCATCGCAGCGACGATCCCCGCGGCGCAGCTGGAAATCATTCCATCCGCATCGCATCTTTCCTGCATCGAGCAGCCGGAGACCTTCCACCGCCTGGTCGCCGGTTTTCTGAACACCGATTTCTGAAAGGCTGGACATGGATCTGGGCATACGCGGACGCAGCGCGCTGGTTTGCGCATCGAGCAAGGGACTGGGCCGCGGCTGCGCCTTTGCGCTGGCACGCGAGGGCGTGAACGTGACGCTGGTGGCACGCGGCGCCGAAGCATTGGACAAAGCCGCTGCGGAAATTCGTGCCGCGACCGGCGTGATCGTGACCACCGTGGCCGCCGACATCGTCACTGTGGCGGGCCGCGCCGCGGCGCTGGCGGCTTGCCCGCAGCCGGACATCCTGGTCAATAACGCCGGCGGTCCGCCGCCCGGCGACTTCCGCAACTGGTCGCGCGAAGACTGGCTGGCGGCGCTCGACGCCAACATGCTGACGCCGATCGAACTGATCAAGGCCACGGTGGACGGCATGATCGCGCGCAAATTCGGCCGTATCCTCAATATCACATCGGGTGCGGTAAAGGCGCCGATCGACGTGCTGGGCCTGTCCAACGGCGCGCGCTCCGGCCTCACCGGCTTCGTCGCCGGCCTGGCGCGCAAGACCGTGGCGCATAACGTCACCATCAACAATCTGTTGCCCGGATTTTTCGACACCGACCGCATCGCCACGGTGATCGGCGGCCAAGCCAAGGCGCGCGGCGTGCCTTATGAACAGGTCTTGGCCGAGCGCGTGGCGACCATTCCGGCGGGACGTATCGGCGACCCGGAAGAATTCGGCGCCGCCTGCGCCTGGCTGTGTTCGGCGCAGGCAGGGTTCATCACCGGACAGAACTGGCTGCTCGACGGCGGGGCATATCCGGGGACTTTCTGATTTTCCCGCCCGCCGGAAGTGCGTTGCGCGGTGTGCCGGGGGCTGTGTCCGGCCCCCGCCCGCTTATTTCACTTGCAGTCGATTGATGTAGTCGATCAGTGCCAGGATGCGGCTGCGTACATACATCTCGGCGTCGTAGGGCACGTCGATATAGTATTCGCCGGCCTTCGCGGTTTGCGCGCTGTAGTCGCGCCCCCACACCGGCATGTCCCGATCGCCATGCGACTTGACCATTTCGCGGCCGTCGATCGCGGCGTACACCCGCAGATAGGGAAACACCCCGTTATTGCTTACCCTGAGTGTGGTCAGGTTCGTCGCCGGCTTTTTCAATAGTTCGGCGTAGGAGCCGTCACCCTTGCCCGAGGTGCCGTGGCACACCGCACAATTGGCATCGAATTCGCGCTTGCCGAGGTCGTGCTTCCCTTGCGCCTGAGCCCAGGCGGTACTGGCCAGTCCCACCGCCAGCAAGGCAGCGAGGCATGCATTCACAATCGCTTTCATGGCAATCCCCCTTCAGAAAAAACATCTATTCACATTTCATGAGCAAAATCTAGTCGCCATTGCGCCGGAAGGGAATACAGGGATTGCCTTAGGGCCGCTACCGGGACTCCGGTATTCGTCACGCACCGGCCTGCCGTAATCCGCTATCCTTTCATCCATGCAAGTCGTTCTCATCAGCGGTCTTTCCGGGTCCGGCAAATCCATCGCGCTCAATGTGCTGGAGGACGCCGGCTATTACTGCGTCGACAACCTGCCGGCGCCGCTGCTGTCCGACCTGATCGGCCATCTGCGGCTGGAGGGGCACCCGCTGGCGGCGGTGGCGGTGGATATGCGCGGCGGGTCGAGCATTGCGGCCTTGCCGCCGCAGTTGCGCAATCTCGAAGCCCAAGGCGTCAACTTGCGCTTCGTGTTTCTCGACGCGCGCGACGACGTGCTGATCCAGCGCTTTTCCGAAACCCGTCGTCGCCACCCGCTGGCCGGCGACGACGTGACGCTGGAAGAGGCTATCGCCCGCGAGCGCGAGGCGCTGGAAATGCTGGCCTCGCTCGGCCACCACATCGACACCAGCAACCTGCGGCCGAACGCGCTGCGCGCATGCGTCAAGGAGTTCGCCGCGCTCGATGAACGCAGCGGCTTGACGCTGCTGTTCGAATCCTTTGGTTTCAAGCACGGCATACCGCTCGACGCCGACCTGGTATTCGACGTGCGCTGCCTGCCCAATCCGCACTACGATCCGGTGCTGCGCCCGCTCACCGGACGCGATGCCGCGGTGATCGAGTTTCTTGCGGCGCAAGCCGAAGTCGTGCGCATGGAGGCCGACCTGCGTCGCTTCATCGGCGACTGGCTGCCGGCCTATATCCGCGACAACCGCTCCTACCTGACGGTCGGCATCGGCTGCACCGGCGGCCAGCACCGCTCGGTGTATCTGGCCGAAAAACTCGCCGCGCATTTTCGCGGATCGGCGCGGGTGCTGGTGCGCCATCGCAGCCTGATCGAATGACCGGCCGGGTTCCCGAAGGGCTTCGCGAGTTGCTGGCGCAGGCCGCGGGCGAAGGTCATGCGCCATGGCGCACGCTGCTCAAGGCGGGCGACTGGGCCTTGCTGCTGATGGCCGCGCTGCTGGTCGCGGCGTCCTACCCGCTGCTGTGGCGCGGCGGGGTGGCGGATCGGGCGATCGTCAAGCGCGACGGCCAACTGGTCACCGAACTGGCCTTGAATACGCCGCGCAAGTACGAAGTCGTCGGCGCCATCGGCACCACCGTGATCGAGGTCCAGCCCGGTCGCGCCCGCGTCCTCTCCGACCCCGGGCCGCGCCAGTACTGCGTGCAGCAGGGCTGGCTGACGCGCGCCAATGCGGTGGCGATCTGCGCGCCGAACCACGTCACACTGCAACTTTCCGGACGCAGCGGCCAGAATGGCGCCTATGACACCCTCAACTATTGAACTGCCGGTGACGGCGGACGACTACCGCATCGCACGCTATGCGGCGGCGGCGATCGCGCTGACCGTCGCCGAGACGGCGCTGCCGAGTCCGCTGCCCGGCATCAAGCCGGGGCTGGCCAACATCATCGTGCTGGTGGTGCTGGCGCGCTACGGCTGGCGCGATGCGGCCTGGGTCAGCCTGCTGCGCGTGGTAGCGGGCAGCCTGGTGATCGGCCAGTTCCTCGCCCCAGGCTTCTTCCTGGCGCTGGCCGGCGCGCTGTGCAGCCTGGCCGTGCTGGCGCTGGCGCAGTACCTGCCGCCGCGTTTCTTCGGCCCGGTTTCGGCCAGCGTGCTGGCGGCGTTCGCCCATATCGGCGGCCAGATCGTGCTGGCGCGCCTGTGGCTGGTGCCGCACGACGGCGTGTTCTACCTGCTGCCGCTGTTCGCCACCGCGGCGCTGGTGTTCGGCGCCATCAACGGCCTGGTCGCGGCGCGCTTGCTCGACCTGCCGGCGGTCGCCCCGGCGGAGGCCGCTGCGTGATCATTCCGCTGTTTCCCCTGCAGTCGGTGCTGTTCCCCGGCGGGCGGTTGCCGCTGCGGATCTTCGAGCAGCGCTACATGGAGATGGCCAAGGTCTGCTTCAAGGAGTCCGGCTCTTTCGGCGTCTGCCTGATCGCGCGCGGCGAAGAGGTCGCCCGTGCCGGCCACAAGCCGGCCGAGCCGCATGCGGTGGGCACGCTGGCGCATATCGCCGACTGGGACATGCCGCAACTCGGCGTGCTCAACATCGTCGCCCAGGGCGGCGAGCGTTTTCGCCTGCAGCGTCACTGGGTGGAGGATTCCGGCCTGCTGCGCGGCGAGATCGAACTGATCGCGACGCCGCCGGTGCTGCCGATTCCCGGTGCCTACGCGCGCTTGGTGCCGCTGCTGCGCGCCATCGTCGGCGAGATGGCAGAAGGCGCGCCGAATGCGCCGGCGACGCCGCATCGTTTCTTCGACGCCGGCTGGCTCGGCATGCGCTATGCCGAGGTGCTGCCGATTTCCGTGGTCGCCAAGCAGAAGCTGCTGGAGCTCGAGGACAGCATCGATCGCCTCGAAATCATTTATCGCTTCCTGGAAAGCAAGGGTCTGCTGCCGGACGCCTGAGCGTCCTCCAGGATGTGCCGTACCGGCGCCGGCAGCGCGGCTTTTGCCACGGCGTAGAGAGGCAGCCATTGGCGCCCCGGCTCCATGCACGAGGCGGAGGATCGCACCCGGCAGACGATGGGCGTGATCTCCAGGCGGAAGTGGCTGAAGGCGTGCACAAAAGTCGGCGCTGGCGAGACGGTGAGCACGGCTGCTGCGGCGAAGCGGGCGGCGACCGCTCGGGCGTCCTGTCCCGGCGGCAGTTCCGGCAGGGCCAGCAGCCCGCCCCAGATACCCGCGGGCGGCCGGGTTTCCAGCAGCACCCGTTCGCCGTCGGTGATGACGAGGAAGCACGTCTGCCGCGTCGGCACCACGCGGCGCGCCTTGGGCGTCGGCAGCTCGGCCTGGCGCCCGTCGCGGCGGGCGATGCAGGTGTCGGCCAGCGGGCAGGCGTTGCAGCGCGGCCTGGCGCGCGCGCAGATGCCGGCGCCGAGATCCATCTGGGCCTGGTTGTAGATGCCGCCGTGGCGCGCCGGCATGTGCTCCTCCACCAGCGCCCACAGGCGCTTGTCCAGTGCGGCGCCGGGCGCGCCCTCGACGCCGAAGTGGCGGCAGAAGACGCGCTTGACGTTGCCGTCGAGGATCGGCGCGCGGGCGCCGAAACAGAAGGTGGCGATGGAATTCGCCGTCGAGCGGCCGATGCCCGGCAGGGCGGCGAGCGCTTGCGGCGAGCGTGGAAAGCCGCCGTCGTGCGCGGCCATGACCACTTGCGCGCAGCGGTGCAGGTTGCGCGCCCGGGCGTAGTAGCCGAGCCCGCTCCACAGCGCCATGACCTCCTCGACCGGCGCCGCGGCGAGGTCGGCGAGTTGCGGAAAGCGATCGAGAAAGCGCAGGTAGTAGGGGATCACCGTCGCCACCTGGGTCTGCTGCAGCATGATCTCCGACAGCCAGACGCGGTAAGGGTCGGCGGTCTGCTGCCAGGGCAGGTCGTGGCGGCCGTGGCGCTGGTGCCAGGCGATCAGGCGCGCGGCGAAGCCGCGCGCCGCGGGCGACAATTCAGCCATCCCCAGCCCCTGCCCCACGACCGGCTTTGCACAGCCGGTCGGTTTCGGTGGCACGGAGCTTTGCTCCGCGAATTCCCACCTCCACCCCGGGGAAGGGGGTGACCTTGGTTTGCCGCTGGCGCGGCTCCGTATCGTTGGCGGCATCCCCTTGGGGCGACCCTGCAGGGATGCTCACCCTTTGACCGGCTTGACCTTGCTCGCGGCGAGTTTCGCTCGCGTCCGCGCCTCGTCGGTGGTGTCGGCGTTGGCCACCGCCACGCCCATGCGGCGCTTGACGAAACTTTCCGGTTTGCCGAACAGGCGCAAGTCGGATTCGGGCACCTGCAATGCCGCGGCGACGCCTTCGAAGGCGATGCCTTTTTCCGCGATGCCGCCGTAGATCACCGCCGAGGCGCCGGGGCGACGCAGCGAGGTGTCGACCGGCAGGCCGAGAATCGCCCGCGCATGCAGTTCGAATTCGGACAGGCGCTGCGTCGCCAGCGTCACCAGGCCGGTATCGTGCGGCCGTGGGCTGACTTCGGAGAACCATACCTGATCGCCCTTGACGAACAGCTCGACGCCGAAGATGCCCCGGCCGCCGAGGTTGCCGGTAATCGCCCGGGCGATGTCGCGCGACTTTTGCAGCGCCACCGGCGTCATCGCCATCGGCTGCCAGGATTCGACATAGTCGCCATTCACCTGGACGTGGCCGATCGGCTCGCAGAAGAAAGTTTCGACCTCGCCCGAATTGCCCACCGCGCGCACCGTGAGCTGGGTGATCTCGTAGTCGAAATCGATGAAGCCTTCGACGATGATGCGCCCGGCGCCAACGCGGCCGGCGGCCTGCGAGTAATCCCAGGCCGCCTGCACGTCGGCCGCAGTTTTGACCAGCGACTGGCCCTTGCCCGAGGACGACATCACCGGCTTGATCACGCAGGGATAACCGATGCCGCCATCGATGGCGGCCTGCAGTTCGGCCAGCGAGTCGGCAAATTTGTACGGCGAGGTGGCCAGGCCGAGTTCTTCCGCGGCGAGCCGGCGTATCCCTTCGCGGTTCATGGTCAATTGCGCGGCACGGGCCGTGGGGATGAATTCCGGGAAATGTCCGGCCACTCCATCGCGTTCCATGTCGACCAGCGCGGCAGTGGCGATGGCCTCGATCTCCGGCACCACCAGGTGCGGCCTTTCCTTTTCGATCAGTGCGCGCAGGGCGGCGCCGTCGGTCATGGTCACGACATGGCTGCGATGCGCGACCTGCATGCCCGGCGCGTCGGCATAGCGATCGACGCCGATGACCTCGCATCCCAGCCGCTGCAATGCGATAATCACTTCCTTACCCAGTTCGCCGCAACCCAACAGCATGACGCGCGTGGCGGATTTCGATAGCGGCGTACCGATACGATTCACGATGCCCATCAGGTGCTCCCAATAAGTAAGTCCCCCGGATTTTAGAGCCTGTTGACGATCAGCCCCAATGAACCCGCCGTACAAACACCTGCTTGACCTGCGCAACCTGCGCGATGCGCTGGGCGACTTCGCCACCGGCGTCACGGTCGTTACCACGCGTGGCGCCAATGGCCAGCCGGTCGGCGTCACGGTCAATTCCTTCGCCTCGGTCTCGCTCGATCCGCCGCTGGTGCTGTGGAGCCTCGGCCTGCAGTCGCCGTCGCTGGCGGCGTTCGAGTCGTGCAGTCATTATGCGATTAACATTCTTGCCGCCGACCAGACCGAATTCTCGCAACGTTTTTCGCAATCGCAGAGCGACAAGTTTGCCGGCATCGCGTTGACAGTCGGCGCTGGCGGTACGCCGCTGCTGCCCGGCTGCTGCGCCTGGTTCGAGTGTCGCAACGAGATGCGCTATCCCGGCGGCGACCACCTGATACTGGTCGGCTACGTGGAAAGCTTCAACCGGGAAGAAAAGCCGCCGCTGATTTTCCATGGCGGACGCTACCGCGCCCTGGCCTGACGCCGGCGTGCCAGGCAGCGCCCTTTCGTGAGCGAAGCGCATTCCTCCTCCCGCGCCGGCTGGATCGCGGTGGTCGCCACCATCTGCATCTGGACCGGCTTCATCCTGGTCTCGCGTGCCGGCGGCAAGGGCATGCTGACCGGTTGGGACGTCGCCGCATTGCGCTTCGGCGTCGGCGCCCTGATCGCCGCGTTCTTCCTGCCGCGCGTAAGCCTGCCGCCGCTCAAGGTGATTGCGCTGTTTTCGCTGTTCGGCGGCATCGGCTACGCGGTCACCGTGTATTCGGCTTTCCGCATGGCGCCGGCGGCCCACGCCTCGGTGCTGATGCCCGGCGCGCTGCCCTTCGAGACCGCGGTCATCGCCTGGCTGTGGCTCAAGCAGGCGCCATCGCGGGCGCAACGCGTCGCCCTTGGGCTGGTTTTCGCCGGCATTGTGCTGACCGCCGCCGACACGCTCTCGCAGGGTGCGCAACTGACCGGCATGCAGATGGTCGGCGACCTGCTGTTCCTCTGCGGGTCGAGCGCCTGGGCGACCTTCACCCTGTTGCTGCGCCGTTACCCGATGCCGCCGCTGGCGGCGACGGTGGCGACCACGCTGGGCAGCGCACTGGCCTACCTGCCGCTGTGGTGGCTGTTCCTGCCCAGCACCCTGGGCCAGGCGCCGGCCGCCGAGATCCTGATGCAGGCGGTGTATCAGGGCGTATTGGTGGTGTTCGTCGCGATGCTGTTGTATACGCTGGCGGTGCGCCATCTCGGGCCGCAAACCGTCGCCCTGCTGATGGCCGTCGTCCCCGGCCTGTCGGCGCTGGCCGCGGTGCCGGTGCTCGACGAGCCGCTGTCCTTGCTGGCGCTGGCCGGCCTCGGCGCGGTGACGGCCGGGGCGGTGCTCGGTGCGCGGCAGGCGCCGAAGATGGCTTAGCCCGGCCCGGATTGGCAGCAGGCACTATCGAGGGAGGGAAACCATGAGCTTGTTCGACTCATCCTGTGCAGCGCGTCGCATTGCCCTGGGCGCCACGGATATCCATGTCCTGATCCGGGAGCATCCGGGCAAGCCGGTGCTGCTGCTGTTGCACGGCTACCCCGAGACCCATGTCATGTGGCACAGGCTGGCGCCGCTGCTTGCCGCCGATTTCTCGCTGGTGATTCCGGATCTGCGCGGCTATGGCGATTCCGGCAAGCCGCCGTCGCTGCCCGATGCGGCCAACCAATCGAAGCGGGCGATGGCGCAGGACATGGCCGAACTGATGACCGCGCTTGGCCACGAGCGCTTTCACCTTGCCGGACATGACCGCGGCGCGCGGGTCGCGCATCGCCTGTGCCTCGATCACCCGGCGCGGATCGTCAAGGTCTGCATCATGGACATTGCGCCGACCCTGAGCACCTTCGCCATGACCAGCCAGGCCCTGGCCACGGCCTATTTCCATTGGTTCTTCCTGATCCAGGCGCAACCGCTGCCGGAGCGCATGATCGGGGCCGATCCGGAGTCCTGGCTCAAGGGCTGCCTTGCGCGCTGGAGCATGGGCAACGATCAGGCGTTTTCGGCCGCGGCTACGCGTGAGTACCTGCGCTGTTTTTCAGACCCGGAAGCGATCCGCGCCAGTTGCGACGATTACCGCGCCGCGGCCGGCATCGACCTGGTGCATGACCAGGCCGATGCGGATTGCCGGATAGGTGCGCCGCTGCTGGTCTTGTGGGGTGCGCGGGGCTTCGTCGGCCGCAACTACGACGTCCTCGCCCTGTGGCGCGAAAAAGCCAGCCGGGTCAGCGGCGCCGCGATCGATTGCGGCCACTTCCTGCCGGAAGAGGCGCCCGCCGCCGTGGCAAATCACCTGCGGGAATTTTTTATTGAGGCGCCCGGCGCGGCCTGAATCCATGCGCGCCTATGCGCCGGCGCGAGGCGACTCCCACTCAGTCCTGGCATGACGCAATGATCTCGGATTTCCTCGACACGCTCGAATTCTCGCTCTCCATCACCGGCCCGATCTTCGTGATTCTTGGCCTCGGGGCTTGGCTGCGCCGCATCGGCCTGCTCAACGACGCCTTTATCGAAGTCGGTTCGCGCCTGGTGTTCAACGTCACCCTGCCGGCCCTGCTGTTCATCAGCGTCAGCAAGACCCGCCTCGACGCGACGGCGAATTTCGCCCTGATCGGCTTCGGTGCCGCGGCGACGCTGCTGGTGTGGGGCGCCAGCGGCCTGACCGCCCGCCTGGCGGTGCGCGCGGCGCGCGACCGCGGGGTGGTGGTGCAGGGGATCTTCCGTTCCAACATGGCCATCATCGGCCTGGCCTATTGCGTCAACGCCTATGGCGAACCCGGCCTGGCGGCCGCCTCGCTCTATGTCGGACTGGTCACCATCCTGTACAACGTGCTTTCGGTCGTCAGCTTGAGCGCATCGCTGCAGTCCAGCCACGGCGTGGGGCGCATCATCCGGTCGGTGGCCCTGAACCCGCTGATCATCGGCATCCTGCTGGCACTTCCGGTGTCGATTTCAGGACTGCGCCTGCCCGCCGTGCTGCTGCAAGCGGGCGAATACTTTGCGCAGATGACCTTGCCGCTTGCGCTCTTATGCACCGGCGCGGCGCTGGACTTTCGCAGCCTGCGCCACGATCCGCGGGATGCCGTGCTGGCCGCGTCCGGCAAGCTGGTCGTCGTCCCCCTGTTGTTCGTGCTGGCCGGCGCGGCCTTGGGCTTTCGCGGCATGGAGCTCGGCATATTGCTGCTGATGTCCTCGGCGCCAAGCGCCGCAGCAGGCTACGTGATGGTGCGCGCGATGGGCGGCAATGCGGCGCTGGCGGCCAACATCGTGGCCTTGACCACCGTCGGTTCGCTGTTCTCGACCAGCGGCGGCATCGTGATCCTGAGGAGCATGGGGCTGATGTAGCAAGGGCGCGGCAGCGCAGGCTGCCATGTTCGCTTGCGCTCAGTTGCCGGCGAGGGGGCCTGCCAGCCGCAACCGGGTCTCCGTAAGCCCGTGGTCCTTGCCCTTGATGAAGTTCATCACCGAGTCGACGCTGACCACCGCGTAGCGTCCGGCTTGCCACTCCTCGTCGGTGTGGTCCGAGAAGCGGACATGCGGACTGAATAAGCGGGCGCCGGCGCGCTTGCCTGCGCCGATCGGGATCAGGCTGGGCGTGAAGCCGTTGTTCCTGAGCCAGTCCTGTGCCGTCAGGCGCGAGCCGACGTGGCCGGCGGGCGCCAGCGCCGAGGCGATCACCTCGAGCACCCACTGGTTGGAGTTCTGGTATTGGGTGGAGAACGGATGCGCGATCATGTTGTACTCGCGCTCATGCAATTGTTGCGCGGTCGGGCTGAAGAAGGCCCGCTGCAACTTGAGTTGCATGGGGAACGAGGGCGCGGCAATCAGCGCCTCGTAGTCGTGCAGATGAACGTTGTAAAAGTCTTCCAGCGATTGTTCGACCAGTTCCGACTGACCGGTGCCGCAGCGGTTCAGCAGGTGGAAGGTGTACCAGCGGCCGCGCGGATGGTCGCGCCAGGCGACGCCGACATGGCTGTGGTGCAGGCCGAATTCGGACAGGTCGACGCCGGCGCGGGCCACCAGCGCGAAGGAGAGTTGCTGACTGTCGAGTGCTTCGCGCACCTGGGTCGACAGGCGTGCCGATTTCTTGCTGCCATCCGGTGTCGCGGGCTGTTCGGCGCACGCCTGGCCGGCCAGGGCGGGCGCGGCGGCCAGGGGCAGCCACAGCGGGACGAGGAGTGCGGCGAGCAGGGCAAAGCGATTCATGACTTCTCCTCAAAGCGATACACCGCGATGCGGCCTTCGCTGTCGATCACTGCAAAGCGTCCGACGTCGGCGCTGAACGCGGTCGCACGCGGTTGCACGCGCGGGCCGCGCACGCTGCCGACCGGACGGCCGTCGCGCGTGTCGAGCAGTTGGCCGCGACCGTCGGCATCCACGGTGGCGACGAACCGGCCGTTTTCGGCGTAGGCACCGGCGAATATGGCGAGTGGGTAGCGCGCGAAGCGGCGCAGTTCCTGGCCGCTGGCAATGTCGAACAGGGTCGGGGTGTGGCCCCCGGCCGCGGCCAGCAGGTAGCGGCCATTGACCGAGAAAGCCGCGGCGGCGGCGGCCACCGCCAGCAGTTGGCGACCGGAGCCGACCTCGACCACCTTCACCACCTGACTCCTGCCTTCCCCCAGCACCACGGCGATATAGCGCCCATCCGGCGAGTACAGCGCCTCGATCATCGGCAGGCCCTCGTTGTGCAGGCGCTGCACGGTGGCGCCGGTGGCTACCGTCGACAGTTCGACATCACCCTGCGCTGCCGCCGAAAGGAGATAGCGCCCGTCGGGCGAGAAAGCCAGGCTCATCACCCTCCCGGCGTGCGGCTGGCGACGCCAGATTTCCTTGCCGCTGCCGATGTCCAGCAATCGGGTTTCACCGCCTTCCGTGGCCACGGCGATATGCCGGTTGTCGGGGGCGAAGCGCACCGCCGACAGGGCTTGCGTGAGGCTGAAGGTTCTTTGCGCCGCACCCGTGGCGGCATTGTGAATCTGCAACTGCCCGTCGCGGCCGACCACCGCCAACCAGGCGTCATCGCTGGAAAAATTCGCGGCGGCGAGACCGCTTCCCGGCAGGCTGAAAGAGGGTGTCGCGGTCGCCTCCGCAGTTGCTGCGGCGGCAGCGGACAAGGGCAGAGTCGGCGCCGGGGAGACGGCGGCGGGGCGAGGGGCCGCGGCAGGCTTTGCCGGCGCCGTCATGGGCGGGGTTTGCGGCACTGGCGCGGCGGGTTTCTGCAATTCCATGTGCCGGTTGCGCGCCAGGGGCAGGAAGCGACCCTTGGGAAACTGTTCCAGGTAGGCGGCGTAGTCGTCGGCGCGCGTGCTGTTCTTTATGGCTTCCCAGAATGCCAACTCCAGGGCCGCTTCGGTCACTATTCCCGTTACCGGCGTCGGTGCCGGGCGGAACTGGAAATCGTCGCGCAGGGACGAGCTTTCCCAGGGGATCTGGCGCTCGCGGGTTTCCTCGACGACGCCGATGCGCACTTGCTTGAACGCCTGTTCCACCGGCTGCCCACGTTCGTTCATCTGCTTCAGCAAATGCTTGGTGTAGACGCCGTGCTTGCCTGCGCCGTCGGAGGCGACAGACCCCGGCGCGGTGGCAAATGCGATCAGCGTGCCGGCCGGCGCGTCCATTTCCGCCAAGCCCTGGCGCTTGGCGCGAAATACGCGGTGAAACGGGTTGTTGCGGCAGGCGTCGAGAATCATCAGATTGACCTGGGTCTTGGCGCTGTCCATCTTGTCCAGCACTTGCCCCGCGTCGAGGCTGCGATAGGCGACCTCATCCTCGTGCTCGAAATCCGCGCCGACCGGGATCAGGAAGTTGCGGCCCTTGATCTGCATGCCGTGGCCGGCGTAGTAGAACAGGCCGGCATGGGCGCGTTCCAGGCGGCGGCCGAATTCGCGCACAGCCCCGTCCATCTGTTGCAGGTTGGCATTCTCCCGCGCGATGACTTCAAAACCCAGCTCGCGCAGCGAGGCGGCCATTGCGCGTGCGTCATTGACCGGGTTTCTCAGGGGCGAATCGGCGTAGGCGCCGTTGCCGATCACCAGTGCCACCCGACGCTGTCCGTCAGCCTTGGCGCCTGTGCCGGAGAGGGCGATGTTACGTTCCTGGGCGTGGATCAGGGTGGCGGCCAATAGCAGCAGGCAGCCCAGCCAATGCCACGGACGAATTCGATTCAGAGCGGCTCCTCCCCAGCGGTGTTGCGGCGCGCGGCTATGCCGCACGGATGGATGCCGATTCTAACCCGATGCAGACCGCGCGCTCACGCCAGTGGCGTGGTCGCGCGGCAATTCGGGAGGGACCGGCCGCCGCGGGTTGCCTGGAGTTGGAGGAGGAGGAGTGGCAACCCGCGGAGTCGGTTTCAGGAGTGACGGTGGGCCTGCGGATTCCAGGAAAACAGCGGGCGCAGGTTCTTGCCTACGGTTTTCAGTCCAGCGGCGAGAGTGGCGGCCAACAGTCGGCCGTACAGTGCGGCGCGCTCGGACATGAGTCCGCTGATGCGCTGCAACTCTTCGGCACGTAGCCGGCGGGCTTCTTGTTCGATCTTGACGATATCGATGGGGGACATGATCCACTCCTTTTAATGGTGCGGTGCAACACCGCATGACTGAACTGTAATTACTTCTATGTTCAATAACAATAAGTAGAAATGGAACAACATTGATGAATATTATTCCATAATGACGGTATGGATCGTATTGCAGAGATGAGTGCGTTTGTCCGTGCTGTGGAAACCGGCGGCTTCTCTGCTGCAGCGCGGGATATCGGCCTGACGCCCTCGGCGCTGTCCAAGCTGGTCACCCGGCTGGAGGACCGGTTGGGCGCCCGCTTGCTGCACCGGACCACCCGTCGGCTACAGCTGACCACCGAAGGCGAGGCCTTTTACGCCAGGGCACGCCCGATCCTGACCGCCATGGACGAGGCCGAGGCCGAGGTCACCCAGGCCAGCGCGGGTCCGCGCGGCCTGCTGCGGCTGCATTGCGGCTCGACCTTCGGCATGCATCAACTGGCGCCGGCCATTCCGCGCTTTCTTGAGCTGCATCCGGCGGTCGAGATCGACATCACCATCAGCGACCAGCCGCTGGGCGCCACGGACGAGGCCTTCGACCTGGCGATCCGCATCGGCCCGCTCGACGAGTCGTCGCTGGTGGCACGGCGCATCTGCAACCTGGAGCGAGTGATCTGCGCCTCGCCCGGCTACCTCGAGCGACATGGCCGGCCGCGCACGCCGGACGACTTGCAGCAGCACAACTGCCTGTCGATTACCAGCCTGCCGGCCCTGCGCCGCTGGCCCTTCGACACCGACGACGGCATCCGTGTCGTGCATGTCGGCGGCAATGTCGCCGCCAACAATGCCGAAGCCGTGCTGCAACTGGCCCTGGCCGGGGTCGGCATCACGCGCCTGTCCGACGTCGTGGTCAGCGCCGCGATCCGCAACGGCGCGCTGGTGCCTATCCTCACCGACTGGCACCACGTCGAGCCGGTGCCCTTGTTCGCCACCTATCCGAGCAGTCGCAACCTGTCGCCCAAGGTGCGGGCGATGGTGGACTTCCTGGTCGCCGAGTTCGGCGGTGCGCCCTGGCGGCAGGCGCGCGCTTGAGCGCGGGCTGAAGATTTTCATGAAAGGGCTCCCATGGCCACCCTGATCCTGCATCCCGGCAAGGAAAAATCCGTCCTGCGCCGCCACCCCTGGCTGTTCTCCGGCGCCATCGCCCAACTCGACGGTCGGGCGCGGCCGGGCGATACGGTCGATGTCGTCTCCCACGACGGCAGGCCGCTGGCGCGCGCGGCCTGGAGCCCGGCCTCGCAGATTCGGGCGCGGGTCTGGAGCTTCGATGCCGCCGAGACTATCGATCACGCCTTTTTCAAGCGTCGCATTGCCGCCGCCCTGGCGCGCCGCGCCGCGTTGCCGGAACTCGTCGGGCAGCAGGGCCTGCGCCTGATCCACGCCGAATCCGACGGCCTGCCCGGCGTCATCGCCGATCGCTATGGCGACACCGTGGTGGTGCAATTGACCACGGCGGGGGCCGACAAGTGGCGTGCCGCCATCGCCGACTCCTTGCAGAAGGCGACGGCTTGTCAGCGCATCTACGAGCGCTCCGATGTCGAGGTGCGCAGCCTCGAAGGCCTGCAAGCCGTCACCGGCTGGCTGCATGGCACGGCCTCGGGCGAGGAACTGGTGATTGCGGAAAACGGCGTGAACATGACGGTCGATTTCGTCGGCGGGCACAAGACCGGCTTTTATCTCGACCAGCGCGACAACCGCCGCCGCGCCGCCGAACTCGCGCGCGGGCGCCGCGTACTCAATTGTTTTTGCTACACGGCCGGCTTCTCGCTGCAGGCGCTGGCCGGCGGCGCGCGCGAAGTGGTCTCGATCGACAGTTCCGGCCCGGCGCTGGATACGGCGCGACGCAACCTCGCGCTCAATCCGCAACTCGATGCCGCGCGCGCGATCTGGCGTGAGGCCGACGTCTTCGCCGAATTGCGCACATTGCGCGCCAGCGGCGAACGCTACGACCTGATCGTGCTCGATCCGCCCAAGTTCGCCCACACCGCCGCCCACGCCGAGCGCGCCGCGCGCGCCTACAAGGACATCAACCTGCATGCGCTGCAGTTGCTGGCGCCGGGCGGGATGCTGATGACCTACTCATGCTCGGGCGGCGTCACGGCGGAACTGTTCCAGAAAATCGTCGCCGGGGCTGCGCTCGACGCCGGACGCACGGCGCGCATCGTGCAGCGCCTGCAGGGCGCCGCCGATCATCCGGTCGACCTGGCCTTTCCCGAAGGCGAATACCTGAAGGGCCTGCTGCTGCAGGTTGATTGATTCCGCGCCCTGTGTTCTGATACGCACCCCATGCGTCGCGTCCTCCATCCTTTCCTTGCCCTGTTGCTCTCGCTGCTGCTGGTCGGCAGCCAGCAGGCCGCGCTCGCCCACATGCTGGGGCACGCCACGGCAGCCGCGGCGGCGCAGCAAGCAAACAAGGTCGCGCAAGGCGAGGACGCCGAGCACAGCGCCGCACTTGCGCTGTCGCATGCCTGCACCACCTGTATCGCCTTTGCCGGTGCCGATGCGGCGCCGGCTGCAGCGATCCTTCCTCCGGCGCTGCCTGCGGGGCGCAGCGCGCTGCCTGCGCTCGCCGTACCGCCAGCGCCGACTCTTGCATTCATTGCGGCGTTTCGCAGCCGCGCCCCACCCCCGCTCTAAAGCCATGACCTAGTGCTGCGCCGCCGGATTCTTGCCGGGCGGCGCGTTTTGTCATTTGCTTTAGTTTCGGTCGCTGCGCTTAACGTCGATAAAGCCGACGTTAGCCTTCACTGAAACTCCGTTTTGGAGCAATCATGAATCGCCCATCCGTTTTTGTGCTGGCCGCTTGTGGCGTGCTGGCGAGTTTTTCCGCGTCGGCCGCCGATGCGGACCTGCAAGCCTTGCGCGAGGAAATCGCGCAGATGAAGAAAGCCTACGAGCAGCGCATCGATGCCCTCGAACAACGCCTGGTGCAGGCGGAAAACACCAGCGCCAGGGTCGAGGCCAAGGCGACCCGCGTGGCAACCGCCGTCGGCCGCCCGGCGGAGGCCAAGGCCAGCGCCTTCAACCCCGAGGTGTCACTGATTCTGCAAGGCGCGCTGACCAAAATGCAGCGCGAGCCGGCCAACTGGACCCTGCAGGGCTTCGTCCCCGGCGGCGAGCCAGACGAGGTCGGCCCGCCGCGGCGCAAGGGGCTCAGCCTGCGCGAAAGCGAGCTGGTGCTGTCGGCCAACGTCGATCCGAATTTCCGCGGCTACCTGAACCTCGCCTTGTCGGCGGAAAACACCATCGCCGTGGAAGAGGCCTACTTCAACACCCTGGGACTCGGCAGCGGCCTCACGCTCAAGGGCGGACGCTTCCTCTCCGGCATCGGCTACCAGAACGAGCAGCATCCGCACAGTTGGGATTTCGCCGACGCGCCGCTGGCTTACAGCGCCTTCTTCGGCAACAAACTGACCGCGGAAGGCCTCCAGCTGAAGTGGCTGGCGCCGACCGAAACCTGGCTCGAACTGGGCCTGGAAGCGGGCCGCGACAGCGCCTTCCCGGGCAGCGACCGCAACAAGAACGGTTCCGCGCTGGGGGCGGTATTCGCCCGCACCGGCGCCGACCTCGGCATTTCCAGCAGCTGGCGCGCCGGCCTGTCGGCGGTCGGCACCCGGCCCAGCAACCGCGGCTTCGCCCAGACCGATACCACGGGCAATGCCAACACCGTGGCCTTCTCCGGCAACAGCCGTACCGTCGGCGCCGACTTCGTCTGGAAATGGGCGCCCAACGGCAATCCCGGCGAGCGCAATTTCAAATTCCAGGCGGAAGCCTTCCGCCGCGTCGAGCAGGGCGATCTGTCCTGCGCCGATGCCGCCGATCCGGCGGCCGGCGGCCGCTGCTTTCCGCGTCTGTCCGGGACCTACAGCGCGACCCAGAACGGCCTCTACGCGCAGGCGGTGTATCAGTTCATGCCGCGCTGGCGCGTCGGCTATCGCTACGACCGGCTGGATTCCGGCAATACCGCGATCGGCCT
Source organism: Rhodocyclales bacterium RIFCSPLOWO2_02_FULL_63_24 (assembly GCA_001828935.1). GTDB lineage: Bacteria > Pseudomonadota > Gammaproteobacteria > Burkholderiales > Rhodocyclaceae > Sulfuritalea. Next base: position 53,548 of record MHZX01000104.1, read on the forward strand.
GATCGCCAGTGGCGCGCTGACCGCCGCCGACCTGCCGCAGTTTGCCGCCTGGAAGCCGCGCCGCGATACCGTGATGATCGACTACGCCTCGTCCGAGTTCGCCCGCCTGCGCTTCCAGTTTGCGCGCGATGCGTCGCGTGGGCCGGGACTCGCCGACAACCAGTTCTGGTTGCAATACGTCATGAGCATAGGCGCCCACGGCGCCCACAAATTCTGAGGAGATGGCGATGCGAAATTTCATGATGGTGCTGGCCGCGCTGCTGGCGCTGCCGGCGCAGGCGGCGCTCAACGTGCTGACCACGGTGCCGGAATGGGCGGCGCTGGCGCAGGAGATCGGCGGCGAGCGGATCAAGGCGGTATCGGTGACGACCGCGCTGCAGGACCCGCACCGGATCGAGGCGCGGCCCTCGTTGATCGCCCGCGCCCGCAACGCCGACCTGATCATCGCCACCGGCGCCGAACTGGAAGTAGGCTGGTTGCCGGTGGTGCAGCGCGAATCGGGCAACGCTCGGATCCAGTCCGGCCAGCCGGGTTATTTCGAGGCGGCGGCGCATGCGACGATGCTGGAGGTGCCGGTCCGGCTGGACCGCGCCGACGGCGACGTGCATGCCGGCGGCAATCCGCACATCAATACCGATCCGCGCGTCTATCTCAAGGTGGGCGAGGCGCTGGCGACGCGCCTGGCGCAGCTTGACCCCGTCAATGCCGCCGCCTATCGCGCTGGCTATGCGGCCTTTGCCGCGCGCTGGCGGGCCAATCTGGCGCGCTGGGAGAAGCAGGCCGCCGCCTTGCGCGGGCAGCCGATCGTGGTCCAGCACAAATCCTTTTCCTACCTGCTCGACTGGCTGGGGCTCAAGGAAGTGGCGACGCTGGAACCCAAGCCGGGGGTCGAGGCTTCGGCCGCGCATTTGTCGCGGGTGCTGGAACAGGTGCGCGGGCAGAAACCGCGCTGGGTGATTCGCGCCGTCTGGGAAAGCGGCCGCGCGACCGACTGGTTTGCCGCCAACAGCGGCACCCCGGCGCTGGTGCTGGCGTTCACGGTCGGCGGCAACGACGCGGCGAAGGATCTCGCCGGCGTCTTCGACGACACGCTGGCGCGACTGTTGGCACGGCCATGAACAGCCTGGAGTGGACCCTGCTCGCGGCTCCCTTCGTCGCCGGCCTGCTGGTGCTGACGACGCATGTCGTGCTGGGCATCGACGTATTGCGCCGGGGCATCATTTTCATCGACCTGGCGATCGCGCAGGTGGCGGCGCTGGGTGCCATCGCCGCCAGCCTGCTCGATCTCGATGTCCTGCTGCACGGCATCGTTCCTCATGACGTCGGGGTACAAGCGGGCGCCCAGCTTGCCGCCGGACTTGCGGCGGGCGCCGGAGCGCTGTTGCTGACCTGGTGCGAGCGGCGCTGGCCGGATATCCAGGAAGCGCTGATCGGGCTGGTGTTCGTGTTCGCCGCCGCCGCCGGCATCCTGTTGCTGGCGCGTCATCCGCACGGCGGCGAGCATCTGCGCGACCTGCTGGCGGGCCAGTTGTTGTGGGTGAGTTGGCAGCAACTGTGGCCGGTGGCCCTGCTCTATGCCGGCGTACTGGCCCTGTGGCTGGGACCGGCGCAGCGCTGGCCGCGGCTCGGTTTCTACCTGCTGTTCGCCGTCACGGTGACGGCGTCGGTGCAACTGGTCGGCGTGCTGCTGGTGTTTACCAGTCTGATCGCGCCGGCGGTGGCCACCCGTGCGCTGCCTGGCCGCCGCCGCGTCCTGCTGGCCTATCTGGTCGGCGCCGCGGGCTATGCCGCGGGCCTCGGCCTTTCGTTATATGCCGACCTGCCCGCAGGAGCCACGGTGGTCTGCTGCCTGTGCCTGCTGGCGCTTGTCGGGCTCGCCGTCTTCAGGCCTGTAGACGGCGAGTTATACTGTTCGATCCCCAACTAAAAATGCGGCTCCAGATCAGTGGCAGAAGACAACGACGACTTGATGTCGCTCGATTTCACGGCTCCCGGCGCGTTCGATACGCCGCCCGAGGAGCCTGTCGCGCCCGAAATTCCGCCGCCGCCGCGCCCGCCGCTGCCGCCGGCACTGGAGCAGGCCGCCACCCTGTATGCCGCGGGCCAGGATCTGGAGGCGATGCGACGGCTGGAGGTCGCGCTGAAGAGCGGCGAAGACCTCGACGACGCGGCGGAGCGCGTCTGGGATTGCCTGTTTGAACTGCTGCAGGTGCTCGGCCGTCGCCCGGCTTTCGAGTCGCTGGCCCTGAGCTTTGCGCGGCGCTTCGAGAAATCGCCGCCGACCTGGAGCGGGGCGCTCGAAGGTTCTCACACGGCCAGCGAGAGCAGCGGCGGACGCGCCCATGTGTCGCTCTCGGGGGTGCTGAATGCGGGCATCGGCGAAGTCCTCAAGCAGACCATGAAGCTGGCGGCCACCAGCACCCTGGTGCGCATGGATCTGGCCAAGCTGGTCGATGCCGACAACGACGGTGCAACGCTGCTGATGCGCGCCATCGCGGCCTTGAAGAGAGCCAAGAAGGAATTCGTGTTCGGCAGTCCCGAGCACCTGGCGCAGATCCTCGCGGCGAAACTGGTGCCCGGCGAGCGCAGCCACGAAGCGATGTGGCTGCTGCTGCTGGAACTGTATCAACAGGCCTACCGCCAGGACGCCTTCGACGAGGCGGCGGTGAACTACGCGGTGACTTTCGAGGTTTCGCCACCGTCCTGGGAAGCCTTGCCAGTGTCGGCGGCCGCCGCGTCGCCGCAGCAAGCCGCGGCCGAGTCCGGAACCGAGGGCTTCGCCCTGCGCGGCCAGATGCTGGGCGCCACCGCCGCCGACTTCGCACCGCTGGAAACGGCGCTGAACGGGCGCGAGGAATTCGAGATCGACGCGCGCAAGCTGGCGCGCATCGATGCCGCCAGTGCCGGGGCCTTGTTCGAAGTGCTGGCGCGCCTGCATGCCGCCGGCAAGAAACTGAGCATTGTCGGCTTGAATACGCTGGTGACGGTGTATCTGGAGACGCTCGGTTTCACGGCTGTCGCGCAGTTGCGCGCGCGCCCGATCTGATTTTATTCAAGGATATCCATGGAGCAATATCACGGTACCACCATCCTTTCCGTGCGCCGCGGCAACAGCGTTGCGCTCGGTGGCGACGGCCAGGTGACGCTGGGCAACATCGTGGTCAAGGCCACCGCGCGCAAGGTGCGGCGGCTCTACAACGAGCAGATCCTGGCCGGCTTTGCCGGCGGCACGGCGGATGCCTTCACGCTGTTCGAGCGCTTCGAGGCCAAGCTGGAACAGTACCAGGGCAACCTGATGCGCGCCGCCGTCGAACTGGCCAAGGACTGGCGCAGCGACCGCGCGCTGCGTCGGCTCGAAGCCATGCTTTCGGTGGCCGACCGCGAGCATTCGCTGGTCATCACCGGCAACGGCGACGTGCTGGAGCCGGAATACGGCCTGGTCGCCATCGGCAGCGGCGGCGCCTACGCGCAGTCCGCTGCGCGCGCGTTGCTGGAAAACACCACGCTGACGCCAGCCGAAATCGTCAAGAAGTCGCTGGAAATCGCCGGCGACCTGTGCATTTACACCAACCAGAACCACATTGTCGAAATTCTGGATTAGGGCCTATCGAATGTCATCCATGACTCCCGCAGAGATCGTTTCCGAACTCGACAAGCATATTGTCGGCCAGTCGCGCGCCAAGCGCGCCGTGGCCATCGCCCTGCGCAACCGCTGGCGCCGCATGCAGGTCGCAGAGCCCTTGCGCACCGAGATCACGCCGAAGAACATCCTGATGATCGGCCCTACCGGCGTCGGCAAGACCGAGATTGCGCGGCGCCTGGCGCGGCTGGCCAACGCGCCCTTCATCAAGATCGAGGCGACCAAGTTCACCGAGGTCGGCTACGTCGGCCGCGACGTCGATACCATCATCCGCGACCTGGCCGAGACCGCGCTCAAGAATGCCCGCGAAGACGCCATGCGCATCGTCCGCGACCGCGCCATGGACGCTGCCGAGGATCGCGTGCTGGATGTGTTGCTGCCGCCGGCAAGAGGAGTTCCCACAGGGACGCAGAGCGCTGGCGCCGGTGAGACGGCGGAGGACGGGTTTGGGTCCGGGGGGACGCGGCAGAAGTTTCGCAAGCGGCTGCGCGAGGGCGACCTCGACGACAAGGAAATCGAAATCGAAGTCGCTGCCCCCCAGGCCAGCATGGAAATCTTCGCCCCGCCCGGCATGGAAGACCTGACCCAGCAGATCCAGGGCATGTTCCAGAACATCGGCGGCGGCAAAAAGCGCGTGCGCAAAATGAAGATCCACGACGCCATGAAAACACTGGCCGACGAAGAGGCGGCGCGCCTGATCAACGACGAGGAAGTGAAGACCGACGCACTGAAGAATGTCGAGCAGAACGGCATCGTGTTTCTCGACGAGATAGACAAGATCGCGTCGCGGTCGCAAACGGGCGGCGCCGAAGTCTCGCGCCAAGGCGTGCAGCGCGACCTCCTGCCGCTGGTCGAGGGCACCACGGTCAGCACCAAGTACGGCATGATCAAGACCGACCACATCCTGTTCATCGCCAGCGGCGCCTTCCACCTGGCCAAACCTTCCGACCTGATCCCGGAACTGCAGGGCCGCTTCCCGATCCGCGTCGAACTCGATTCGCTGTCGGTGGACGATTTCGAGCGCATCCTGACCCAGACCGATGCCTGCCTGACGCGCCAGTACCAGGCCTTGTTGACCACCGAGGACGTGACCCTGGAGTTCGCCGCGGACGGCATTACGCGGCTGGCCGAGATTGCCTTCCAGGTCAACGAGAAGACCGAAAACATCGGCGCCCGCCGGCTCTATACCGTGATGGAAAAGCTGTTGGAGGAAATCTCCTTCGACGCCGGCGGGCGTGGCGGCGAGAAGCTCGTCATCGATGGCGCCTATGTTGACGCCAAGCTCGGCGAACTGGCAAAGAACGAAGACCTCTCGCGCTACGTGCTGTAAGCTACCCGAAATGCATTCTGACAATAGGTCCGCGGTCTTGCGGGCATTGGCGGAGTGATCTGACCGGTGGCCGCGAAACATGTCTTTCGACCTTTATGAAAAAAAGGATTTCCTCAATGCGGCCACCGCTGCCGAAAAGCCCGTGGCGTTTCTCGTCGGCTCCCCCTTGTCATGGGATGCGCATGGCGGTGTCCCCGGCATCGACGCCATGCTCGATCTGGTACGAGCGGAGATCGAGCAACGCAAGCCGAGGGCAATCGGCAGTCTTGACGCCGCAATAGTCAAGAAATCCGGCGCCGCCAAGTATCAGGCGGCCTTGCGCGCACTGCTCGCAAACATCGGGCAGGATGCGGTAAATCGGGTTATCCGCAACGCCGTCTGCCAGGCACGCAAGCCTGGCGCGTCGAAGCCGTTCGATGACGACGGCGATCCGTCCGGCTGGCATCTGCCTGCCGGGACGCGACAACTCGCGGAACTGGTTTGTCGAAATGTCGAGTTTTCTCCCGGCCCGATCCTGACCACCAACTTCGACCCGCTGCTGTCGCTCGCTATCAGAGATATCGGTGGCAACGTGCATCGCCGCATCGTTGATGGTGAAGGCGCTATCGGGCGCGAGGCGGAAAGCGAGCCGGGAACCCGTAACGTTGTGCATCTTCACGGCTACTGGCGCGGTTCAGACACGCTGCACACGCCTGCCCAGCTGATCTCCGGGCGCGTCAGGCTCAAGGCGTCGTTGCAAAACCTGCTGCGACAGAAGACACTGATCGTTGTCGCTTATGCCGGCTGGGACGACGTATTTACCAAGGCACTGGTCGAACTGCTCGACGACGACACGGCGAAACTAGACGTGCTTTGGTGCTTCCACGAGGTCGACCAAGAGACCGTGAGGGCCAAGTATGGCGACTTGATCGAAAAGCTCCAGCCAGCCATTGCCCGCGGCCGTTTTCGCGCCTACGGCGGCATCGATTGTCACGCTATCTTCGGCGAGACCGCCGCCGAATTGGCAGCGGAAGCGGTACCCGTGGCGGGCGGTTCGGCGCAGCCGCTCGCGTCGCCGTTGCCGGGTTGGCAGCGCCTGGATGCCGCGATCCTGGATGCCATGGCGCCGCTGAAGGAAGGCGAGGCGCTACGCTACTACGACGGCGCGACGCCGACCTGGCGCCACGCCTGTTCCGACCGCGTGCCGTGTCGCGAGGCCGTTGGTGAGATAGCCAATCGGCGAGCCGGACTTTCGGAAGACGCCGGCTCGCTGCAACTGATCCGTGCCGCCGGCGGGGAAGGCAAGACCACGTTGCTGCTGCAAGCGGCGGTCGATGCCGCCCGCGACGAAGGAGTGGACATTCTCTGGCGGCCCTCGCCGCGCCTCAGCCTTTCCCCGGAGCAGATTGCCAGCCTCGATCCGCAACGCCAGTGGCTGATCGTCGCCGACGACGCCGAAAACTTGGTCAAGGTGATCGCCGAGAGCGCCCGGCTGCTGCATGCCGAAGGCCATGCCAACGTCGATTTCCTGGTCGCCGCGCGGGACTCCGACTGGAAGTCCGCAGGCGGCGATCATCCGCCTTGGGCGCAATGGCTGCAACAGCAGCCCGACATCGTGCTGCGCGGCATCTCCGAGGCGGACGCGCAAGCGGTCGTTTCCGCCTGGACGAGAGCCGGCGCGGCGGGCCTGCGCGAACTGGCGCGGGAGGACGAGGCGGACAAGCGAGCGGCGGCGCTGGTCAAAGCTGTCAATGACGCCTTGCGGACCACCGAAGAAAAGCGCGGCGATGGCTCCTTCTTTGGCGGCCTGCTTGCCGTGCGCTTCGGCGACGCGGGGCTACGTGCCCATGTGCGCGAGTTCCTGATGCGCCTGCGCGAAACTCCCATTCAGAACTGTGAACAGTCGTTGGCCGACGCGCTGCTTTATGTCGCGGCCTGCCACGGCGCAGGGATTCCGGGACTCGACGAGAATGTGCTGGCCGACCTGGTCGGCGTGCCGCGCGAGTGGATCGGCAGCCGCGTCGTGCGTCCGCTCGGCGAGGAAGCCGCAGCCGTGTCGGGTGGCGGGCAGGTGTATACCCGCCACAGCCAGGTGGCGGCGGCGATTCTGCTGGAAGCGGAAGCGGCGCTTGATGTCGATCTGGCCGAGGTGTGGGCGCGGCTGGTGAGGCAGACGGTGCGAGTCTCGCGCGAAATTTACGTTGCGGTGTTCTCGCCCATAGTTCACGCTGGCCCCAGGCTCCAGCAGACCTTGCCGGCGCAACTTCCGGAGGAGCGCCGCAGCGTCATCGCGATTGCGGCGGCGCGGGCTGCGCTCGAAGCGAAACCCGAGTGGCTGTCAACGGTAGTTGATTTGGGCAAAACCTATCGTAAGGCTGGCAAGGAACCAGATGCTACGGTCTTGTTCCGCAATCGCCTCGTCGACGCCGAAAAGACAGTCGGCTACGCGGACAATATCCGCGGTTATTGGTACGAGTGGGGCGTTTGCGAGGGTGCGCTGGCGGGCCAGGAGCATCGCGCCGCCGATGCGTGGTTGCAGGGGCTTTCCCTGTCCGACCACCTAAATCCAGCACCCATCACCGAGGAGCAAATCAAGCTCAGTTGCGCCGGCCTCGGCGTTGCCTTCGGCAAACTAGCGACAGCCGCCGCGGATTGCCCTTACGCCCGCGCTCGCCGCGCCATGGTCGATTTGGGACGCCGGGTCGCGCTCGATCCCAAGGCCGTAGGCTACTTCGATCGCTACGATCATGCGGCGGATGTCCTCGCCACACCGCGCCCGCGCGATCTGGCCGAGGCCGTTACCTGACTTGCCGCTGGCGTCGCTGCCGCCGGTAAGGCCGTGACCGATCCCTTCCTGGCTCAGCTTGCCAAGCCGGAGAAGGTTTCGTTCACCAGCCTGCAAGCGACGCTGGAGCGTCGCCGCTGAATCGTGCCGCGCTTGCATGTCGTTCTCTAAATTGCTACATTTGCAGCAAAATTGAGAACTACCCATGCCCCTGGCCCGCCAGCTTCTCGGCACTACCCGTTCTACCGTCCTTGCCGCGCTCTTCCTGCACCCGGAAGCGGCGCTGCACGTACGCGAGTTGGCGCGGGTCACCGGCGCCTCGCCAGGTTCGCTGCATCGCGAATTGCGCACGCTGACGGAGTTGGGCCTGTTGGAGCGCATGGAAGTCGGCCGCCAGGTGCATTACCGCGCCAACCGCGCCTGCCCGGTGTTCGACGAGCTGGCGGGCTTGCTGCGCAAGACCTCCGGACTCGCCGACGTGTTGCGCGAGGCGCTGGCGCCTCTGTCCGGGCGCCTCGTCGCAGCCTTCGTTTATGGTTCGATGGCGGCCGGCAGCGAGGGGCCGCGCAGCGATGTCGACGTGATGGTGCTGGGCCAGGCCGGCTTCGCCGACGTGGTGGCTGTCTTGGCGCCGGTGCAAGACATTCTCCGTCGCGAGGTAAATCCGACGGTGATGAAGCCGGCGGAGTTCGCGCGCCGGCACAAGGCGGGCGACGGCTTCGTCGCCTCGCTGTTACGCGAACCGAAGATCTGGCTGATAGGCGGCGAAGATGACCTTGGCTAACCTCCTCAAGATCGGCCGTCTCAAGACTCACGCGTCGAACGGCGCGGAAATCCGGCGACTGCTTGCCGCCGCCGCACGCAACCTGGCCGACGCGTGGGTCGAGGTGGTGAGCGACGAAACCCGCTTCGACGCCGCCTACAAAACCATCATGCAGGTGGCGCTGGCGGCAATGCTGGCGAGCGGCTATCGCCCATCGACCAGCGAACCGGGGCATCACCAAACGCTGATCCAGTCGCTGCCATTGACCGTCGGCCTGGCGAGCGATGCCTGGGTGGTGATCGACGCCCTGCGCCGCAAGCGCAATGCTGCCGATTACCTGGGCGACCCGGTGGAAGCGGAGGCCCTTGCAGAATGCGTGAGGCAAGCCGAATACCTTTACGTCGCAGTGGAAACCTGGCTTCGCGAGCGGCATCCCAGCCTGCTGAACGAAGACCGATAACGAATGACATGATCGAGCGCATCCTCAGCATCGTCTTCCCGATCTACGCGGTGGTCGCGGTCGGCTATGGCTACGGGCGCTGGAAGAAGCCCGACATGGCCTTCGCCAACCAGCTCAACATGGACATTTTCGTGCCGGCACTGGTGTTCGCCGCGCTGGCGTCGAAGTCCTTCGACATCGCGCAGAACATTCCGCTGCTGCTCGGCGGCGTCGCCGTGGTGCTCGGTACCGGCCTCCTGGCCTGGCCGGTGGCGCGTCTGCTGGGCGTGGCGGGCAACACCTTCGTGCCGCCGATGATGTTCAAGAATTCCGGCAACATGGGCCTGCCGCTGATGGTGCTGGCCTTCGGCGAGGCCGCGCTGCCGGCCGCCGTGGTGCTGTTCTTCGCCGAGAATTTTCTGCACTACTCGCTCGGCACCTGGCTGCTCGATCACCATGCCAGGCTGTGGAGCCTGTGGCGCGTGCCCGTGATCGCCGCGGCGCTGGCCGGCCTGGCGGTGAGCGTGCTGCATTTCCCGCTGTGGCAGCCGCTGTGGATGGGCGTCAAGCTGCTGGGCGACGTGTCGATTCCGCTGCTGCTGTTTTCGCTCGGCGTGCGGCTCACCGACAGCCGTCACGCCGATTTGCACATCAGTCTGGCCGGTGCAGTGACCTCGCCCGTGGCTGGCATGCTGGTGGCCCTGCTGATGAATCTGGCGCTCGGCCTCAGCGGTCGCGACGCGGCGATGCTGATCCTCTTCGGCGCGCTGCCGCCTGCGGTGCTCAATTACATTTTTGCCGAGCGCTACCGGCAGGAGCCGGAGCGCGTCGCCTCGATGGTGCTGATCGGCAACCTGGCTTCGCTGGCCATCATTCCGCTGACTCTGGCCTGGGTGCTGCGCTGATCGCCTTGCGCCGCACTGCCTTCGGCGCGCTGCCAGCGCCGACTTTCCCGACGCTCACGCCGGTTTGTGACCTTTGCCCAGCTTGTCGAGATAGAGATACACCACCGGCGTCAGGTAGAGCGTCAGGAACTGCGACAGCAGCAGGCCGCCGACCACCGCCAGGCCCAGCGGACGCCGCACTTCGGCGCCGGCGCCCCAGCCGATGGCGATCGGCAGGGTTCCCACCAGCGCGGCCATGGTGGTCATCATGATCGGCCGGAAGCGCACCAGGCAGGCTTCGAAAATGGCTTGCGCGGCCGCGGCGCCTTCCTTGCGCTGTTTTTCCAGGGCGAAGTCGATCATCATGATCGCGTTCTTCTTGACGATGCCGACCAGCATGATGATGCCGACGAAGGCGTAGAGGCTCAGATCGACGCCGAAGAGCAGCAGCGTCAGCAGCGCGCCGAGGCCAGCGGCGGGCAGTCCCGAGAGTATCGTCAATGGATGCACGAAGCTCTCGTAGAGGATGCCGAGCACGACATAGACCACCAGGACGGCGACCAGCAGCAGGATGCCGAGTCCCTTCAGCGAGGCCTCGAAGGCCTGCGCCGCGCCCTGCAGGCTGGTGGTGAGCGAGGCCGGCATGTTCATCTCGCGCTCCATTTTGCGGATGCGATCCACGGCATCGCCCAGTGAAACGCCGGGCATCAGATTGAAGGAGAGCGTCACCGCGGGCAGCTGGCCCTGATGGTTGACCGTCAGCGCCTGGGTGCTGCGGCTGATGCGGGCTACGGTATCGACCGGCACCAGGCGGCCAGAGCTGGAGCGGACATGGATCTTCCCCAGCGTGGCCGGGTCGGCCTGCAGCTCGGGGGCGACTTCGAGGATGACCTGGTACTGGTTGGTGGCGGCGTAGATGGTCGAGATCTGGCGCGCACTGAAGGCGCTTTGCAGTGCGTCTTCGATCTGGCCGATGCTCAGCCCGAGCGGCGCGAGCTTCTCCCGATTGATGTCGAGCGCGATGACCGGGCTCTGGTTCTTCAGGTTGGTATTGACATCGACGAAGCCGGGCAACTCGCGCAGGCGCTCAAGCAGAATGTCGTTCCAGTGATAAAGCTCGGCAAGGTCCGTATCCTGCAGCGTGTATTGGAACTGTGCGCTGGTGAGTTGGCCGCCGATGCGGATCGGCGGCGGGTTCTGCAGGTACACGCGGATGCCGGATACGGCGGCCAGCTTGGGGCGCAGGCGGGCGATGATCTGGTCGGGCTTCTCCGAGCGCTGGTGGTGCGGCTTGAGGTTGAGCACCAGTGTCCCCGTGTTGGAGGTTGGGCGCGAGCCGCTGGCGCCGACGAAAGACGCCAGGGTGTGTACGCTCGGGTCCGCAGCAATGATTCCAGCCACGGCGCGTTGCCGCTGCATCATGGCCGGAAAGGAAATGTCCTGCGGTCCTTCGGTTGAGGCGATGATCTGCCCGGTGTCGCCGCTGGGCAGGAAGTCCTTGGGCACCGCGGTATACAGCAGGGCGGTGGCGATCAGGGTGAAGCCGATCTCGCGCGCGCCGCGGATCGCCGCCGCGAAGGGCTCTTCGCCGTTCTCGATGTGGCGGATGATGTTCTCCAGCATGACGATGGCGTCATCGACGACGAAGCCCACCGATAGCGTCAGCGCCAGCAGCGAGAGGTTGTCGAGGCTGTAGCCGAGCGCGTGCATGATGGCGAAGGTGCCGATCACCGAAATCGGCAGTGCCAGGGCCGGAATGATGGTGGCCGAGAGGTTGCGCAGGAACATCAGGATCACCAGGATCACCAGGAAGCCGGCGAGGATCAGCGTGAATTGCACGTCACGGATGGATTCGCGGATCGAGATGCTGCGGTCGTAATGCACCTGCAGGTCGATCGAGGCCGGCAGCTTGGCCTGGAATGCGGGCAGGACCTTCCTGATCGCGCTGACCGTTTCGATGGTGTTCGACCCGGGCTGGCGGAAGATGGCCAGCATGATGGTGCGCCGGTCGTTGAACCAGGCGGCGACCTTGGCGTTTTCGACACCGTCAATGACCTTCGCCAGATCGCCCAGCTTCACCGGCGCGCCGTTGCGCCAGGCCACGGTCGCGGTTCGATAGGCGTCGGCATTCAGCAGTTGCCCGTTGGCCTGCAGCGCGAAGCTCTGCCGCGCACCGTCGAGCGTGCCCAGCGGCTGATTGACGTTGGCACTCCTGACCGCTGCCTGCAGCTCGTCGATGCCCAGCCCTCGCGAGCTGAGCTGGTCCGGATCGGCCTGGATGCGCACGGCATACTTCTGCGAACCGAAGACATTGATCTGGGCGACGCCCGGTAGGGTCGACAGGCGCTGCGCAAGCTGGGTCTCGGCGTATTCGTTGACCACCCAGGTGGGCAGCGTCTTCGAGTTCATCGCGATGTAGAAAATGGCGAAGTCGGCCGGATTGATCTTGCGGAACGAGGGCGGTGCCGGCATGTCGGGCGGCAGCTTGCGCTGCGCCGCGGCGATCGCCGATTGCACGTCCTGCGCGGCGGCATCGATGTCGCGGTCGAGCCCGAACTGCAGCGTGATGGTGGAGGTGCCCTGGGCACTGGTCGAGGTCATCGAGTCGACGCCCGAGATCGTCGAGAACTGGTTTTCGAGCGGTGTCGCGACGGACGCGGCCATGGTCTCGGGCGAGGCGCCGGGCAACTGCGCGGTGACCGAGATGGTGGGGAAATCGATACTGGGCAGTTCGGAAACCGGCAGGGCGCGGTAGGCGATGATGCCGAAGATGAGGAAGGCTGCCATCAGCAGCGTGGTCATCACCGGCCGGCGGATGCACAGCTCAGGCAACTGCATCGCGGTGCCCTAGTTTGGCTTGGCTGGGGCGCCGGGCTTGTCCGTGGATTGGCCCGCGGGTTTGCCTGGTTTGCCCTCAGGGGCGTCGGTCGGCTTGATCCTGGCGCCGGGCGTCAGCCGCAAATGGCCTTCGGTGACGACAGTTTCGCCGTCGGCGAGGCCCTCGGCGACGATCGCCACCCGCTGTTGCACCGCGCCGACGCGGATCTTGCGGATGTCCACCGTGCCGTCTGCCTTGGCCACGAAGACGAAGCCGCCTTCGGTGCCGTGCTACACGGCCTCGGCGGGAACCACCACGGCCCCCGTCAGTGTGTCGAGCACCAGGTTGACGCTGACGAACTGGCCGGGCGCGAGTCTTTCGTCGTCGTTGGGCAGGACGGCCTTGAGCTGGATCGTGCCGGTCGCGACATCGACGCCGTTGTCGAGGAAGCGTACCTCGGCTTCCCACGGGGCAGCGATGCCGGACACGGAAATCGAGGCCTTCATCGACTTCTTGACGGAGCGCATGGCGGCCTGGAGCAGCGGTAGATATTTTTCCGGGACGGCAAAGCCCACATAGAGCGGACGCACGCGGTTGACCATGGCCAGCGCCGTGTCGTTGACCTTGACCGCCGTGCCGGTGAACACCAGCTTGGCCCCGACCACGCCGGCGAAGGGTGCCTTGATCACGGCGTATGACAATTGCAGGCGCGCCAACTCGGCGGCGGCATCGGCACGGGCGGCGGCGTCGGCCGCCGCCGCGGCGGTGCGCATCTCGTCGACCTTTTCTTCGGAAACGAAGCCTTTGGCGCGCAGCGCGATGTAGCGCTCGACATCGGCGCCGGCCTTGGCGGATTGGGCCCGGCTCTTGCCCAGATTGGCCTCGGCCTGGTTGAGCCTGGCCTGGAGGTCGGCGGGGTCGAGGCGCAGCAGGACGTCGCCTTGCCGCACATGCTGGCCTTCGGTGAAGGCGACAGCCTGCACCTGGCCATCGACGCGCGACTTGAGGGTCACCGTTTCGTAGGCCTCGGTGCGCCCCGTGATGTCGAGTCGCAGCGGCACATCCTGGACGACGGCCCTGGCCAGTCTGACCGGCACCGCTTGCGGCGCCTGCCCCTTTTTTCCGGACGCAGGTGCTTGCGATCGGGCCAGGTACCAGGTTGCTGCGCCGCCTGCGGCGAGCACCGCGACAATCAGTAGAAACCTGCCCGCCCTGTTCATGGCGAGGGATTTTCTCCCGGTAGCATCGACTCCAGGGCGAACAGTTCAGCGACTGCTTCGCGACGGCGGATCAGATGCATGCTGTTGCCGTCGATCATGACTTCGGCGGCACGCGGCCGGCTGTTGTAGTTCGATGCCATCGCCATGCCGTAGGCGCCTGCCGACAGGATGGCGAGCAGGTCGCCTTCGTTCAGTGCCAGCGCGCGGTCGTGGCCGAGAAAGTCGCCCGATTCGCAGACCGGTCCGACGATTTCGTAGGACCGCGTTTGCGCGCTTGCCGTGGCGTCGGCGCCGACTCTCAGGATGTCGTGCCAGGCGTCATAGAGCGCAGGGCGCATGAGGTCGTTCATCGCGGCATCGACTACGGCAAAATGTTTCTCTTCGCCGGGCTTGAGCACCTCGACGCGGGTCAGCAGCAGGCCGGCGTTGCCGACCAGCGAGCGGCCGGGCTCGAACACCAGATTTTCGCGACGCTTGGCGAGTCTTGCCAGCATCGGCGCGAGATAGTCGCTTGCCGCTGGCGCCGGCTCGGCGGCGTGGTACTGGATGCCCATGCCGCCGCCGAGGTCGATGTGCTCCAGCGCGATGCCCGCAGCAGAGAGGCGGTCGACCAGCGCCAGCACCTTGTCGGCAGCTTCGGCCGCGGGTGCCGGATCGAGCAGTTGCGAACCGATGTGGCAGTCGATGCCCTTTACCGCGATATGCGGCAGGCTCGCGGCGCGGCGATAGAGATCGAAGGCATCGCCAAAGGCGACGCCGAACTTGGCGGTCTTGAGGCCCGTGGAAATGTAGGGATGGGTCTTCGCGTCGACGTCGGGATTCACCCGCAGCGAAACCGGCGCGCGGCAACCCAGGCTGCCTGCGACTTCATTGAGCTGGCCGAGTTCGCTGGCCGATTCGACGTTGAAGCAGTGGATGCCCGCCTCCAGCGCCGCACGCATTTCCGTGCGCGACTTGCCGACCCCGGAAAACACGATCTTGTCCGCCGCGCCACCGGCCGCCAGGACGCGGGCCAGTTCGCCGCCGGAGACGATGTCGAAGCCGGCGCCGAGCCGGGCGAAAAGGTTCAGGATGGCGAGGTTGGAATTGGCCTTGACCGCGTAGCAGATCAGCGACCGCCCGGCGAGGTCGTGCGCCTGCAGTGCATCGCGATAGGCCGTGTAGGCTTGCGTCAGTGCGGCGCGTGAATAGACGTAGCAAGGTGTACCGAAACGTGCGGCGATGTCGGCCAGCGCGACAGCCTCGACGTGCAGGCCGTCCGGGCGCATGACGGCGAGGCTCATTGCCGCTGCTCTGCCGCGGCTTTGTTGCTATTATCGACGGTAGGAGCGGGTGGCGCGGCGCCTTGTGTTGCGGGCTGTGCCTGAGGTGGCAAGGATAGCGGGGTCTTGGTGCCGCAGCCATTGAGGCTTGCCAGAGTGGCCAGGACGGCGAGGGCAGAAGGAATCAGACGCATGGCAGATAGGTGTGTCTCGACAGGCGAAGGATGGTAACACGCGATGGATGAACGGGAATTCACGGCAGCGGCCGACGCCGAACTGGCGCGCATCGAAGCGGCGCTGGAGGCGGCGAGCGACAGCGGTTTCGCCGATTTCGATTTTGAAACCAAGCAGGGCGGCGTGATCGAGATCGAGTTCGACAACGGTTCGAAAATCATCCTGAATCGCCACGGCGCGGCGCGGGAGATCTGGCTGGCGGCGAAATCCGGTGGCTATCACTTTCGTCCCGAGGGTGGCCGGTGGCTGGGCACGCGTGACAATGAGGAATTGCTGGCGGCCCTGTCGCGCACCCTTTCCGAGCAGGCCGGCGTCAAGATCGCGCTTTAAGACTTCGTTCTAGGGCTTCTTTTCAGCGGGTTTTTCCGCCGCCGGCCGTTCGACGGCTTTCGGCTTTGCGTCCTGCACGGGAGCCGGCGGGGAACCGGATTCCTCGGTATCTTCGCCCTCGGTCTGGGGCGGCAGCAGCTCCCTGTATATGAACTCCCTGCTGGTCCCGCCCGCGGGGTCGTTGGCGATTATCGATACCAGGCCCTCGGGCGCTTCCTGCCAGCTCTCTGGAACGGATTTCAAGGCTTGTTCCATGAAGCCGATCCAGATTGGCAACGCTGCCGCGCCGCCGGTTTCGCCGTTGCCCATGCGCTTCGGCTGGTCGAAGCCGATCCAGGCGATGCCGACCACGGTCGGCTGGTAGCCGCAGAACCAGGCATCGATGTAGTCGTTGGTGGTGCCGGTCTTGCCCGCCAGGTCGCTGCGCTTGAGCGCGGCGGCGGCGCGGGTGGCGGTGCCGCGCCGCACCACGTCGTGCATCATGCTGTCCATCAGCCAGGCGTTGCGCGCGTCGATGGCACGCAGGGACTCGTCACCCGCCAGCGCGGGCTGCATCTCGGCCAGCACCGCGCCCTTGTCGTCGAGGATCTGGCGCACGATGTACGGCTCGATGCGATAGCCGCCGTTGGCGAAGATGGAATAGGCCGCGAGTTGCTGCCAGGGCGTCACGGAGCCGGCGCCAAGCGCCAACGTCAGGTAGGGTGGATTCTTGTCGGCGTCAAAGCCGAAACGCGTTACATAGTCCTGTGCATATTGGGTGCCGATGGAGCGCAGCAGGCGAATCGAAACCATGTTCTTGGATTTCCCCAGCGCGGTGCGCAGCGTCATCGGGCCTTCGTACTTGCCGTCGTAGTTCTTCGGCTCCCAAGCCTGGGAACCTGTTTCTTCGGCGGTGATCGAGACCGGCTCGTCGGGGATTACCGATGCCGGGGTATAACCCTTTTCCAGACCGGCGGAGTAGATGAAGGGCTTGAAGCTGGAACCGGGTTGACGCCAGGCCTGGGTGACGTGATTGAACTTGTTGCGGTTGAAATCGAAGCCGCCGACCAGCGCTCGAATCGCTCCGTCAACCGGACTGGCCGCGACGAAGGCCGCTTCGACATCCGGCATCTGGACAATTTGCCAGCCCTTTTCGAATTTCTGCACCCGGATCACCGCGCCGCGCCGCACCCGCTTGTTGGGCGGCGATTTATCGTCCAGCATGCGCGCGGCGAACTTGAGCCCGTCGTCGCTGATCTTGAGCAGTTCGCCGCCGCGCAGATAGGCACGCACCAGCTTGGGCGAGGCTTCGAGAACGATCGCGGGCAGCAGGTCGTCGCTGTCATCGTAGTCGGCCAGCAGGTCTTCCAGTTCCTCGTCCTGATCCGAAGTGATGTTCTTCAAATCGGCATAGGCTTCTGCGCCGCGATAGCCGTGGCGCCGGTCGTAATCGATGACCCCGCGCCGCACCGCATGGTAGGCGGTCTGCTGGTCGCCGTAATTTATCGTGGTGATGACTCGCAGACCGCGGCTGTAGAGATCGTCCGGAAAGCGCTCGGCAGCGATCTGACGCGCCATTTCAGCGACATGTTCGGCGCGGACACCGAAGTCATTGACGTCGCGCTTGACGTGGAGCACTTCCGTTTGCGCCGATTTCCATTGTTCTTCGTTGATGAAGCTGAGCTCGTGCATCCGGCGCAGGACGTAGCGCTGGCGCAACTGCGCCCGCTTTGGATTGGCCACCGGGTTGTAGGCGGAAGGCGCCTTGGGCAGTCCGGCAAGCATGGCCGCCTCGGCTACGCTGACGTCCTTCAGCGTTTTGCCAAAATAGATTTGGGCGGCCGCCGAGAAGCCATAGGCGCGCTGGCCCAGGTAAATCTGGTTGATGTAGATTTCCAGAATCTGGTCTTTGTTCAGATTGTGTTCGATCTTGAAGGCCAGCAGCATCTCGTAGAGTTTCCGCGTCAGGGTCTTTTCGCTCGACAGGAAGAAGTTGCGAGCCACCTGCATGGTGATGGTCGACGCGCCCTGGCGCTTGCCACCGCCGACGAAATTGGAATACGCTGCGCGTAGTACGCCCAGTGTGTCGATGCCCGGGTGCTGGTAGAAACGTTCGTCCTCGGCCGCGAGAATGGCCTGCTTCATGACGGCGGGAACATTCTTGATTTGCGCGAAGTTGCGCCGTTCCTCGCCAAACTCGCCGATCAGGTGGCCGTCGCTGGAATAGATGCGCAGGGGAATTTTGGGCTGATAGTCGGTCAGCACTTCCACCGAAGGAAGTTGCGGATAGGCGAGTATTAGCACGATGCCGGCAAGTGCGGCAATACTGAGCACGACGCCGCCGATCAGGAGCAGAAAATACAGCGCCCAGCGGGCGGGAGCGGGTAGGGCAGGAATGGGCACGAATGGATTGCGCGGAAGGCGGCGCGGGGGATTATAGCTGTGGCGCTGGAGACACGTTGCGACAGGTTGCGCTTAATAATTTTGCTTTACAGTCGATATAGTTGCTGCTAGCATCTGAAGTAAATTATCCGTATAGCTTGTAACGCAATATTTTTAAAGGGAAAATCCTTTGCAGATCGATGTTTCGGCCCTGAAGTCGATCTTTGACCCGAAGTTGCGTCCGCTGATCGGTGTGGATATCAGTTCGACGGCCGTCAAGATGGTCGAACTGGCCGATACCGGCAAGGGACAGCCACGGGTCGAGCGCTACGCGATTGAATTGTTGCCGAAGGATGCCGTCGTGGATGGCAATCTGGCCTCGCTCGATGCCGTTGCGGAAACCCTTCAGCGTTGCTGGAAGCGATTGGGCACGTCCACGCGCTTCATCGCGATGGCGCTGCCGACCGCCGCAGTAATCACCAAGAAGATTACGCTGCCGGCCAACTTGCGCGAGCAGGAAATGGAGATCCAGGTAGAGTCCGAGGCCAATCAGTACATCCCGTTTGCACTGGAGGAGGTCAATCTCGACTTTCAGGTGGTCGGCCCCGCACCATCGAGTCCCGACGACGTTGAGGTGCTGCTGGCGGCTTCTCGCAAGGAGAAGGTGGAGGATCGTGTCGCTGCTGCCGAGGTGGCTGAGCTGAAGCCGGTGGTGATGGACGTCGAGGCCTATGCAACCCAGGCCGCCTATGAATTGGTGACCAAGCAGCTTCCTCAGGAAGGAGCCGGCCAGATCGTGGCGCTGGTCGATGTAGGCGCCTCCGCCATGAAGGTCACCATCATGAAGGATGACCAGCAGATTTATGCGCGAGAGCAGGCTTTCGGCGGTTCGCAGCTCACCGATGAAATCATGCGCGCCTACGGCATGGGTCCTGACGAGGCGGAGAACCTCAAGCGTTCGGGCACGCCGCCCGACAACTACGAAGCCGAGATCCTGCATCCCTTCATTGAAAGCCTGGCACAGGAAGTCGCACGCGCGTTGCAGTTCTTCTTCACCTCGACGCCATTCAACGAAGTGCATCACATCATTCTCGCCGGCGGATCGGCGCTGGTTCCGGGCATCGCCGAAATTGTCGGCCAGCGCACCAACGTCAACACCCTGCTGGCCGATCCATTTGCCGGGATGGCAATATCGCCGCGTATTCGCGCCAAACAGCTTGCTGCGGATGCGCCATCCCTGATGGTGGCCTGCGGACTCGCTCTCAGGAAATTTGATCAATGATCCGGATCAATCTCCTTCCCCATCGCGAGGCGAAACGCAAAGCGCGGCGCCAGCAGTTCTATGTATTGCTGGGATTGGTGTCCGTGCTGGCTGGACTGATCTGGTTTCTTGGCTTTTCGATCATCAGTCGCCAGATTGCCGCGCAAAACGAGAAGAACGAATTCCTCAAGCGCGAAATCGCCAGCCTGGACAAGGAAATAACGGAAATCAAGAAAATCCAGGACCAGACCAACGCGCTGCTGGCGCGGAAGCGGGTGATCGAGGCACTGCAGGCCAACCGCACGGAAACTGTGCATCTGTTCAACGAACTGGCGAAACAGGTGCCGGAAGGCATCTACTTGCGCACCCTGACGCAAACCGGGCCAAAGATCGCCCTTGCCGGTTACGCCCAGTCGAACGCGCGGATCACCACGCTGATGAACAACCTCGATGAGTCGCCTCTGCTCGAAAACTCGGCCCTGGTCGAAACCAAGGCCGAGACGGTGGCCAATCGCCGTCTTAATGCGTTCAGCATCACAACGATGATTACCCGCCAGACCACGGCTGCTGGCAAGCCGGGGCCAGGGGGCAAATGATGAAGCTACCTTCCTTGCCTCCGTCTCTGGCCTCCCTGTTCAGGCGAAAATCCGCAGCCGAACGGATGGCGGAAAAGCAGGCGGTCAAGGCAGAGCCCGCTCCGCCCAAGGCGCCGCTGATCGATTTCCAGCAGTTGGCCACGGACTTCAAGACGCTGGATCCCAAGGATCCGGGTTTGTGGCCCCTCGCGCCCCGCATAGTCATTCTGCTCAGTCTGTTTCTGGCGTTGATCGCTGCCGCCTGGGGCTTTGGCGCCATCGGCTGGAGCGTCCAGCTGGAAGAACTGGAAGCCAAGCAGAACGAGGAGGCCAAGCACAAGGAAGACTGGCTGAACAAGAAGAAGCAGGCCGTCAATCTCGACGAATACCGCCGCCAGTTGGCCGAGATCGACCGCTCGTTCGGTGCCTTGCTCAAGCAACTGCCGAACAAGGCAGAGATGGGCGACATGCTGGTCGATATCAATAAGGCGGCCCAGGCTCGGGGCCTCCTGGTCGAACTCTTCAAGCCGGGTGGCGAGGCCCCCAGGGAGTTCTATGCCGAGGTACCGATTACTCTGAACCTTATCGGCAGCTATCACGACATCGGCGCGTTTTCCGGGGATCTTGCCAAGCTGCCGCGGATCGTCACCCTGAATGACATTAGTCTTGCCGCGAATCCGAATGGAACGCTGGGATTGAGAACCACCGCCAAGACCTTCCGTTATCTCGACGAAGGGGAGCTGGCCAATCAGAAGAAGGCTCAGCAGGGCAAGGGGGGCAAGAAATGAAGTTGTTGCGCAGACTTCTGTTCCTCTGTCCTTTGCTGTTGCTGGGCTGCGCCGCCGAAGAGCACCAGGATCTGCGGCAGTGGATGCGCGACGAGGCGAAAGGCATGAGGGGCAAGGTGTCGCCTTTGCCGGAAATTGCCGCTTTCCCGGTGGTCGCCTATGAGACGGAGGGACTGACACCGCCCTTCGCACCCGGCAAGATCGTGACCCTGGAGGCCGCCGCCGACAAGACGGCGCCGGACCGCACGCGACCGCCGCAACCGCTTGAAATATTCCCGCTTGAGGATTTGAAGGTAATGGGTGTCATTGTGGCCGGCACGGTGCCCTATGCCCTGATTCAGACGCCCCCCCCGAACAAGCCCAAGCACGTACGTGTGGGCGAGTACATGGGGCGCAGTTTCGGCAAGATCACGGCAATTACCACAGACGGCGTTACGGTGATTGAAACCGTCAAGGATGCGAACGGCGCATGGGTGGAACAGGAGAAGGTGCTCACGGTGCCGAAAGAAGGAGGACGTTGATGAAACATTTCAAGATTGCCGCTGCTGCCTTGGCAGGCCTATGGCTCGGCCTGTCCGGCGCATCGATTGCGGCCGAGAACTCCATCAAGCAGATTCAGTACAGTCGCACTGGCGATCAGGTTCTACTCAAGGTGCAGATGTCCACTCCCCTGAAAGCGTTGCCGGGAAACTGGAGCGTGATCGAGCCGCCGCGCGTGGTGATCGACTTTCCCCAGACCGACAACCAGTCGGGCCAGTCCATGTTGCAGGTCGCGGAGGGCGACCTCAAAAGTCTGAATCTGGTGCAAACCGATAAATTAACGCGACTGGTGTTGAATCTCTATCGGCCGACCAAATTTTCCACCGAAATTGCCGGCGACGTGCTTTTCATCAAGCTGCAAGGCCAGGGCGTCGAGGCCAGCCAGGAGCCGGCGCCGAGCGTATACCAGCCGACCTCGCCGACGCCTGCGGCAAAGCAGACCGCCGCGGCCGACCTCGCCGCGATCCGCGACATCGTGTTCCGTCGGGGTGAAGATGGCCAGGCGACGATCATCGTGGACTTGACCGATGGTACGGTCCCGATCGATATCCGTCGTGCTGGAACCGGAATTTCGGTCGAACTGCGCGACGTCGAACTGCCCGAACGGTTGCAAAACCGGCGCGATGTCAATGACTTCGCGACTCCGGTGACGACCATAACGTCGCGCGCCATGGGTAATCTGACGCGTCTCGACATTGCTGCCCGCGGCCGCTGGTTTCACCAGGCGCACCTGGCGAACAACCAGCTGACCATCGAGGTCAAGCCGATCCCCGCCGACGAAGCCAACAAGCTGGTGCAGACCGGGCAGCAGGGACAAAAGATTTCGATCAACTTTTTCGGCGCCGATGCCGCCATGGTGTTGCGCACTCTCGCCGATATTTCCGGCAAGAATGTGCTGATCGATCCATCGCTGAACGGCAGAACGGTTACCGCCAACCTCGACAACATCCCGTACGACCAGGCGCTTGAGATCATCATGGCGCAAGTCAATTCCGGGATGCGGGTGCGCAATGACGTCGTTCTGTTTGGCGATAGGGCCGTGCTGCAAAAACGCGACCAGGATACCGCCGATGAACTGACGCGTGCCAGCGACATCGCACCTTTGGTCGCGGAAACCTTCAAGCTCAACTACGTCAAGGCAGCGGATATCGTTTCGCTGGTCAATAGCGGCTTCTCGTCTACAGCCACTACCGGCGCTGCGGCGGGAGCGGCTCCGGCGGCAGGCGCGCCGGCGGCGGCGCCTGCGGCAGGCGGAGCGGCGACTGCCGGCGCCAGCAAGGGCATGCTCACCTCGCGCGGCGGGATATCGGTGCACGACGCCACCAATCAGGTATTCGTCCGTGACACGATCGCGGCGGTCGAAGCTATCCGCGAAGTCATCCGGAATGTGGATGTTCCGCCCAAGCAGGTGATGATCGAAGCCCGCATCGTGGAGGCATCCACCGGTTTCGCCAATTCGCTGGGCATGCGTCTGCGGTTGGCTGATTCTGCTTCATTGGGCAATCGAGGTTATCAGGTGCCGGGGACCAACACGACCCGCGCGACCCTGGGAACGACGACTGGGTTTTCGAATGTGGATACGTTTGGCGCACCTACTGCGCCGGCGCTGACGCGCTCGACCAATGTGTTCCAACCGAGCTATTCTCTGGCGTCGGCTGCCAACATTGGCCTGATGCTGTTCAACAACGCCGGCACCAAGCTGCTTGCGTTGGAGCTGCAGGCGGCCGAGAACGACTCGCGCAACAAGACCATTTCGTCTCCCAGAATCGTCACCTTGAACCGCAAGGCCGCGACCATCAACAACACCCAGCAGGTAACCATTCTTACCGGGGTCAATGCGACCACGGGCCTGCCGATCTACCAGACCTTTTCGGCGCCTCTTACGTTGGGCGTGACGCCCTCGGTCAATCCGGACAACCGCATCAGCCTCGAACTGAATATCGCCAAGAGCACGATTACCAACGCGACCACCGGCAGCCTGGATACCAATACCGTCACTACCAGCGTGATCGTCGAAAACGGCGGTACGGTGGTGATTGGCGGTTTTGCCAGGGAATCCGATATCCAGACCCAGGATCGCGTTCCCTTCCTTGGCGATCTGCCTTATGTCGGCTTCCTGTTCAAAACCACGACCAAGACGCAGTCGCGCAGCGAATTGCTGGTCTTCATTACGCCGCGCATTGTCAGCGATTCACTGACCCAGCGATAAAGAGTAGGGCGAACCTTCTCCAAGCAGGGGCCGGCACATGTCGGCCCTGCGCATTTGCGCTGCTACAATCCGTCTGTGAGCGCACACAACAACATCTATCTGGTGGGCATGCCCGGTGCGGGCAAGACAACGGTTGGTCGCAAGCTTGCCAAACGCCTGCAACGGTCGTTTGTAGACGCCGACCACGAGGTCGAGGCGCGTACCGGGGTCAGGATTCCGCTGATTTTCGACATCGAGGGCGAGCAGGGATTTCGCGATCGCGAGTCGAAAGTGATTTCCGAACTCGCCAACGAGTCCAATCTCGTCGTCGCAACCGGGGGCGGCGCCGTACTCCGTCCGGAGAATCGTGCGGCACTGGAGCGGGGAGGGATGGTGGTTTATATCCATGTGGCGCCGCGCCTGCTCTTCGAGCGGACCCGGCTCGACCCGAACCGGCCTTTGCTGCAGGTCGCCGATCCCATGAAGAAGATCGAGGAATTGTTCGCCCAACGCGATCCCCTTTACCGGGAGGTGGCCGACATCGTTGTCAACAGCGTCGGCGGCAGCATCAGCCATCTGGTCAAGCAAGTGGAAAACGCCGTTGCAGCGAAGGCCCATGCGGGCAATAGCGACCATACGCGTTGCGGCCACCACAGTTAATGGGAGCCGGACAGCCAATGCGGCGCTTGAACCTCGCCTTGGGGGAGCGTAGCTACCCGATCCTGATTGGCGGCGGCCTGCTGACCCGCGCTGACCTGATTCTCCCGTATCTGCGAGCCCCGCGCGTGGCGCTGGTCAGCAACGAAACCGTTGCCCCCTTGTATCTGAAAGGTCATGTCGAGGCGCTCGAGAAAGTCGGCATTGGCGCGACGCCGATCATCCTCCCGGATGGCGAAGCCTACAAGAACTGGGAGTCGCTCAACCTGATTTACGATTCCCTGCTGGCCGAGCGCTGCGATCGGAGCACGACCATCGTTGCTCTTGGCGGCGGCGTCATCGGCGACTTGGCGGGATTCGCCGCCGCTACCTATCAGCGCGGCGTGCCTTTTATCCAGATTCCAACCACGCTGTTGTCGCAAGTCGACTCCTCGGTGGGCGGCAAGACGGGCATCAATCATCCACGCGGCAAGAATATGATCGGCGCCTTCTGGCAGCCCAAGCTGGTGCTGGCGGATACCGATACCCTGAAGACGCTGCCGGACCGCGAACTGTCGTCCGGCATGGCGGAGGTCATCAAGTACGGGCTGATTCGCGATCTACCGTTTCTTGACTGGCTGGAAGCCAATATGGAAAGCCTCATGGCGCGAGACGGCGCCGCGCTGGCGTATGCCATCGAGCGTTCCTGCGCCAACAAGGCCGAGGTAGTCGCCGCAGACGAATACGAGACCGCCAGCGAGGGCGGACGGGCGCTGCTCAACCTCGGCCACACTTTCGGTCACGCCATCGAAACCGGTCTTGGTTATGGCCAATGGTTGCACGGCGAAGCAGTCGCGGCGGGCACCATGATGGCCGTCGATCTTTCGCGCCGTCTCGGCTGGCTGACTGCCGCCGACCGGAACCGCGTCAGCGCATTGCTGCAACGCGCCGGTTTGCCGGTCAAAGGAGCGGACCTCGGCGCCGCCCGCTATCTCGACCTGATGTCTCACGACAAGAAGGTTGTCGCCGGCAGCCTGCGGCTGATCCTGCTCAAGTCGATGGGGAATGCCGTGACCTATGCCGATGCCCCGCGCGAGGAAATAATCGCGGCCATCGAATCCAGCAGTCGTGGGTGACCTGGCGCCGTACGCGGTTGACGACGGCAACAGTCGCGGACGTGCGGTCCCCGAGCCGCGCCCCAAGGCCAGGGGCGAGTTTCAGCGGGACCGCGATCGGATTGTGCACTCCACGGCGTTTCGTCGTCTCGAATACAAGACCCAGGTTTTCGTCAACCACGAAGGCGACCTGTTTCGTACGCGACTGACGCACAGCATCGAGGTCGCCCAGATCGCACGCTCGATCGCTCGCGCCCTGCACCTCAATGACGACCTGGTGGAAGCCATCGCACTGGCCCACGACCTCGGTCACACGCCGTTCGGGCACGCCGGCCAGGACGCCCTGAACGAGTGCATGCAGGCCCACGGAGGTTTTGAACACAATTTGCAAAGTCTGCGCATCGTCGATCGCCTGGAAGAGCGCTACGGTGCCTTCGATGGTCTGAATCTGATGTTCGAGACGCGCGAGGGCATCCTCAAGCATTGTTCGACGGCGCGGGCGCGCGATCTCGGTGAGCTTGGCCGGCGCTTTCTCGATGGCCGCCGCCCCTCGCTGGAAGCGCAAATCTGCAACCTGGCTGACGAGATCGCCTATAACAATCACGACGTCGACGACGGCCTGCGTTCCGGTCTGCTGACGCTGGAGCAACTGGAAGGAGTGAGCCTGTTTGCCCGCCATGCGGCAGAGGCGGACGCCGAATTCCCTCATATGCCGGGGCGCCGTCGGGTGCATGAAACCATACGGCGGATGATCGATGCCTTGGTGACCGACTTGCTCGCCGAATCGGCGCGGCGTATATCCGATGCCGCGCCCAGAACACTGGACGACGTTCGCGCAGCGCCTGCGCTGATCGCCTTCACCGATACGATGCAGGCCGAAAACCGCTTGCT
Organism: Rhodocyclales bacterium RIFCSPLOWO2_02_FULL_63_24; assembly: GCA_001828935.1. Classification (GTDB taxonomy): domain Bacteria; phylum Pseudomonadota; class Gammaproteobacteria; order Burkholderiales; family Rhodocyclaceae; genus Sulfuritalea. The sequence goes on from MHZX01000104.1 coordinate 79,587, forward strand.
CAAGGGTTTCCTGCGCGACCATCTCTACCAGCACTACCAGGTGCTGCGCATGACGAACAAGGCGCGTCGCATCATTCACGACCTGTTTGGCGCCTTTGTCGAAGATCCGCGCCTGCTGCCGCCCCAATATCTGGAGAAGGCGGCTACCGAGAGCGTTGCCCGTGCTGCTGCCGACTACATCGCCGGCATGACCGACCGCTACTCGGTGAAGGAGCATCGCCGCCTGTTCTCCGTCGGCGAACTATGAAGCCCGGATGCTGCGTCGCAGCGTATTGAATTCGATCGCTTTTGACGGTATATTTGCAAGTTCGTCCGCCGTGTTCGGCGGGCCATCCAAGGCCGGGGAGCGGCATCACCCCGGCTTTTTTGCCGGCCGCATTTCCGAGGAAAGACAAGATGGTCCTCCCCCAGCGCCAGGGTCTCTACGACCCGGCCAATGAGCATGACGCCTGTGGCGTCGGTTTCGTTGCGCACATCAAGAACCAGAAGAGCCACGCCATTATCGAGCAGGGGCTGCTGATTCTGGAAAATCTGGAACATCGTGGCGCCACGGGCTACGATCCGCTGCTGGGAGACGGTGCGGGCATTCTGATCCAGGTTCCCGACGCGTTCTTCCGCGCGGACATGGCCCAGCAGGGCGTGACCCTGCCGCCGTCCGGCAAGTATGGCGTAGGCATGGTATTCCTGCCGCGCGGGGACGCCAGCCGGCGCGCCTGCGAGGCGGTGATCGAGCGCGCCATCCGCTACGAAGGTCAGGTGCTGCTGGGCTGGCGCGATGTGCCGGTGGACAACGCCGGCCTGGCCCAGGCCGCCAAGGACATCGAACCCGTGGTGCGCCAGGTGTTCATCGGCGCCGGCAGCGGCATCGACGACGCGGATGCGCTGGAGCGCAAGCTCTACATCCTGCGCAAGGCCGTCGGCCACACCATCCAGGCGCTCAAGTTGCCCGATGCCAAGATGTTCTACGTGCCGTCGATGTCGTGCCGCACGGTGGTATACAAGGGCATGCTGCTGGCCAACCAGGTCGGTACCTATTATCGCGACCTGCAGGACAAGCGCGTGGTTTCGGCTTTGGCCCTGGCGCACCAGCGCTTTTCCACCAACACCTTCCCCACCTGGGACTTGGCGCATCCCTTCCGCATGATCGCGCACAACGGCGAGATCAACGCGCTGCGCGGCAACGTCAATTGGATGCGCGCGCGCGAACATGGCATCTCGTCGCCGGTACTGGGCGAAGACCTGGAAAAGGTCTGGCCCCTGATTTATGACGGCCAGTCCGATTCCGCCTCCTTCGACAATGCTCTTGAATTGCTGGTGATGGGCGGCTACAGCCTGGCGCACGCCATGATGATGCTGATTCCCGAGGCCTGGGCCGGCAATCCATTGATGGATGAAGAACGGCGCGCCTTCTACGAGTATCACATGGCGCTGATGGAGCCCTGGGACGGCCCTGCCGCCGTGGCCTTCACCGACGGCCGCCAGATCGGCGCCACCCTAGACCGCAACGGCCTGCGTCCGGCGCGCTATCTGATCACCGACGACGACCTGGTGGTGATGTCCTCCGAGATCGGCGTGCTGCCGATTGCGCAGGAGCGGATTGTCAAGAAGTGGCGTCTGCAGCCGGGCAAGATGTTCCTGATCGATCTCGAACAGGGGCGGATCATCGACGACGCGGAACTCAAGCAGACCATGTCCACGGCCAAGCCCTATCGGAAGTGGATCGAGCAGTCGCGCCACTTTGTGGACGAGATGCCCGAGGTGAAGTCGCACGAAAAGATGATTGGACCGCTGCTCAAAGTGCAGCAGGCGTTCGGCTACACGCAGGAAGACTTCAAGTTCATTCTGGAGCCGATGGCCACCCAGGGCGAAGAGGCAACTGGCGCCATGGGCAACGACAGCCCGCTGCCGGTGTTGTCGGACAGGGCCAAGCCGCTGTTCAACTATTTCAAGCAGCTGTTTGCCCAGGTGACGAATCCGCCGATCGATCCGATCCGCGAAGAGATCGTCATGTCGCTGATTTCGCTGGTCAGCCCCAACCCCAACTTGTTGGGGGTGGATGAGACCAAGCCGACGCCGCGGCTCGAAGTGCATCAGCCGATCCTCTCGGTGGCCGACATGGCCAAGCTGAAGAAAATTGACGACCTGACGCGGGGCACCTTCCGCCCCATCGTGGTCGCTATCACGACGCCTGCGGTGGAAGGTTCGGCGGGCCTGAGCCGTTCGCTCTATCAAGTCTGCACCCGCGTCGAACAGGCCGTTGCGTCGGGCTACAACGTCGTCATACTGTCCGATCGCGGCGTGAACCGCGAGGACGCGCCGATTCCTGCGCTGCTGGCTTGCTCCGCGGTGCATCAGCACCTGGTGAAGATCGGCTTGCGCACCTCCTGCGGCCTGGTGGTCGAAACCGGTGCGGCGCGCGAGGTACACCACTTTGCCCTGCTCGCCGGTTACGGCGCCCAGGCCATCCACCCCTGGCTCGCGTTCGAGAGCATCGCCGCCATCGCTGGACAATTGCCGAACAAGCCGACCGCCTACCAGGCGCAGAAAAACTACATCAAGGCGCTCAACAAGGGGCTGATGAAGGTGATGTCCAAGATGGGCATCTCCACCTATCAGTCTTACTGCGGTGCGCAGATTTTCGAGGCGATAGGCCTTTCTTCGGATCTGATCAATCGCTACTTCGCCGGCACGCCGAGCAAGGTCGAAGGCATCGGCCTGAAGGAAGTGGCCGAAGAGGCGCTGCGCACCCATAGCGATGCCTACAGCGACAATCCGGTGCTCGCCAACATGCTCGACTGCGGCGGCGAATATGCCTTCCGCGTGCGCGGCGAAGCGCACATGTGGACGCCGGATGTCATCGCCAAGCTGCAGCATGCGACGCGCTCGGGCAAGACCGAGACCTACAAGGAATACGCCAAGCTGATCAACGACCAGGGCAAGCGCCATATGACCCTGCGCGGCCTGTTCGAGATTCGGCCAGCCGGTCCGGCAATCGCCCTCGACGAAGTCGAGCCGGCCAAGGAAATCGTCAAGCGCTTCGCCACCGGCGCCATGTCGCTGGGCAGCATCTCGACCGAGGCCCACACCACGCTGGCGATCGCCATGAACCGCATCGGCGGCAAGTCGAACACCGGTGAGGGCGGCGAAGACCGCATGCGCTACAAACCGGTGGCGGCGGCCACCACGCTGGCTGGCGTGATCGGCAAGAGCCGCATCGCGCGCGACATCGCGTTGCAGGCCGGCGACAGCCTGCGCTCGGCGATCAAGCAGGTGGCATCCGGCCGCTTCGGCGTCACGGCGGAATACCTGGCCAATGCCGACCAGTTGCAGATCAAGATGGCCCAGGGCGCCAAGCCCGGGGAGGGCGGTCAGTTGCCCGGCCACAAGGTGTCCGAATACATCGGCTTCCTGCGTCACTCGGTGCCGGGCGTGCAACTCATTTCGCCGCCGCCGCACCACGACATCTACTCGATCGAGGATCTGGCGCAACTGATCCACGACCTGAAGAACTCCAATCCGCAGGCCAGCGTATCGGTCAAGCTGGTCTCCGAAATCGGTGTCGGCACAGTGGCCGCCGGCGTGGTCAAGGCCAAGGCCGACCATGTGGTGATTGCCGGCCATGACGGCGGCACCGGCGCCTCGCCGATATCCTCCATCAAGCATGCCGGCACGCCCTGGGAACTGGGTCTTGCCGAAACGCAGCAGACCCTGGTGCTCAACCGCCTGCGCGGTCGCGTCCGGGTCCAGGCCGACGGCCAGATGAAGACCGGCCGCGACGTGGTGATCGGCGCCCTGCTCGGCGCCGACGAGTTCGGTTTCGCCACCGCACCGCTGGTGGTCGAAGGCTGCGTCATGATGCGCAAATGCCATCTCAATACCTGTCCGGTCGGTGTCGCGACGCAAGACCCGGTGTTGCGTGCGCGCTTCTCCGGCCAGCCCGAGCACGTCGTCAATTATTTCTTCTTCGTCGCCGAGGAAGTGCGCGAGTACATGGCGCAGATCGGCATTCGCAAGTTCGACGAGCTGATCGGCCGCTCCGACCTGCTCGACATGAAGAAGGGCGTCGACCACTGGAAGGCCAGGGGCCTCGACTTTTCGCGGATTTTCTACCGGCAGCCGACGCTGCCCGGCGTTGCCTGCTGTCACAGCGAAGCCCAGGATCATGGCTTGTCCCGCGCCCTTGACCACAGCCTGATCGCCAAGGCCATGCCGGCACTGGAACATGGCGAAAAAGTCGTGATCGAATCCGCGATTCGGAACCAGAACCGCACGGTCGGCACCCTGCTGTCGTACGAAGTGGCCAGGCGCAAGGGACATGCGGGCTTGGCAGACGACACCATCACCATAAAGTTCACCGGCACCGCCGGGCAGAGCTTCGGCGCCTTCCTCGCGCGCGGCATTACCCTCGACCTGACCGGCGAAGCCAACGACTACGTCGGCAAGGGGCTTTCCGGCGGCCGTATCGTCGTGCGCCCGCCCGAGGCATTCCGCGGCCAACCCCACGAGAACATCATTGTCGGCAACACGGTGCTCTACGGCGCCATCGACGGCGAGGTGTACTTCCGCGGCGTCGCCGGCGAACGCTTCGGCGTGCGCAACTCGGGCGCCACGGCAGTGGTGGAAGGCACCGGGGATCACGGCTGCGAATACATGACCGGCGGCACGGTAGCCGTGCTCGGCCTCACCGGGCGCAACTTTGCGGCCGGCATGTCGGGCGGCATCGCCTATGTCTATGACGAGGACGGCCTGTTTGCGCAGCGCTGCAACCTGGCCATGGTCGCACTCGAGAAAGTGCTGCCGGATGCGGAACAGCCCGACGACGGCATGCGCCATCGCAACCAGACCGATGAGGCGCAGCTCAAGCGCATGATCGAGCGACATGCCCGGCTGTCCGGCAGCGCGCGCGCCAAGGCCTTGCTTGCCGATTGGCCCAAGGCCCGCGGAAAATTTCTCAAGGTGTTCCCACACGAGTATCGCCGCGCCCTGAAAGAGCTGGCGGCAACGCAACTGAAGGAAGCAGCATGAACCAGGCCTTCCCCCCAGCCCCCTCCCCGTGGGAGGGGATGACTGAAGTTCTGTCGCCGCGCGTTGCGCGCCGACTTCCGTGCAATGACTTGCTGCTCCCTTGGGGCGGCCCTGCGGAGGCAGCGTAATGGGCAAGCCCACCGGATTCCTAGAGTTTCAGCGCATTTCCGAGTGCTATGAAAAGGCGGAGACCCGCGTCCGCCATTATCACGAATTCATTCCGCATTTGACCGACGACCAGGCGAAAATTCAGGGCGCGCGCTGCATGGATTGCGGCATTCCGTTCTGCAACAACGGCTGCCCGGTGAACAACCTGATTCCGGACTGGAACGACCTGGTCTATAAGGGCAATTGGCGCGAGGCGATCGAAACCCTGCACTCGACCAACAACTTTCCGGAATTCACCAGCCGCATCTGCCCGGCGCCCTGCGAGGCGGCCTGCACGCTGAACATCCCGCAGACCCCGGTCGGCATCAAATCGATCGAACGCGCGATCATCGACAAGGCCGGCGAAAACGGCTGGGTGGTGCCGCAACCGGCAGCGAAGAAGACCGGCAAAAAGATCGCCATCGTCGGCTCCGGTCCCGCCGGTCTGGCGGCGGCGCAACAACTGGCGCGCGTCGGCCACGCCGTGACGGTGTTCGAAAAGAACGACCGCATCGGCGGCCTGCTGCGCTACGGGATTCCCGATTTCAAGCTGGACAAGCGGCTGATCGACTGGCGCATGGCGCAGATGAAGGCCGAAGGCGTCAAGTTCGTCACCGGCACCATGGTGACCGCCGCGGCCTTGCCCGCCGGCATCGTCAACGACGCAAAGAAGACGGTTGGCGCCGAGCAGTTGCAGCAGGATTTCGACGCCGTGGTGCTGGCCGGCGGCGCCGAGCACCCGCGCGACTTGCCGGTTCCCGGGCGCGAACTCGCCGGCGTGCATTTCGCGCTGGAATTCCTCATCCCGCAGAACAAGGAAGTCTCGGGCGGCGGCAAGAACCCGATCAACGTCAGCGGCAAGCATGTTGTTGTCATCGGTGGCGGCGATACTGGTTCGGACTGCGTCGGCACCTCCAATCGGCACGGCGCGGCCAGCATTACCCAGATCGAGCTGCTGCCGCGTCCGCCGGAACAGGAAAACGGTCCGCTGACCTGGCCCTACTGGCCGCTGCGCATGCGGACTTCGTCCTCGCATGACGAAGGCTGCGCGCGCGACTGGTCGATCGGCACCAAGGCCTTCGTCGGCCACCAGGATGGTCCAAATCGCGGCCGCCTCAAGGCCATCAAGGCGGTGCGCCTGGCTTGGGATGGCGGCAAGATGAGCGAAGTGCTCGGCTCCGAATTCGAGATTCCGGCCGACTTCGTGTTCCTCGCCATGGGCTTCGTCAGCCCGGTGCGCGGCGTGCTCGATGCCTTCGGCGTGGCCAAGGACGGTCGCGGCAATGCCAATGCTGCGACCGAAGGTGCGCAGGCCTACAGCACCAACGTGTCCGGCGTGTTCGCCGCCGGCGACATGCGGCGCGGCCAGTCGCTGGTGGTCTGGGCGATCCGCGAAGGCCGCCAATGTGCGCGCACGGTCGATCAGTTCCTGATGGGTTCCACCACCTTGCCCAGGTAGTCTGCGTTGAACGTCGTCATCCTCGCCGCGGGGCAGGGCAAGCGCATGCGCTCCGACCTGCCCAAGGTGCTGCATCCGTTGGCGGGGAAGCCTCTGCTGGGACATGTGATCGATACGGCGCGCGAACTCGGCGCCAGCCGTATTTGCGTGGTGTACGGCCATGGCGGCGAGCAGGTGCGCGAGGCCCTTTCCGCGCCGGATCTGAGTTGGGCCCGGCAGGAACCCCAGCTCGGCACCGGCCATGCGGTAGTGCAGGCAATGCCGGTATTTGCCGCCATTGCCTGCCCGCGAAGCGGCATTCCAGGCACGCAGAGCGCGTCAGCGCCGACCCTGGTGCTTTACGGCGACGTGCCGCTGATTCGCGCCTCGACCTTGCGGCGCCTGATCAAGGCTGCAGGCAGCGACAAGCTGGCCTTGCTCACCGCACATGTCGACAATCCGCAGGGCTATGGCCGCATCGTCAGAAGCGAAGGCCTGGTCACCCGCATCGTCGAGGAAAAGGATGCCGACGATGCCGAGCAGGCGATCCGCGAAATCAACACCGGCATCCTCGTCGCGCCCACCGCGGCGCTGGCGCGCTGGTTGCCGGCGCTGGGCAACCGCAACGCGCAGGGCGAGTACTACCTGACCGACATCGTCGCCCTGGCCGTCGCCGAGGGCATGCCGGTAGTGACGGCGCACCCCGATGCCGCGTGGGAAACCGAAGGCGTCAACAGCAAGCTGCAACTCGCGGCGCTGGAGCGCGTGCATCAGCGCAATGTCGCCGAGGCCCTGATGGAAGCCGGCGTCACGCTGAGCGACCCGACGCGCATCGACGTGCGCGGCGAACTGGTGTGCGGTCGCGATGTCGATATTGACGTCAATTGCATATTCGAAGGCCGTGTCGAGCTGGCCGACAAGGTCGCCATCGGCGCCAATTGTGTGCTGAAGAATTGCCGCATCGGCAGCGGCACGCGTATCGCGCCGTTCTGTCATATCGAGGACGCGGTGGTCGGACCCGAAGGTGTTATCGGCCCCTACGCCAGGTTGCGCCCCGGCGCTGAACTCGGCCGTGAAGTGCATGTCGGCAATTTCGTCGAAGTGAAGAATTCATCCATCGCCGACTACTCCAAGGCCAATCATCTCGCCTATCTGGGCGATGCCACGATAGGCAGTCGGGTCAACATCGGTGCCGGCACCATTACCTGCAACTACGACGGCGCCAACAAGTTCCGCACCGTGATCGAGGATGACGCCTTCATCGGCTCGGACACCCAGCTGGTGGCGCCGGTCACCGTCGGCCGCGGCGCCACGCTGGGCGCGGGCACCACGCTGACCCGCGATGCCCCGCCCGATCAGTTGACGGTTTCGCGCGCCAAGCAGATGTCGGTTCCCGGCTGGAAACGGCCGGCAAAGAACTCAAACCCGAAGAAAAAGGACTGAGCCATGTGTGGCATCGTCGCCGCCGTTGCCGCGCGCAACATTGTCCCGGTGCTGATCGAAGGCCTGACCAAGCTGGAATATCGCGGCTACGACTCGGCGGGTCTGGCGCTGCTCAATCCGACCCT
>MHZX01000104.1:87777-107600 GCA_001828935.1 Rhodocyclales bacterium RIFCSPLOWO2_02_FULL_63_24
GCAGCGTCGGTCGTGTCGCCGAACTGGCGGTGCAGGCGGCAGGCCTGGTGGCCCATCACGGCATCGCCCACACGCGCTGGGCCACGCATGGCGTGCCCTCCGAGCGTAACGCCCATCCGCATGTCTCCGCCGGCCTCGCCGTGGTGCATAACGGCATCATCGAAAACTACGCCGAACTCAAGCAGGAACTGATCGCCGATGGTTACCTGTTCAACTCGGATACCGACACCGAAGTCATCGCCCACCTGATCCAGCGCACGCTGAAATCCGCCCCCGACCTGTTTGCGGCCGTGCGCCTGACCACGGCGCGCCTGGTCGGCGCCTACGCAATCGCCGTGGTGCAGGAATGGAATGACGCGATCGTCGTTGCCCGTCACGGCGCACCGCTGCTGCTGGGTCTGGGCGAGGATGGCAACTACGCCGCTTCGGATGCGTCGGCCCTGCTGCAGGTGACGCGCCGCATGATCTATCTCGAAGACGGCGATGTCGCCGAGCTTAGGCGCGATGCGATTCGAATAGTCGGCGCTGGCGGCACGGCGGCAAGCGTGCCGGCGGATCGTCCGGTGCATGAAAGCACGCTCTCGGCCGACGACGTCGAACTCGGCGACTACCGGCACTACATGCAGAAGGAAATTTTCGAACAGCCGCAGGCGCTGGCCGCGACGCTCGAAATGATCGGCGGTGCGCAGACCCTGAGCCCGAACCTGTTTGGCGTCGCCGCGCCGGAAATGCTCGCCGGCGTGCGCTCGGTACTGATCCTCGCCTGCGGCACCAGCTACCATGCCGGCCTGGTCGCGCGCTACTGGATCGAGCAACTGGCGGGCGTCGCCTGCAGCGTCGAAATCGCCAGCGAATACCGCTACCGCGTTTCGGTGCCCAACCCGGAACAACTCGTCGTCGCCATTTCCCAGTCCGGCGAAACGGCCGATACCCTGGCCTCGGTCAAGCATGCCAAGGCGCTCGGCATGGGCCGCACCTTGGCAGTGTGCAACGTACCCGAATCCGCCATCGTGCGCGAATGCGCACTGCGTTTCCTGACCCGCGCCGGACCTGAGATCGGCGTCGCCTCGACCAAGGCCTTCACCACCCAGCTGGCCGCACTGTTTCTGCTCGCGGTGACGCTGGCCAAGCAGGCCGGGCGCCTGACGCCCGAGCAGGAAGCCGCGCAGCTGAAGGCCCTGCGCCATCTGCCGGTGGCGGTGCAGAAAGTGCTGGCGCTCGAACCCGAAATCAAGGTCTGGGCGACGCGCTTCGCCGACAAGCAGCACGCGCTTTTCCTCGGCCGCGGCCATCATTATCCGATCGCGCTGGAAGGCGCGCTGAAGCTCAAGGAAATCTCCTACATCCACGCCGAGGGTTATCCCGCCGGCGAACTCAAGCACGGTCCGCTGGCGTTGGTGGACAAAGACATGCCGGTGATCAGCATCGCCCCCAACGATGCCTTGCTGGAAAAGCTCAAGTCCAACCTCAAGGAAGTCGCCGCGCGCGGCGGCGAACTCTACGTCTTCGCCGATGCCGATTCAGCGGTGGATGAAGAAGCCGGCGTGCATGTGCTGCGCCTGCCCGAGCACTATGGCCTGTTGTCGCCCGTGCTGCATGTGGTGCCGCTGCAATTGCTGTCCTATCACGCCGCCCTGGTGAAAGGCACGGACGTCGATAAGCCGCGCAACCTGGCCAAGAGCGTCACGGTGGAGTAAGGCGGCAGGGGTGGCCGCAGCGGCTGCCAACCATGGCACGGCATTCGTCAGGCCTTGCCGGATTCGTCCCCGTCCTTGAGTTCCGCCTCCGGAAATCGCCTGCACGCCACGCGCAGGAAGTTCACCTGTTTGCGAAAATTGCTGCATCCCGTGCACATCGCCAAGTGCATCTCGATTTGAAAGCGTTCGGACAACGTCAGCTTGCGATCCTGCCCCGCGGAGAGCAAGCGGGTGGCCAGCTTGCAGCTCAGCACGGCGCATCTCCCGCGGCAAACCAGTTGCGTTCCAGGCAGCGGCGCAAGCCGTTGCGCGCCCGGTGCAGGATGACGTAGCAATTGCTGTTGCTGATCTTCAGCTCGCGGCAAATCTCGTCGGTGTCGAATTCCAGGAACTCGCGCATCATGAATATGCGCGCGGTGCTCGCGGGCAAGTGGTTCAGGCAGGCTTCGAACACGGTCCAGAACTGTTCCTGGTGCAGCGCGGTTTCGGGATCGCCCCAGTCGGTCGGGCGCTGGTCGGGCAGCCAGCGATCGTTCGAAGCGAACAATGCCTCGAACGCCACATCCATTTCCGCCTCGTCCGGCAGCAATGCGCCGAGGTTGATGCTGCGGCTGCGCTGGCGGATGGCATCGACGATCTTGTTGCGCAGGATTTTGAAAATCCAGGTCTTCAATGCCGAGCGTCCGGCAAAACTCTGCTGACCGTCAAGCGCCGCCATGATGGCGTCTTGAACCACGTCTTCCGCCAGGTGACCATCCCTCAGCTGCAAATTGGCGAAGCGCAGCATGTCGCGGCGTATGTCCACCAGCAACTGCGCATCGCGGCCAAGCGGTCCCGGCGCATCATTCATGGGTTTTCCCGATCCGCCGCATTTCGTTGCGTGCCGCGCTGTAGCTGGAGACGCAATACGGCACCAGATAGTTCAGCAACAGATGGAACCAGGACGGCGGCAAGCCATCCCATAGACGCCCGCCCTGATTGATGGCGTTCAGGATCGTGCCCACCACCAGCGCGAGCTTGAGTGCCGCGATCGCGATCGGCGCCGTGCACGCCGTCCGCAGCAACAGACCGAGATCTTCCATCTAGCTCGCCAGCAAGGAACGCGCGGCTTCGCGTACCACGTTCGTGATCAGCACGGTGTCGGCCTCGGGCTCCAGGTCGACGGCCGACGCCATGCGTCCAGTGGCGACCGTCACCAGTTGTCCAGCCTGCTGTTCGACGGCGTATTCGCCGGTACAGGACGGGCAATACACATGATCGCCGGCCTGCTGTCCGCGGCGCAGAACCAGGGTCGGCCCGCACATCATGCATTCACGCAAGGGGATGCCTTCGTCGCTGTGGCCGACGATGTGCTCCAGTCGTCCTTGCCGGCCGAGGACGACAAAGCGTTGGCCCAATTCGCGGTCGAACTGGCGGCCGAGATTGTCTTCGATGATGCCCAATGCCTTGTCGACCGGCATCCCGCGCCGGTAGGGCCGCGTGCTGGTCATCGCATCGAAGGCGTCGCAAATGCCAACGATGCGCGCATCGAGCGGCACGTCAAGGCCGCGCAGTCCGCGCGGATAGCCGCCGCCGTCGGGGGTTTCGTGATGGGCGCGGATCGCCGCCTCGGCCAGTTGCGCCAGCGGGTGGCCGGCCAGCATGCGCCAGCCGACCTCCGGGTGGGTCTTGATCACCGCGTACTCGTCGTCGGTGAGCCGATCCTTCTTGCCGAGTATGTGGTCGGGAACGCTGATCTTTCCCAGGTCGTGCAGGAAGCCGCCGACGCTGATGCGGCCGACATCCGATTCCGCCAGTCCGGCATCGGTCGCGAGCAGGCGGGAGAAGCGCGAAACGCGCCACAAATGGCCGCCGGTGTATGGATCGCGGGCTTCCACCATCCAGGCCATGACCAGCAGGCTGGTCAGCAAGTCCTCCTGGAATCGTCGTTGCGATTGGTCGCCGCCACCCAGCCGATGGCCGATATCCTTGAGCAGGTTCATGAGCGTTCTCCTTGCGTGGATGCATATTGTTTCACGAGGCGCCCCCCGCTCCGGTCCGCGCCGCGCATCCCGTCGCTTCCAGCAGCGAAGCCTGGCGTGCGTCGGGGCAGGCGGCATAGAGGCGTTGCAGGTCCTCGGGCCGGTCTACGTCCCACAGCGTCCTCGGCTCCAGCCAATGCCAGCCGAGGGTGGCCAGACGTTCGCGGGTCTGCGCCATGACCTGCGGGCCTCCCCAGTCGATGCCGGCGAAGATTTGCGGCGCCGGCGCCTTCATGCCGATCAAGACGTAGCCGCCGTCCTCGGCCGGAATGACCACAGCCTCGTGATCGCGCAGGGCCTGTGCCGCCTGCTGCAGATAGGACGGCGTCAGGGCCGGGCAGTCGGTGCCGATCACCAGCGTGCCGCCCGGCGTCGGCGACTGGCGCATTGCCGCCAGCATGCGCGCGCCCAGGTCGCCTGCCGGCTGCGCGTGCAAGGCGACCGGGCCGTAGGCGCGACACTCGGCGAAATCCGGATGCCCCGCGTCGCCGGCGCACCAGAGCGCGACCGGTCCCACGTCGGCGACTACCGCCAGCGCCACCGCGCGGCGCAGCAGCCAGCCCTGCAAGGATGCGGCACCGCCGCTGCCCAGCGCCGGGATCAGCCGCGTCTTGGCCGCGCCGGGAATCGGCGCGCGGGCCAGTATGGCGATGCCCACTCGCCCGTTCAGGTCGGGGTCGGGTTCAGGAATCGCGCGGGACATCGCCATACTCCAGCGCCAGGCGCCGCGGATCGGCGCCCAGCCAATAACGCAGCCGCAGCCGCCACATCAGCAAAATCGTGCGCCAGACGCCATGCTGTTCCCAGCGTCGGCCCGACGTGCGGACCTTGGCGCGCAGGCAGGCCGGCGGCGACGATGCGCGCAACGCCGCGGACAAGGCGATGTCCTCCATCAGCGGCAGCTCGGGAAAGCCGCCGACGGCCGCAAAGGCCTGGCGCGCGACGAAAATCGCCTGGTCGCCGGTGGCGATGCCGGACAACCGCGAGCGCAGATTCATCATTGCCGCCACCAGCGGCAGCCAGGCCGAGCGGCCTTCGATGCAGACATCGAAGCGGCCCCAGGTTCTCCCCTCGCCGATGGCGGCGGCAATCAGCGCTAGCGCCGCGGCGGGCAGCCGGGTGTCGGCGTGCAGGAACAGCAGCGCGTCGCCACCCGCCGCCGCGGCCCCGGCGTTCATCTGGCTGGCGCGGCCGCGCGGCGCGGCAAGCACGCGGTCGGCGAACGGCGCTGCCCGTTCGACCGTCGCATCGGCGCTGCCGCCGTCCACGACAAGCAGTTCCACGCCGCATCGCCGCAGGGGCGCCAGCGCCTCCAGCGCGGCCACGATGCCCTCGGCCTCGTTCAAGACCGGAACGATGATCGACAGCGTCAACAAGATTCATCCTTTCCGACAAAATCGGCAAAGTCGGCGCCGACCACACGGCGCTCGTCCTTCCAGCGCGCGCCGCTTCATCCCCGCCGCCACGCATGAAGACGCTCGACCCACGCCAGCAGGCCGGCCGGCGCGTGCGCCCGCTTCCAGACCCCCGCCACGTACTTGTTCGCCTCGGCCAGCGTCGGGTAGATGTGGATGGTGCCGAGAATCCGGTTGAGGCCGATGCCGTGCTTCATCGCCAGCACGTATTCCGCGATCAGCTCGCCGGCATGCTCGCCGACGATGGTGACGCCGAGAATCCGATCCTTGCCCGGCACGGTCAGCACCTTGATGAAGCCATGCGCCTCGCCATCGGCAATCGCCCGGTCCAGGTCGTCGATGTCGTAGCGGCTCACCTCGTAAGCGATGCCTTGCTCGGTGGCTTCCTGCTCGTTCAAGCCCACGCGTGCCACCTCCGGCTCGACGAAGGTGGCCCAGGGAATCACCGTGTAGTCGGCCTTGAATTTCCGGTAGGGATCGAACAGCGCGTTCACCGCCGCATACCAGGCCTGGTGAGCAGCGGCGTGGGTGAACTGGTACGGCCCGGCGACATCGCCGGCGGCATAGATGTTCGGGTAATTGGTTTGCAGGAAGACGTTGGTGTCCACCGTGCGCGACGTTGCCACGCCCAGTTCTTCCAGGCCGTAGCCCTTGAGCTTGGCGACGCGACCGACGGCGACCAGCACGGCATCGAACGCAATACGGACGTCGCGGCCCGCGTGTTCGGCAATCAGGATCTTCTCGCCCTTGTCGACGACGAACTGCTTCGCCAGATGATTCACCCGCACGTCGATTCCTTCGGCGCGGAAGCGTTGCGCGACCAGCTGCGAAACCTCCGGGTCTTCGCGGATCAGGATGCGCGGCGCCATCTCGACCTGGGTGACCTTGCTGCCGAAGCGGGCGAAGGCCTGCGTCAGTTCCGCGCCGATCGGGCCGCCGCCGAGCACCACCAGGCGGCGGGGCAATTCGCGCAGCCCCCACAAGGTGTCCGAAGTCAGGCAGCCGACCTCCTCGATGCCCGGAATCGGCGGCACCCAGGGCCGTGCTCCGGCGGCGATGACGATGGCACGGGTGCTCAGCCGCTCGCGGGCGCCATCGTGCCGCGTCACCTCGACCTCCCAGGGCGAAACTATCCTCGCCGTCCCCTCGATCACGTCCACGCCCAGCCCGGTGTAGCGCGCGACGGAATCGTGCGGCGCGACCTCGCCGACGACGCGCTGCACCCGTTCCATCACCTCGGCGAACGAGAAGTCGGCGCTGGCGCCACGGCAACCAAACTCCCGCGCGCGCGAAATCTGCGACAAAAGCCTGGCCGAACGGATCAGCGCCTTGGACGGGACGCAGCCGGTATTCAGGCAATCGCCCCCCATGCGGTGCTTTTCGACCAGCGTCACCTTGGCCTTGACCGCGGCGGCGACGTAGGCCGTCACCAGTCCGGCGCTGCCGCCGCCGATGACGACGAGATTGCAGTCGAAGCGCTGCGGTCTGGTCCAGCGCGCATAGACCCGGTTCGCCCGAACCACTCCGACGACTTTCTTGGCGATCAAGGGAAACACGCCGAGCAGTCCGAATGACACCAGCAAACCCGGCGAGACGATGCCGGACAGGGAATCGATGCGCGCCAGTTGCGTTCCGGCATTCACGTACACCACGGTGCCGGCCAGCATGCCGAGCTGGCTGACCCAGTAGAAACTGCGTGTCTTCATCGCCGTGAGCCCGAGCAGCAGATTCACCAGGAAGAAGGGGAACACCGGCACCAGCCGCAGCGTGAAAAGATAGAACGCCCCCTCGCGCCGCACGCCGTCGTCGATGGCGGCCAGGCGCTGCGCAAAGTGCGCCGCCACCCAGTCGCGCAGCAGGAAGCGCGACACCAGGAAAGCCAAGGTCGCGCCGGCCGACGAGGCGAACGACACGATCAGGGTGCCCCACCACAGGCCGAACACCGCGCCGCCGGCCAGCGTCATCAGCGCGGCGCCGGGCAGCGACAGTGCCGTGACGAGGACATAGAGCAGGAAGAAGATCGCCGCCGCAGCCAGCGGGCGCGCGTCACGCCAGGTATCGATCGCCGCCTGCTGCGCCTTGAGCCAGTCGAGGCTGAGATAGCGGCCCAGATCCAGCGCCAGGAACAGCGCGATCGCGGCAGCGATGACGACTAGCAGTAGCATCTTGCGGAAGGACAAGGAGATAACCCCTGAAACAAGGCGCGGTTGGGAGAGATGACGCTGGCTGGTACTGGTCGACAGTCGCGTCACACGGTGGATTGCTTACAGCCGAACGCAATGAAGTTGTAAGTTGGCGGGCAGTCGCAGCGACCAATCGACAGCGCGCGGCAAGCGCAACAACCAACAGCAATGGAGGCGGGCATGCGTTAGCCGAGACAGAAAACATCCGCGGACTGCCCGGCGTCGGCCACCAGGCGATCCAGAACCGCCATCAACTCGCGCTCCGCGACGTCGATGGCGCTGATGCCTTGCATGACGTCCGGCGCCGTCATGCTGCCCATGCGGCGGTGGAAATCGTCATGGATGCGCTCCAGGTCGCGAAACGCGGGCAAGCGCGAGAAGCACTGCTTGCCTTGGCCCGCGCGCAGCCAGGCACCGAGCCGGCAGGCCTCGCCGTCGGTGGCGGCAGGATCGAGCGGACGTCCTTGCGCCAGGGCCTCGACCGCTTCGTACTTGCAGGCGAGATGGTCGATCTTGGCCGTCTCGGCAAATGCCTGCAAGGCGCTTTGCGCGACGTTGAGCTCCATTCCGCGGGTGGTCCGGTAGAGCGATTCCATCAATTCGGCGGTCGCCTTGCCTTCGCCGCCGAAGCGCTGCGCACTGTCCGCCCATTCGCCGATATGTTCACGGGTGGCCTGCATTTCGCCGCGGTTGGCGGTCACCAGCGCGGTAATCTCGTTGGCCGAGGTCGCCGTGCGTTCGGCAAGCTTTCTCACCTCGTCGGCGACCACGGCGAATCCCCGCCCCTGTTCGCCGGCGCGCGCCGCTTCGATGGCAGCGTTGAGCGCCAGCAGATTGGTCTGGTCCGCCACTTCGCGGATGATCTGGATGATGCCGCTGATCTGACCGGCACGATCGGCCAGTTTCTCGACGCGCCGCATGGTGTCCTGCGTGCCGCTGGCAATGACATCGAAATAGCCGAGGATGCGGCGCATCGAATCCCGATTGCTCAGCGTCTCGGCGGAGGATGCGGCGGCGGTGCGGCGCTTGCCGTCCATATCCTCGGCGAGCGCAAGCAGGGACCCGCGCACCGCGGCGAAAGAGCCGCCGAAACAGGTGGCCGCCCGTATCACCGCGGTTGCATGTGCCTGTGCGGCGTCGAGGGCGGCGACCTGCTCGTTGGCTGCGGCCAGCTGCCGGCGCGACTGGTCGAGATCCTGCGCCAGCGTGTCCCGCTCCCGTTCGAGAATGGACAGGCGCGCGGTCAATTGGTCGATTCGTTTCCCCGAGAAAAACATGACACTCCCTCTTGGCGCGGCTGCGCCGACGTATGGTTTGGTCGCGAAGCCCATTTACTTACATTGCCGATCGCGCCACAGCGGCCGCCATGTCCGGACCCGGTTTGCCGGGCCCGGTATCGGATGCTCAAGCGACTTTGTAAGCGGCGAAACGTTTGTCGACCTCGGTGGCGAACAGGTGGTTGCTGTAGTTTGACAGGGTTTTCACGGCGGCGGCGAGGATGATGTTGAGCGCCGCCGTTTCGCTGTAGCCGGCCGCGAGAAACGCGTCGGCCGTTGCCTGGCTGGGCTTGCCGGCGGTGCTCACCAGCTCGCGGGCAAAGCTGTAGAGCGCTTGCAGTTTCGCGTCGGGGATCGGCTGGTCGGCGCGGATTGCCGCCAGCACCGGGCCGGGCACGCCGGACATCTTGTCGGCGAGCATGCTGTGCGCCGCCGTGCAGTAGTCGCAGCCGTTCTGGCGGCTGATGGCGAGAAACACCACTTCCTGCTCGGCCGGTGCCAGCCCGGACTTCTGGCGGAAAGCGGCATAGCCGTGCAGGTAGGTGGTCAGCACGCCGGCGACGTTGACCATGTTGGCGTACATGTTGGGAATGAAGCCGACCTGCTTCTGCGCGCCTTCCAGCACTTCCTTCTGTGCGGCGTCGGCGGTGTCCAGCGTGACCCCGCGCAGGGTCTGGGCGACAAAGTGTTGCGTCATGAAGTTCTCCTGATGAATGGGACCGTGGATGAAGCGCCGCACTTCCGGCGGCACGGCTGAAGATTAGGGCAGGAGGTCCGCGCTTTGGTTATCATCCGTACATTGTTCATAACCATTCGTACTTCATCGCATGGCAACAGACGGTATCTCGCGCCTGCTCGACCACATCGGCCTGCGCGCCAACACCTTCTACACGGGGCCGCTGTGCGGCCTGCACGACTTTGCCGCCGACGAAGGCGTCGGCCACCTGCACGTCATCCGTGCCGGCGCGATGCGCGCGGTGCAGGCCGGGCATGCGGACATCCAGCTCAGCGAACCGACCCTGCTGTTCTATCCGCGGCCGATCAATCATCGCCTCGACGTCGACGACTCGGTGCCGGCCGACGTGCTGTGCGCCACGGTGCGCTACGACGCCGGCCAGGAAAACCCGGTCACGCAGTCGTTTCCGGCGGTTGTCGTGATTCCCTTCAGCGGCCTGCAGCGCATCGAGTCGACCTTGACCGCGCTGTTCGCCGAAGCGGCCGACGCCAGCCCCGGACGGCAGGTGATGCTGGATCGCCTGTGCGACATCCTGCTGATCCAGATCGTCCGCTTCGCCATCCAACAGCAATGGGTGCAGCACGGCGTGCTCGCCGGGCTCGCCCATCCACGACTCGCCCCCCTGCTGATCGAGTTGCTCGACGATCCGCGCCAGCCGTGGACCGTGGACAGCATGGCCGCGCGCGCCCTGCTCTCGCGCAACGGCTTCGCCCAGGAATTCCGCAATGTCGTCGGCATCACGCCGGCGGACTTCCTGACCCGCGTGCGCATGGCGCTGGCGCAGCGTCTGCTGCGCAAGGGCCGGGCCGTGGCGCTGGTTGCGGAAGATGTCGGCTACGGCAGCCAGCCGGCCTTCTCGCGCGCCTTCGTCCGCGAGACGGGCGCGAGTCCTTCGGCATGGGTGCGCACGCTGGCGGCAGATGCGCCTTGATCTGTTACCCACTCGCATGTCCAGGCGGATTGATTGTCAACTGCGTAATTGACAATAATAGTTAATTAGATTGACAATAAGCAGCGATCAGTTGACAATCGATGCCATGGCAATAGATAAACAAGCATTGCGCAAGCGCGCCCTTCTCCTTGCCGAGGCCGGCGGGAAGAATGTTGCCGCGGCGCTGGTGGCGGAATTCCATATCTCGCGCCAGGCGGCCAACCGCCACCTGATGCAACTCGTCAAGGACGGCGATATTGTTCCTTCCGGGCTGACGAAGGCCCGCATATATCAAGCTGCAATCAAGCAGGAGGCCGGTCAATTGTTTCCTCGCGAAGGCCTGGCCGAGGACCTTGTCTGGCGGTCCATTGGCGCGCCGGTGGTAAAGGACCTACCGGAAAATGTGCGCGACATCTGGCACTACGGCATGACCGAGATGATCAACAATGCGATAGATCATTCGGGCTCGCCGGGCATCCGCGTAGCCATAAGGCGAACGGCGCTTCACACATTTGGATTGGTGGCGGATGACGGTGAGGGCATCTTCCTGAAGATTCAGCGCGCGCTCGGCCTTGCGGACCCGCGGGAGTCGATTCTGGAACTGGCCAAAGGCAAGCTGACTACCGACCCGAAGAACCATACCGGGGAGGGGATCTTCTTTTCATCGAAGATGTTCGATTCCTTCACTATCTTTTCAGGAAACCTGCGTTTCCTGCACGACGACGGGTCGAGAGGTTTCTTGATGGAACATCCAGCAGATGCTCCGGGAACTTTCGTGTGCATGGAACTGGCCAATGACAGCACCCGCACCCCCAACGACGTGTTCTATCAATATGCCGCTCCCGATGAACTCAGTTTCGACAAGACAGTCGTTCCGGTTCGGCTGGCGCAGTACGAAGGCGAAAAGCTGGTGTCTCGCTCACAGGCGAAGCGGCTCACCGCGCGACTCGAGAAATTCAAGACCGTGATTCTTGACTTCACCGGTGTTGAAAGCATCGGGCAGGGATTCGCCGATGAACTGTTCCGGGTCTTCGCGGCAGCGCATCCGGCGCTCGATCTCGTGCCCATGCACATGACAACCGCGGTGCAGGACATGACGAACAGGATTCTCGCCGGAAGAGATATGAAACAAGTGTTGCCCTAAGCCAAAGGGTCAGAGCCATTTGACTTTGCGAAATGACTCTGACCCGTTTGGGTTATCTGGTCTGGCAAGTCACCTGTCAGCTTTCATCTGGCGTGACGATCCGTATCGGGCGAGTCCCGATCTTTGCCCCTGTGACCTCGTCCACGGCCACCGCCTTGATTTCTGTTCCGTTTTCAGCGTCGAAGAAACGAACCAACTTGCCTCCACCCCGGTGTTGGCGTCCCCAAGCGCCGATCATGAACAGCACCGGCAAGAAATCGCGCCCGGCAGCGGTCAGTAGATACTCTTCTCGCGGGGGGCGCTCCGAGTAGCGCCGTTTCTCCAGCAATCCCTCCTCGGTCAGCGTCGCCAGCCGCCGGGTCAGGATTGTCGGCGCGATGCCAAGGCTCTTCCGGAATTGGTCAAAGCGCGTGAGGCCGGCGTGGGCGTCCCGCAGGATCAAGATGCTCCACGCATCGCCGGCGAAAGTCAGGCTGCGCGCTATCGGGCATGGGTCGTTGCAACTATTTTCGCTGTCCATACTGTTTAGATAGTGACTTACTTTCATTTTAGTAGTATAGTTACTCCTGAATTGATAGTAACACTTTGACAGCAGGCAATCCACCCCACATGGAGATTCGAGTCATGAGCAAGAACAGTATCGGCGTCGCCCTGGTAACAGGGGCATCAACGGGTATCGGCGAAGCCACGGCGGAGCGCCTGGCCCGGGCGGGCTACAGGGTATTCGGCACCAGCAGACGGGCAGCCGCGGCGGGGCAGCGGCCATTCGAGATGCTGACGCTGGATGTAACCAGCGATGCCTCGGTCGACGCCCTGGTCAAGGAGCTGATACGGCGCGTCGGCCGCATCGACCTGCTGGTGAATAACGCCGGCTTCGGCGTCGCCCCGGCCGGTGCGGAAGAGAGTTCGATTGAGCAGGCCCGTGCCATCTTCGATACGAACTTCTTCGGCGTGGTGCGCATGACTCGTTCTGTCGTTCCCCACATGCGACGCCAGGGCAAGGGGCGCATCATCAACATGGGCTCGGTGCTCGGCTTCCTGCCGATGCCCTACGGAGCGCTCTACTCGGCCACCAAGCACGCGATCGAGGGCTATTCCGAATCGCTGGATCACGAATTGCGTACCCGTGGCATCCGCGTCTCCGTCATCGAACCGGCTTACACGAACACGCCCTTCGATGCGAACTTGCTGGAGGCCGACGCCAAGCTGGATGAATATCGCGAGGTCCGTAGCGTCGTACACCAGCGGGGAAAGGAACTCATGGCAAACGCCCAAGGGCCGTCGGTGGTGGCCGACACCGTGTTGAAAGCCGCTCTTGCGGCCCAGCCGAAACTCCGCTACACCCCGAGCGGGCTCGCCAGCCGACTCCGACTCCTGCGCCGCTTCGCGCCCAGCGGCCTGGTGGATGCCGCACTTCGCAAAGACCTGCGAATCGATGCCATACCGGTGTCGCCGCCGCGCGCTTCGGCCATGGAAAAATCGGCGACTCAACACTCATGAAGGCATTCATTCTCGAACGTTATGGAAAGGCCGGCAGCGTGCGCCTTGGCGAAATGCCGGTGCCGGAACTGCGCGATGACGAAGTGCTGGTCCAGGTGCATGCGGCGGGCGTGAATCCGCTGGATTCCAAGATCAAGAGCGGAGAGTTCAAGCTCGTCCTGCCCTACCGCTTGCCGCTCATCCTGGGCCACGACGTGGCCGGGGTGGTGGTCCGGGTCGGGCCACGCGTACGGCAAATCAAGCCGGGTGACGAGGTCTATTCCCGGCCCGATGATTTTCGCATCGGCGCGTTCGCTGAATTCATCGCGATCAGGGAAGCGTCCCTGGCGATCAAGCCCAAAGCCCTCACCATGGCGGAGGCTGCCTCGATCCCGCTGGTCGGCCTAACCGCCTGGCAAGCACTGGTCGGAAAGGCGAATCTCCAGAAGGGGCAGAAGGTTTTCGTTCAGGCCGGCTCCGGTGGCGTCGGAACATTTGCCATCCAACTGGCGAAGCATCTCGGCGCGTTTGTCGCGACGACGACGAGTACCGCCAACGTGGATTGGGTGAAGCGCCTCGGCGCCGATGTCGTCATCGATTACAAGAAAGATGATTTCGCAACCATCCTGCATGACTACGATGTCGTCTTGAATAGCCAGGACAGCGCGACACTCGCCAAGTCCCTGAGCGTACTGAAGCCCGGCGGAAAACTCATCTCGGTCTCGGGTCCGCCCGATCCGGCTTTTGGCGAAGAAATCGGGGCGCCGTGGTTTTTGAAATCAATCTTGCGCTTGTTGAGCTTTGGCATCAGGAGAAAAGCCGAACGCCGCAACGTCAGCTATTCCTTCCTCTTCATGAAAGCAAACGGCGGCCAGTTGCGCGAGATCAGCGCACTCATCGATTCCGGGGCCATCCGCCCGGTCGTGGACCAGGTCTTCCCGTTCGAAGCGACCCAACAGGCAATGGATTACGTCGAATCAGGACGCGCCAAAGGCAAGGTCGTCGTCACGATGGGATGAAAAGAGCCTTGCGTCGCAGCAATCAGAGTCGAGTGGCAGGTTCCTGAACAGTTTCCTGTCATATGCGGGTCCTGATTTTTCGCCGCCGAAATGACTCTTCTTGGCCGCACTGAGACATAGAGAGAACGGTCTTCGATGGCCGAATAACCGCCGTCCCACCAGCGCCGACTCTTCAGTATTGGACAGTAGATCATTGTGGCCGACACGGAGCCACTGACGGTACCCGGCAGCAGTGCCCGCGCCCCTGTTCCAGGAGCGGCGGACAGGGCGCCGTGCCGCAGGAACAGAAGACGCAGCAGTCGCCGGGCTTGGGACCGAGCAGCGCATGGCAGCTCTCGCATTCGCAGTAGCACTGGCAGGCACCGGTGGGCATGGTCTCGGTCTTGACGTGGCCGCACTGCGGGCAGGTCGGCACGGACTCCAGCACGACGGCGCGCCTCGCGGCCCCACTTTTGTTGCCCGGTGGAGGGATAGCCCGCGTTGCCCGTCGCCTTGCTCAGCGCCTCGGGTCCTACGCGCAAGATCGGACTGTTCGCGGGCAACTGTTTCATCATGAGTCGATTGCCGAATGCGTGCGCACCCGAGCCGACGGACTCGTGCCAGTATCGCGGATGAAGGCGCGGGAGAACGCCGGCTGAAATTCGACGCGGCATCGACGTCATGTTCGAGCCTTATCCCGGCGCCACTGCGCACTGGCTACGCTGCGGCGATGGAGGCAGGTACCGCCCCCGGCTTAGCGGCCAAGGGTCTTGTCTGCTCGCAGGCGCTCGACGATGAGGTCCACGAAACTGCGCACCTTGGCCGCGCCGTGCCGCCCCTCGCGATGGATCACGTGAATCGGCAAGCCGGCGCCTTCGCAGTTTTCGAGCACCGTCCGCAGCTCCCCGGAGGCGAGTTGCGGCGCCACCTGGTATGACAGCAGGCGCGTCAGTCCGAAACCTTGCCGGGCGGCCTCCAGCGCACTCTCATTGGCATTGACCTGAATTCGCGGCTGCACCTTGACCGCCATCTTGCGTTCCCCGTCGCCAAAGGACCATTCCGTGGTCGGCGAGACGCCACTGGCGGCGATCAGCCGATGATGCTGCAAATCCTCCGGGGTCTTCGGCGTGCCGAACTGCTTAAGGTAGGCCGGCGCGCCGACGACGACGCGTCGCACCCGTCCGACAGGAATGGCGCGCAGCGATGAATCGGGAAGCACCGCGATCCGGATGCCTACGTCGATCCCTTCGTCGACCATATTCACCACGCGGTCGACAAACAACGCGGAGACCCTGGTCTGCGTGAAGAGAGTCAGGTATTCGGTCACCACCGGCATCACGTAGAGTTTCCCAAACAGGACGGGAGCCGTCACGGCAAGCAGGCCGCGCGGGGTTGCATTGCTGCCCGCCGCAGCGGCATCGGCCTCGTCGAAGTCGGCCATGATTCGCCGCGCATCGTCCAGGTATCGGGCGCCTGCCTCGGTGACCCGGACCATGCGCGTCGTGCGCGTCAGCAAGCGGACGCCGAGCCGCTCTTCGAGCGCCGATACTGCGCGTGTCACGGCTGGCGGCGACATGTTCAGGCGCCGTGCCGCCGCCGCGAAGCCCTCCAGCTCGGCCACGGCAACGAAGACGCTCATCAGGTGATGTCGGTCCATCTCTATTCCGCTTAGTGGAATTATCAATTCCATTCTATATGCATTCTTAATTTTCGTGATGTTAGGCAAAGTGGACGCCGTTCACAGACGAACACCGACGCACCCTAAACCCACACAGGAGAAACATCATGGCCCGCATCAACCTCGTTACCGCCGAAGCGGCAAATCCGGAACAGAAGGCCCTCTACGACGCCATCCATGCCCAGCTTGGCATGGTGCCCAACTTCCTCAAGGTATTCGCCAACTCCCCGGCGGCCCTCAAGGCATTCCTGGGACTGCACGGCATCGCCGGCGACGGTTCCCTCGACCCCAAAACGCGCGAACGCATCGCCCTGGCCCTGGCCCAGCAGAACGGCTGCGAGTATTGCCTGTCGGCGCATACGGCGATCGGCCGCAAGGCGGGACTGGACGGCAGCGAAATGGAGGCCAACCGCGCCGGCACCAGCCAGGATGAAAAGGCGGCAGTGGCCGTCAGGTTTGCCCGCTCGCTGGTCGCTCACATGGGAGAAGTCACCACCGCCGAACTGCTGGAAATGCGCAACGCCGGCTACAGCGAAGCCGACATCGTCGAGGTCATCACCCACGTCGGCATGAACATCCTGACCAACCTGCTGGGCAAGGCCGGACGCGTCGACATCGACTTCCCGCGAGTCGAATTGAAACTCGCCGCCTGACCGTCAAAAGTAGCCCGGGGCAAGGGCAGGTCCTTGCCCCGCTTTCCGGAGAAACTCATGGCCAGCGCATTCGCCCGCATTGCCTTCACCCCCAAGGTCCGTGCCGCGCAAACCCGGATGGGCAGCCGCGACGGCTACCGCCAGTTGGAAACCGGTGAAGACGAGGTTGCCGCCCTCGGACCGATGGAAATCGAATTCATCGCCGAACGCGACAGCCTCTATCAAGCCACCGTCGGCGAGTCCGGCTGGCCCTATGTGCAGCACCGCGGCGGTCCGCCGGGCTTTCTCAAGGTGCTCGACGAACGCACCATCGGCTATGCCGACTTCAGCGGCAATCGCCAGTACCTGTCTGTCGGCAACCTGGCCGGCGACGACCGGGTCAGCCTGTTCCTCATGGATTACGCGCAGCAGCGCCGGCTCAAGCTCTGGGGCCGCGCCCGGCTGGTTGATGAATCCCTGGAACCGGAGCTGATCGCCCGGCTGGAATCCCCGGGCTACCGCGCCCGCGTCGAACGGGGAGTCGTCATCCACGTCGAAGCCTTCGACTGGAACTGCCCGAAGCACATCACCCCGCGCTACACGAAGGCGCAGGTGGATGAACTGCTGCGATCGGCCAGGCCGCAAACGCAACCGACTCCCGCCGCGGCGCCGATCGGCAGCGGCGCCCTGGCACTGACCGTCACCGGCATCCGCCAGATGACCCCGCGCATCCGGGCCTATGAGCTGCGCCCGGCCGATTGGGGCAGCCTGCCGCAAGCGGCGGCCGGCGCCCATCTCAACATCCCGGTGCAGCTCGCCGATGGCAGGCTGGCGACGCGACAGTATTCGCTGGCGAGCCATCCCTCGCGACGCGACATTTACGAGATCGCCGTCCTGCGTGAAGACGATGGACGCGGCGGCTCCGAGGCGATACATGCGAACTGGGCGATCGGCACCCGACTCAATGTCGCCCCGCCGCTGAATCAATTTTCCCTGCACGACGACGCGCGCCCGGCGGTGCTGATCGCCGGCGGGATCGGCATCACGCCGATCAAGGCCATGGCTCAGGCGCTCCAGGCGCGCGGCACCCCGTTCATGCTGCATTACACGGCACGCCGCCCCGAAGAGATGGCCTACCGCGACCGGCTGGCGATCGAGTTCCCGCAGCAGCTGCGGCTGTATTTCAGCCGTGTGGCGGGCCTCGCACGCATGGACGTCGATGCCCTTGTCCGTAGCGCGGCAGAGGACGCCGTGTTTTATGTCTGCGGTCCCGCCACCCTGATTGGCGCCGTGGCAAGCAGCGCCAGGCAACTCGGCATCGCACCCGAGCGCGTGCAGTTCGAAAGCTTTAGCTGACGCCGCCGGAGGGTTGGCGGGGAAATGCGTAAGCTGCGCGACCTGCTCCCGTGCAATGGCTTCGCCCAGGAATTCGGGAGCCACCCGGTCACTCTTGTGGTTGATCCCGCCATGACTCGTAACCCTAACTGGATAAAGCCACCACATTGGCCCGCGCCATGTGCAGTTTTTTGTAGCTGTCGATCAGGCGCTGGTGTCTGTCGAGACCCTCCAGTTTCATACTCGTGGGTGTCAGTCCGAAGAAGCGCACGCTGCCGTCCACTGACCCCAGCACCGCGTCCATCCGCGGGTTGCCAAACATCCGGCGAAAATTGACCACGTAATCGTCCAGTTCCAGATCGTCATCCAGCAGCACCTCCAGCACCACATTCACGGCCTGATAAAACAATCCGCGCTCTACCGTGTTTTCGTTGTACTGCAGGAAGGCTTCCACCAGCTCCTTGGCCCCTTCCAATTGCTGCAGGGCGAGACGAATCAGCAGCTTCAACTCCAGAATCGTGAGCTGACCCCAGACCGTATTTTCGTCAAATTCGACGCCGATCAAGGTGATGATGTCGGTGTAATCATCCAGCTCACTGTCTTCCAGACGTTCCAGCAGAGCTTCCAGACTGGCATCGTCCAGTCGATGCAAGTTCAGGATATCGGCGCGGAACGATAGCGCTTTGTTGGTGTTATCCCAGATCAAATCCTCGATCGGATAAATTTCCGAATAACCCGGCACCAAAATGCGGCAGGCCGTTGCGCCGAGTTGGTCATACACCGCCATGTAAACTTCCTTGCCCATGTTTTCGAGAATGCCGAACAGGGTTGCCGCTTCGTCGGCATTGGAGCTCATTTTGGTGTTCTGACCCTGGCCGGAAAAATCCCACTCGACAAAGTCGTAATTCGCTTTGGCACTGAATAAACGCCACGACACCACGCCGCTGGAATCTATAAAGTGCTCGATAAAGTTATTCGGCTCGGTGACGGCGTTGCTTTCAAAGGTGGGCCGGGGTAAATCGTTCAGGCCTTCAAAACTGCGTCCCTGCAGCAACTCGGTAAGACTGCGCTCCAGCGCCACCTCAAAGCTTGGGTGCGCCCCGAACGACGCAAACACACCGCCGGTACGCGGGTTCATCAAGGTGACGCACATCACCGGAAATTCCCCGCCCAGCGAAGCATCCTTCACCAGCACCGGAAAGCCCTGATTTTCCAACTCCTGAATCCCGGCCAGAATGCCGGGATATTTCGCCAGCACTTCGTGCGGCACATCAGGCAGTGCGAATTCGCCTTCCAGAATTTCGCGTTTGACTGCCCGCTCGAAAATTTCCGACAGGCATTGCACCTGCGCTTCGGCCAGCGTATTGCCGGCACTCATGCCATTGCTGAGGAACAGGTTGTCGATCAGGTTGGATGGGAAATACACCACCTCGCCGTCTGACTGGCGCACATAGGGCAGCGTGCAGATGCCGCGCTCGGTATTGCCGGAGTTGGTGTCATACAGATGCGAAGCGCGCAGCTCGCCATCGGGGTTGTAAATTTGCAGGCAGTATTCGTCGAGAATCCCGGCCGGCAGCGCATCCTTACGACCCGGCTTGAACCAGCGCTCATTCGGGTAATGCACGAACGCCGCATTGGCGATGTCTTCCCCCCAGAACTGGTCGTTATAGAAATGATTGCAATTCGTTCGCTCGATAAATTCGCCCAACGCCGACGCTAACGCACTTTCCTTGGTCGCTCCCTTGCCATTGGTAAAACACATCGGCGAGTGCGAATCGCGGATATGCAGTGACCACACATTGGGAACAAGATTGCGCCACGAAGCGATTTCGACCTTCATGCCCAAGCCCGCCAAAACCCCCGACATAGTGGCGATGGTTTGCTCCAGCGGCAGATCCTTGCCTGCAATATAGGTGTTTACTTCTGAATCCGGATTCAGCATCAGCAAGGCCTGCGCATCGGCATCCAGATTTTCCACCTCCTCGATCACAAACTCAGGCCCGGTTTGCACCACCTTTTTCACCGTACAACGGTCGATGGAGCGCAAAATGCCCTGCCGGTCTTTGGCGGAAATATCCGCCGGCAACTCGACCTGAATCTTGAAAATCTGCCGGTAGCGATTTTCGGGATCAACAATGTTGTTCTGCGACAGGCGGATGTTATCGGTGGGGATGTTGCGAGTCTCGCAGTACAACTTCACAAAGTAAGCCGCACACAAAGCCGATGAAGCCAGAAAGTAATCGAACGGACCAGGCGCCGAGCCATCGCCCTTATAGCGGATAGGCTGATCGGCCACC
>MHZX01000105.1 GCA_001828935.1 Rhodocyclales bacterium RIFCSPLOWO2_02_FULL_63_24
TTGCGTGTCTTGCGCGCCAACCACGGCTGGCACCGTTACTGGAACGCCGCCGCCGCGTGACGCCGTCCAACACTTTCATTTGCACCCCTCCTCAACCGGCCAGCGCCGCCTTGATCTGGTCGAGAGTCGACGTATCGTCGATGGTTGTAAGATCGCCAGCGTCGCGGCCTTCTGCCAGCGCCTGGATCGAGCGCCGCAACATCTTCCCCGAGCGGGTCTTGGGCAGACCGGTGACGAAGTGCACGCGCTTCGGTCGGGCAATGGCACCCAGACTGCCATCGACAGTCTTCTTGATCTCTGCTTCCAGCGCGGTCCGCAACTCAGGTGTGGCAACCCGCGCCGGGTCCTTGACCACGGCGAAAGCGACGGGTTCCTGTCCCTTCAACTGATCGTTCACACCGACGACAGCAACTTCCGCCACCGCCGTGTGACCTTGTATGGCCTCTTCGATTTCGCGCGTGCCGAGACGGTGGCCGGCGACATTGATGACGTCGTCGGTGCGGCCAAGGATAAAGTGATAGCCCTCCTCGTCCTTGATGCCCCAGTCAAACGACGAATAGACCTGCGGTTCCTTGAACAGGCTGAAATAGGTGCTGACGAATCGATCGTCGTCGCCCCAGATTGTCGATAGGCAACCCGGTGGCAGCGGCGGCACGATGCCGACAATGCCTTTTTCATTGGCATCGCACACCGTCCCGTCTTCGCGGAAGATGCGCAGGTCGTAGCCATAGACCGGGAAGCTCGGCGTGCCGAACTTGATCTTGGTGTCCTCGACGCCGCGCACGGTCGACAATATCGGCCAACCAGTTTCCGTCTGCCAGTAGTTGTCGATCACCGGCAACCCCAGTTCGCCCATGATCCATTCGTGGGTTGGCTGATCCAGCGGCTCGCCGGCGAGGAACAAATGCTTGAGCGACGACAGGTCGTACTTGTGCAGATAACTGTTGTCGTGTTTCTTCAGCACGCGAACCGCAGTAGGCGCCGAAAACATTACGTTAACTTTGTACTTCTCGACGATCTGCCACCAGATGCCCGGATCGGGACGAACCGGCGTGCCTTCGTACATGACGGTAGCCATGCCGGCGATCAGCGGGCCGTAGATGATGTAGCTGTGACCGACCACCCAGCCGATGTCGGAGGTGGAGAACATGGTCTCGCCCTCGCCGCCGGTGAAGATGTGCTTCATGGAAGCCGCCAGCGCCACGGCATAGCCGCCGGTGTCCCGCTGCACGCCCTTGGGCTTGCCCGTGGTACCCGAGGTATAGAGAATATACGAAGGTTCGGTGGACTCCATCCACTCGCAGGGCACGTCGGCATTCATGTGCTGCGCACGCAGTTCGGCATAATCGACATCGCGACCCGCCACTCGGGGCCAGTCCTTGTCCAGACCGCGGTCGACCATCAACACCTTTTCGGGTGGAAACTCGGCCAACCGGCACGCTTCGTCAAGCAGGTTCTTGTAAGGTACGGCCTTGCCGCCGCGCATGCCGGCATCGCTCGAAACGATCAGTTTCGGCTTCGCATCGTCAATCCGTGTGGCCAGCGAGCCGGAGGCGAAACCGCCAAACACCACCGAATGTATTGCGCCGACGCGGGCGCAGGCGAGTATGGCAAAAGTCGCTTCGGCGATCATCGGCATGTAGATCAGTACGCGGTCGCCCCGACCGACGCCAAGCGACTTCATGATGGCCGCCGCGCGCATTACCTCCGCCTTGAGTTCGACGAAGGAATAGCTTTTTTCCTCGTTGGTCTCGGTCGAGATATAGATCAGCGCGCGATCATTGGGACGTTTCGCCGCATGACGATCGACTGCGTTATGGCACAGATTGGTCTTGCCGCCGACAAACCAGTTCGCGAACGGTGGCCGCGAAAAGTCACAGATCTTCTGCGGCGGCGTTTGCCAATCGATCAACGCCGACTGTTCGGCCCAGAAGTCATCCCGCTGGTGGATTGAACGCGCGTGAAATTCCGAATATTTTCCCATGACGATCCTCGTTGGTATTGTTCCGCGGTGGTTGATGTTGGGAGTGATTTGTCCGCTCTTCAGGCGGCGATATTGACCACGACGCGCCCCCTGGCCCGCCCCTGGATGTAGTCGTCGAATGCTGCAGGCAAGTCCGCGAATGCGATGTCGCGAATCATCCGCGCCGAATCCGGTACCAGGTGCGCCGGATGCATATCGGTCGCCAAATGCCGCCAAACTTCCTCGCGCAAGGCCATCGGGCAGTTAACCGAATCGATTCCCAGCAAGCTGACGCCGCGCAATATGAAGGGCATCACAGTGGTGTTCAGACTGAAACTCGCAGCGAGGCCGACCGCCGCCAGCGCACCGCCCACCTTCATCGTGCTGGCCATCCAGGCCAGCACATCGCCGCCCAGGTTATCCACCGCGCCGGCCCAGGTCTCCTTGCCCAGGGGCTTGATCTTGGCCAAGTCGAGCGACTGGCGCAGCAGGGTCTCCTTCGCGCCGAGGGCCTTGAGATAGTCGCTCTCCGCTTCCTTGCCGGTGAGAGCGACAACGTGATAGCCCTTCTTGGCCAGAATTTCGATGGCGATGCTGCCGACGCCGCCGGTAGCGCCCGACACCACCACCGGCCCCTTGTCCGGCGCCAGTCCGTCGTGTTCCATCCGCACCACGGCAAGGGCGGCGGTGAAACCGGCGGTGCCCAACGCCATCGCGTCGTGCAAGCTAAGACCCGCCGGCAGCTTGACTACCCAGTCAGCCGGCAGGCGGGCCTGTTCCGCATAGCCGCCATGATGAGCCACTCCAATGTCGTAGCTGGTCGCCAGAATCTCGTCCCCGGGCTTGAAGCGGGCATCCGCGCTGGCGGTCACCCTTCCGGCCAGATCGACACCGCCGACGCAGGGAAAGCGTCGAATGATGCGTCCGGCGCCGGTTGCCGCCAAGGCGTCCTTGTAGTTGATGCTGGAGTGGGTTACGGCGACGGTCACTTCGCCGCGGTCAAGTTGCGATTCGTCCATATCGACGAATCGACTGACAACCTTGCCATCCTCTTGATTGATCAGGTAAGCCTTGAAACCCACGATAGCCTCCTCGAATTCGCGCTGTGTCTGTGCCCGATTTTGGGTCTTATGCGTACTGAAGCAGGTGATTATAGACAGACGAGCCTTACGGGGCGCTGAATCGACGCCGGTCGAGGGGTTTACAGCCAATACCCGTCAAAGCTATAGTCCCGGCCCATGCAAGGAATCCTCATCCGCTTGGCGAAATTCTTTCTGCTCGCCTGCCTGCTTTGCTCCCAAGCCCGCGCCGACGAACCCATCGTGGTTCCGCCGCCATTGCCGGTTTCCTTCGTCGATCGCGCCACCGCCACGGCGCAGGACGCAATTGACCAAGCCATGGATTTGCTGGGCATCCGCTATCGCCGGGGCGGCAGTTCCCCCGAAGCCGGTTTTGACTGTTCCGGTTTCGTCAGCCATGTCTTCCGCGAAGGCGTCGGACTGGTACTGCCGCACAGCTCGAAGGAAATGAGCAAATCGGGCCAGGAAATCAGCCGAGATGAACTGCGCCCCGGTGACTTGGTGTTCTTCAACACC
Organism: Rhodocyclales bacterium RIFCSPLOWO2_02_FULL_63_24; assembly: GCA_001828935.1. GTDB lineage: Bacteria > Pseudomonadota > Gammaproteobacteria > Burkholderiales > Rhodocyclaceae > Sulfuritalea. The sequence goes on from MHZX01000105.1 coordinate 3,559, forward strand.
ATGCGCCGCGCTTTTTCCCATGTCGGTATTTATCTTGGCGACAACCAATTTGTCCATGCGCCGCGTAGCGGCGGACGGGTGCGTATCGAGGACCTGCGCGACGGCTACTGGATCAAGCGATTCAACGGCGCGCGCCGCGTCAATCTCGATTAGCCACGCCTGAATGAGTCCGCCGAGCGCCAGCCTTGTGCTGGCTCTATTTTCTCTTGCCATTGCGAATGATTCTTAATACAATACGAGCAATTCCCAACTCGACTGCAAATTGCCCGCCATGAATACATCGCGCCTGCTTCTCTCCCTGATTGCCCTGCTCCCTCTCAGTGCCGCCCCGGCATTGGCGCAGGACAAAGTACTCAACCTCTATTCCGCCCGCCATTACCAGACAGATGAAGCGCTCTACAGCAACTTCACCCGGCAAACCGGGATCAAGATCAACCGCATCGAAGCCAAGGAAGACGAACTCCTGGAACGCATCCGCAACGAAGGCGTCAACAGCCCAGCCGATATTTTCCTTACCGTCGATGCCGCGCGGCTGGCAAAAGCTGACGAACTGGGACTATTCGCCCCCGTGAAGTCCAAGTTGCTTGAAGCTCGCATTCCAGCCAATCTGCGCAGCCCGGACTGGTTCGCCTTTTCGACCCGCGCCCGCGTAATCGTCGCCAACCGGGAACTGGTAAAGACCGAGGAGGTGCAGAACTACGAAGACCTGGCCGGGCCGAAACTCAAGGGCAAGGTCTGTTCGCGTTCCGGCAGCCATCCCTACAATATCTCGCTGATGGCGGCCTTGATCGCGCACCTCGGCGAAGCCAAGGCCGAAGAGTGGGCGCGCGGCGTGGTCGCCAATTTCGCCCGCGCCCCCAAAGGCGGCGACACGGATCAAATCAAGGCCGTCGCCGCCGGAGAATGCGGTGTGGCGGTTTCAAATACCTACTACCTGGCCCGCCTGCTGCGTTCGGAGAAACCCGAAGATCGCCGGCTGATGGAACGCATTGCCATCGTCTGGCCAAACCAGAAAAGCTTTGGCGCCCACATCAATATCTCCGGCGGCGGCATGCTGAAAACCGCGCCGAACAAGGAATCCGCCGTCAAATTCCTCGAATACCTCGCCGGCGACGACGCCCAGCGCTATTTCGCCGACGGCAACAACGAGTGGCCGGCGGCCAGCGTTACAGTCAAGAATCCTGCACTTGAGGCAATGGGCAAGTTCAAGCCTGACAGCTTGCCAGTGTCCACCTTGGCAAAAAACGCGGTCTCCGCGCAGCGCATCTACGACCGCGCCGGCTGGAAGTAGCCGCGTTGCCCCTCTCCAAGAGGGGGATGCGCGAAGTCGGCTTGAGGCACAGGCAGAACGGTTTCGATCCCTTCCCGACGATCGACGCGCCGTACTGCCAGCGCCGACTCTTGCCGACCATTGTTCAGCGAACCGAAACAATCAATTCCGGGATGCTCGTTTCGCGTGTTGAAGAATGTCCATATAGTGGGCCTTCCTCAACATGACTACCGGAGAACAGCATGTCCAAGCCAGAAATCGCTGCAAAATCGCCTTTCGCCGTCGACGTGGAACAAGGCAAGGATTACTACTGGTGCGCCTGCGGCAAGAGCAAGTCGCAACCATTTTGCGATGGCAGCCACAAAGGGTCCGAATTCAATCCGGTCAAATACACTGCAGACGACAGCAAGACAGTCTATTTCTGCGGCTGCAAGCACAGCGCCAACGGCGCATTGTGCGACGGCACCCATAAATCGCTCTGAGCGCATCTGGCGCGACTAGCGCCCAGACGCCCTGTAGCCGCGACCCCGCGCACGTCGGGGCGGCAGTCCCTTTGGCTTGACGACCGGCCCTTGAATCATTGCGTTTGCAGTAACATTCCTGCAAATACGACTTTTACGGGAGCTGGCGTGTCTGCTTCATTGCATATCGATATATCTTCGCGCATCCTCGACGGCAGCCCGGTTCCCGCCTTTGTCATCGATTCCAGCCATGTCGTCACCCACTGGAACGACGCGCTGGCGCGCATGTCCGGGATACCCGGCAAGGATGTGCTGGGAACCCATCATCAATGGCGGGCCTTCTACCCTGCGCACCGGCCGGTCCTGGCGGATATCGTGGTCGATGGCTCGCCACCCGAACTGCTCGACAAATTCTATCGGGGCAAGTACCGACCGTCCGAGCACTGCCCCGGCGGCTGGGAATCCGAGGACTTCTTCCCGACCTTTGGCGAGGAAGGATGCTGGCTCGCGTTCAGCGCGGCCCCCATACGCGATGCCGATGGCAAGATCATCGGCTGTATCGAAACACTGCAGGACATCACCGAACGCAAGGAGGCGGAAGCGGCGCACCGCGAGGCCGAGCGCCGCCTGGTCGGTATCGTGGCCGGCAGTCCGGTTGCCACCTTCGTTCTCGACGCGCGCTGCAAGGTCACGCACTGGAATCGGGCCTGTGAGACCCTGACAAATACCCATGCGCAAGAAATGCTGGGACGCGATGAGGTCTGGCGCGCCTTTTATCCCTACGATACGCGCCGCGTCGTCCTGGCGGAAATGATCATCCGCCGGGCCCCACCGGAAGAGGTGGCTGCCTACTACGGCGGACGCGCGAAACCCTCCGCGTTGGTTGCCGGCGCGTTCGAAGCCGACGATTTCTTTCCCACTTTCGGCACGCAGGGGAAGTGGCTGCATTTCATGGCCGCCCCCCTGCACAACTTGCGCGGTGACGTGGTCGGCGCGATCGAAACACTGGTTGATCTCGGCCTGGAGAAACCGTCGAACTAACTCAGGAAGCAGCAAGGCAGACGGGAAAACAACGAACCATGGCACTGGACAGAACGCCGCTGCACCCATTCGTGACGCCCAGCGGAATCGCCCTGTTCGGGGCCAGCCCGACGGCCGGCACGCTGGGCAACGGGCTGGTGAGGAACCTCTGCCAGGGCAGCTACGCGGGGCGATCCCATTTCGTCAATCCGAAACATGCCGAGATTGACGGCCACCCCTGCCATTCCTCGCTCGACGCCATCGATGCGCGCCTCAATCTGGCATTGATCGCGACCCCGGTTGACGACGTAGCGGAGATTCTTGAAGCCTGCGGCCAACGCAATATCCAGTCGGCAATCGTCTACTCGGCGGGATTTCGCGACACCGACCCGAATGGCAGCGAACATTTCCGTCATTTGCAGGACGTCGCCGCGCGCCGGCAAATGCGCATATTCGGACCGAAGGCGCTGGGCTACGTCCTGCCGCACACCGGATTCAACGCGACGCCGATTACCAAGGCGGTACCGGTCGGCAATCTGGCCTTCGTCTCCCAGTCCAGCGCGATTTGCGCCGGGATACTCGACTGGAGTGTGAACAACGAATTCGGATTTTCGGCGATATTTTGTCCCGGCGAAGGCACCGATCTCGAACTGCCGGAAATTCTCGACTATCTCGCCGCCGATCCGCGCACGGAAAGCATCCTTCTCTATCTCGAAGGTCTGCACGACGCCCGCCATTTCCTCAGCGCGGCACGAGCCGCCGCCAGCGTCAAACCGGTGATTGCGGTGAAGGCGGGGAATCACCCGATGTCGGCGCGCATCGCGGAGTCGCACAGCCGAACCCGCGTTGACCGCGACGACGCGTTTGACGCGGCCCTGCGCCGGGCCGGTGTGCTGCGCGTCAAGTCGGTCGGCGACATGTTTTCGGCGGCACGCGCACTGACGACGCCACGGATGCCGAAAGGGAATCGCCTGGCGATTGTCACCAACGGCGGCGGACCGGCCGTCATGGCCGGAGATGCAGCCGCCGAACTCGGCATCGAACTGGGCGCCTTGACGCCGCAAACCCTGGAGCTGCTGAACGCGCGACTGCCGCCGGCATGGTCCGATGGCAACCCCGTCGACGTGCTGTTCGACGCCAACCCGGAGCGCTTCGTCGGCGCCCTGACGACCTGCATCGACGACCCCAACATCGACGGCGTGCTCGCCATCCTGTCGCCCAATACCTTTGTCGCGCCGACCGAATTGGCCGACGCGGTCATCGAAGCCACGCGACAAATCACCAAGCCGCTGCTGACCTGCTGGATGGGCGAAGCCGTGGCCCGCGAAGGGCGCGCGGCATTTGCCAAAGCCCGCATACCGACCTTTCGCACTCCCGAAAATGCCGTGGTCGCTTTCGCCTTCATGGTGAACTGGGTGCGCAACCAGAAGATGCTCCAGGAAACCCCGGCCGCGTTGACCTCTTACCAGGAACCGGATATCCAATGCGCGCAGCAAATCGTGGCCCAAGCCTTGGCCGCGAACCGCGAAATACTGAGCCTGCCCGAGGCCAAGGCCGTGCTGGCTGCATTCCACATTCCCGTATCGCCCACCAGCGTAGCCGAAAGCGCCAGTGAGGCGGTCGCCGTTGCCAGCCAAATCGGCTATCCGGTAACCATGAAACTGGCGACGCAAGGCGGCGGACAAAAAGCGCTCGGCGCGGGAGAGCGACTTTACCCGGCCTCCGCCGCGGAAGTCGGGCTTGCGTTTCAAAGCCTGACCAAGGAAGGCACCCACAAGGAAGTCTATCTTGAGCCCCATGTCGACAAGCCGACCGGGCGCGAGTTGCGCATCTCGATCCGGCCGGATCGCGTCTTCGGCCCCGTGATTGCGCTCTCCGAAGGCGGCATCGCCCCTGACATATACGAGGCCCGCTCGATTGCCTTGCCGCCGCTCAATCCGCGCCTGGTCGGAAAAATGCTCGGGGAAGCGCATGTCGCCCGGCTGCTGGGGCCATTGCGCCAAATGCCCGCCGTCGCCGAAGAGCCGTTGCGTGACATCCTGCTGCGCGTTTCCGAAATTGCCAGCGAACTGCCCTGGCTGCGCGCACTGGATATCAGTTCGCTGCTGGCCGACGAACACGGCGCCGTCGTCACCGACGTCCGCATCGACATCCGGCCGCTCCCGGCGCACAGCGAGCGCTACGGCCACATGGCGATCTATCCCTATCCGGCGCAATTCGCCGGCGAGTGGACCTTGAAGAACGGGAGCGCCTGCACCATCCGGCCGATTCGCCCCGAGGATGCCAATGCATTTCAGGAATTCGTGCGCGGACTCTCGCAGCGAAGCAAGTATTTCCGCTATTTCAATTCGGTCTCGGAACTGACCCAGCACCTGCTGGCGCGCTACACGCAGATCGATTACGGCCGCGAGCTGACCCTGGTGGCGACGGTCCGCCGCGAGGGTCGTACGCGCATTCTGGGGGAGGCGAATTACGCCGCGCTGCCCGACGGGAGAATCTGCGAGTTCGCCATCATCGTCGCCGACGAAACCGCCGGCCAGGGCCTCGGCTCGCGCCTGATGCGCTGCCTGATGGACGCCGCGCGCGAACAGGGCTACAGCGAAATCCGGGGCCAGGTGCTGCCCGACAACGAAGCCATGCTGGCCTTGATGGAATCCCTGGATTTCATCGTCAGGCTGACCGATGAAGCGGACGGCGCCCTCGAAGTCTCGCGCAGCCTCTGAGCGCGCATGTCATCCGGTTCCGCGCAGCGCTCAGCAAGCCGTGGTTTCACTGCGTCCGGCGGCGATCTGCCTGGCGAGCAGGATGATGGGCAACAGGCCGACCACGACGATCGCCAGTGCCGCGCTCGACGCTTCCGCCAGGCGTTCGTCGGCCGCCAGCGTGTAGGTTTGCGTCGCCAGCGTGTCGAAGTTGAAGGGACGCATCACCAGGGTGGCCGGCAGTTCCTTCATGACATCGACAAACACCAGCAAGGCCGCAGTCAGCAGGCTGCCGCGCATCAGCGGCAGATGCACCCGGCGCAAGGTCTCGCCCGGGCTGCTGCCCAGACTGCGCGCCGCCGCTTCCATGCTCGGCGTGATGCGCGCCAATCCGGCTTCCACGCTTTGCAACGCGATGGCCAGGAAGCGGGCCAGATAGGCGTACACCAGCGCGGCAATGCCGCCGGTGAGGATCAGCCCTGGATTGGTGCCCGTCATCTGTTGCCAGGATGCCGCCAGCAAGTGATCAAGCCGGGTTACCGGAATCAGCACCCCTACGGCGATGACCGAACCGGGCACCGCGTAACCGAGGCCGACGACGCGGCTGGCCAATCCCGGCAACCGGCGCCCGTCGCGTGCGGCAAAACCCAGCAGCAGGGCCAGCAGCGCCGCCAGCACGGCGGCCAGCGTCGCCAAGGTCAGGCTGTTGCGCGCCAGTACCAGAAATCGTCCGGCAAAGCCGCCGGCTTCCTCGCCGGGATCGCCCGCGGCAAGGCGCAGCAGCAGCGCTGCGGGCAGCACGAAACCGATGACGACAGGAATCGCGCAGCCGACCTGGGCCAGCAACGCATGCCAGCCGCTGAGCACCTGGCGCGTCGCGCGCCGGCGGCCGCTGCTGTCGTGATAGCGGGCGCGACCGCGGCTGACGCGTTCCAGCAGGATCAGCATGGCGACGAAGCCGAGCAGGGCCGCGGCAAGCTGCGCGGCGGCGACCCGGTCGCCCAGCGAAAACCATGCGCGATAGATACCGGTGGTGAAAGTCTGCACCGCGAAATAGGCCACTGTGCCGTAGTCGGCCAGCGTCTCCATCAATGCCAGCGCCATACCGGCGGCGATGGCCGGTCGCGCCAGCGGGATCGAGACGCGCCAGAAGCCCTGCCAGGGGTTGAGGCCGAGCGCACGCGCGGCCTCGATCATGCCGCCGGCGCGTTCGAGAAAGGCGGTGCGCACCAGCAGATAGACGTAGGGATACAGCACGCAGGAAAACAGCACGATGGCGCCGGAGAGCGAGCGCACATCCGGAAACCAGTAGTCGCCCTTGCGCCAGCCGAAGCTCTCGCGCAGGCCGCTTTGCACCGGACCGACGAATTGCAGGAAATCGGTATAGGTGTAGGCCAGCACATAGGCCGGCATCGCCATCGGCAGCAGCAGTGCCCATTCCGCGATGCGCCGCCCAGGAAAGTCGTTCAGCGCCACCAGCCAGGCCGCGCCGGTGCCCATCGCCGCGACGCCGATGCCGACTCCGAGACAAAGCCAGATCGAGTTCGCCACATAGTCGGGCAGCACGGTCGCCATCAAATGGCGCCAGGTTTCCCCGGTGCCGCCGGTAAATAGATTGACACCGACCGCGAGCACCGGCAGCGCGACCAGAACTGCGAGCGCGAAGGAGAAAACAGAGAGTGGCGAGGAGTTCAATGGGCGGGACACGGCCAGCCGATTATAATTGAGACTCATTCTCCGTAACCCACCGTCTCTGCAGCGCTCATGCCTTTGCTCGAAGTCGACCGTGTCAGCCATGCCTACGGCAAGCAAGCCGTGGTGCGCGAGCTGTCGTTCAACCTGGCACCCGGCCAGATCGCCTGCCTGCTGGGCTCCTCGGGCTGCGGCAAGACCACCATGCTGCGCTTGATTGCCGGTTTCGAAATGCCCTCGGCGGGCAGCATCCGCTTGAACGGTGTGACGATCGCCAGCGAGAAAGAACAAATGCCGGCGGAAAAGCGCCGCATCGGCATGGTGTTTCAGGATTACGCCCTGTTCCCGCACCTGTCGATCGCCGACAACATCGGCTTCGGTCTGCGCCAACAGTCGGCGCCGGCGAGACGCCAACGGATCGAGGAAATGTTGGAATTGATCGGCCTGGCGAACCGCGGCGGGCGCTTTCCGCATGAGCTTTCCGGCGGCCAGCAGCAACGCGTGGCACTGGCCCGCGCCCTGGCGCCGCAACCGCACCTGCTGCTGCTCGACGAGCCGTTTTCCAACCTCGACGTCGAACTGCGCGAGCGCCTGTCGCTCGAAGTGCGCGACATTCTCAAGCGCGCCGGCATGGCCGCCATCCTGGTCACCCATGACCAGCACGAAGCCTTCGCCGTCGCCGACATGGTCGGCATCATGCGCGAAGGCCGCATCGAGCAATGGGACACGCCCTACAACCTCTATCACCGCCCTGCCACGCGCCATGTCGCCGACTTCGTCGGCCAGGGTGTGTTCCTTCCCGGCGAAGTGATATCGCGCCAGGTGGTGCAGGTGGAACTGGGCCGGCTCGATTCCGACGTACCGATGGAGTGCGGCTTGAGCTGCGCCGAATGCCAGCGCGATTGCCGGCTGGATGTGCTGCTGCGCCCCGACGACGTGATCCACGACGACGCCAGCGAGGTCAAGGCCGAAGTCATCGCCAAGGCCTTTCGCGGCGCGGAGTTTCTCTACACCTTGCGCCTCGCCTCGGGCGCCCAGGTGCTGTCCCTGGTGCCCTCCCACCACAATCACGCCATCGGCGAAAAGATCGGCATCCGGCTCGACGTCGACCACGTCGTCACCTTCGCCCAGGGCCGATGATCCCCTGGCTACCTAAAGAAATAGCATTTCCCGCGCTGGAACAAGCGCTGATCGAACCCAGCGGCCTGCTCGCGGCGGGCGGCGACCTGAGCCCGCAACGGCTGCTGGCCGCCTATCGACGCGGCATATTTCCCTGGTATTCGGCGGGCGAGCCGATTCTCTGGTGGAGTCCCGATCCGCGCATGGTGCTGTTTCCCGACGCGTTGAAGATATCCGCTTCGCTGGCGAAGACCTTGCGCAACGCGAACTACCAAATACGCCTGGACACGGCCTTCGGCGACGTCGTGCACGCCTGCGCCACCCGGCCGCGCGAAGGTCAGGCGGGCACCTGGATCACCCGCGAAATGCGCGACGCCTACGGCGAACTGCACCGGCTGGGCTACGCCCACAGCGTCGAGACCTGGATCGACGGCCGGCTTGCCGGCGGTCTCTACGGCATCGCGATCGGCCAGGCGTTTTATGGCGAATCGATGTTCGCCGATGCGCGCGATGCATCCAAGATCGCACTCGCCCATTTGTGCGCCCACCTCAAACGGCGCGGATTCGGCATAATCGATTGCCAGATGGAAACCCGACACCTCGCCTCTCTCGGCGCACAACCAATTCCCCGGCGCGACTTTGCCGCGCGCCTCGATGCCTTGTGCGCGCAGGGCGATGCGCCGGGACGCTGGCCGGCCGCGGCGATCGACGGTCATTTCAGGCGGCAGCCATGACCCATCTGCGCGATCTGCCGCCCTTTCCGCTGTTGCAGTTCTATGCCACGGCACCCTATGGCTGCTCCTACCTGCCCGGCCGCATCGCCCGCTCCCAGGTCGCCACGCCGACCCACCTGATCGACAGCGCCACCTACAGCGAACTGGTGCGTGCCGGCTTCCGCCGCAGCGGCGTATTCACCTATCGCCCCTATTGCGACGCCTGCCGCGAATGCCAGCCGGTGCGGCTCAACGTCGCCGAGTTCGTGCCCGATCGCAGCCAGCGCCGCGCCCTCGCCCATCACGGCGCGCTCACCGCGCGCGAATGCAACCTGACGTTTCGCGAAGAGCACTATCAGCTCTACCAGCGCTATCAGGCAGCGCGCCATTCCGGCGGCGGCATGGACCAGGACAGCCGCGACCAGTACGCCCACTTCCTGTTGCAGACCCATGTCGACAGCCGGCTGATCGAGTTCCGCGAGGACGGGGTGCTGCGCATCGTCAGCATCATCGACGTGCTGGCCGACGGGCTCTCGTCGGTTTATACGTTTTACGACCCCGATGTGACCAATGCCAGCTACGGCACCTTTGCCATCCTCTGGCAGATCGCCCAGTGCCAGCATGTGGGCCTGCCCTGGCTGTATCTCGGCTACTGGATTCGCGACAGCCGCAAGATGGCGTACAAGGCCCGCTTCCATCCGCTGCAGGCCCTGCGCCACGGCGAGTGGCAACCGATCGAAGGATAGCCAGGGCCAAGAGTCGGCGCCAGCGCTACGGCAACTCAAGGGCGTCAGCGCGCCGTCGCCGTCTCCCGTCGCCGATAGCCGCTCCAGGCCGGCCAGATCGCGGCGCCGAGCACCAGCAATACCACCAGCAGGGGCCACAGCACCGGACGGTTCCACTCGGCGCGCCGCTGCGCCCGCGCCGCCGTCTCGACGCGCTGATATTTGAGCGTGTTGTGGCCGACCTTGCTCGGCTTGCGGTTGGTCAGCCAGGCGTGGCGCAGCGTGTAGTCCTTCGGATGGAAGCCCCAGATCCAGGGCGCATCCTCGCGCAGGATTTCCGTCATGCGGTCGATCAGTTGCTGCCGCTCCGGACCGCTCTCCATGGCCTTCATGCGCTCGAACAGCTTGTCATATTCCGGATTTTCGTAGTTCGCCGCGTTCTCGCCCTGATGCTTGACCTTGCCCTGCTTGCCGTGCAGCAGAAACATGAAGTTCTCGGGATCGGGATAGTCGGCGTTCCAGCCGAAATAGAAAAGCTGCACCGCACCCTTGCGTATCTTTTCCTGAAAGCGGTTGTAGTCGGTGCTGCGCACCACCAGTTGCGTATCGATCTTGGCGAACTGCTTGTTGAGCCAGTCGATGCGTGCCTTGGCACCCACTCCGGTGGCCGTGGTGTCGAGATTGATCACCAGCGGTTCGCCGCTCTTCGCGTCGCGCCCGTTGGGCCATCCGGCCTCGGCCAGCAGACGCCGGGCTTCGGCGATCGGCTTGCGCCGGGCCTGGCCGTCGCTCCAGTCGTACATGTGCCGATTGATGCCCGCCGCGCCCTCGCGGTAACCGAAAATTCCGGGCGGGATCGGCCCCTGCGCGGCGACGCCGCGACCGTTCTGGAATATCGAAATGAACTCTTCCTGATCGATGGCAATGGAGATCGCCTGCCTCAGCTTGCGCGCTTTTTCGGCCGTCGCCGGATCGGCGCCGCCGACCAGCGGATCGAGCCAGTTGAAGCCCATGTACATGCTGGAGGTCGCCACCGAAGTGGTCAGCACGATGCCTTGCGTGCGCATGTCGTCGGACAGCGTGATCTCGCCGGCATTGACTTGCACAGCCTGGTCGAAAGCGTCCGAAGAGATGCCGGACGCATCGTAATAGCCTTGCAGGAATTTGTTCCAGTACGGAATCTGTTCCTTCTCGCGCGTGAACACCACCTTGTCGATGAAGGGCAGGGGCTGGCCGCAATCCTTGAGCAGGCCCTCATTCGCATCTTCCGGCTCGCCTTCGCAGGGATAGGTTTCATGACGGAAATTCGGGTTCCGCTCCAGCACCATGCGCGCATTCGGATCGTTCTCCGTCAGCATGTAGGGCCCGGTGCCGATCGGATACCAGTCGAGCGTCAGGTTCTTCTGCGCCATGCCGGGTTGGCTGTGGAACTTGTCGGCTTCCCAGGGCATCGGCGCAAAAAAGGGCATCGCCAGCCAGTAGAGAAACTGCGGATATTTGCCCTTGATCCGAATCCGGTAGCGATAGCGGTCGATCGCCTCGGCACCTTCCAGCTTGTGCCTGCGCAAGTCGATCCAGGGTTGGTCTTGCTCGGCCTTCAGGCGCTTGGCGAAATCGCCCAGGCCGACCACATATTCCTCCATCAGGCCAAAGATCGGCGAATGCAGGCGCGGGTGCGCCAGCCGTTTGAGACCGTACACGTAGTCCTCGGCCGTCAATTCGCGTGTATCGCGCTGACTGAAGTCGCCCAAGGTGCCGAGCCCGGCCAGTTGCCCGGGCGACAGCGCGTGATACGCGTAATCGCCGTTCGCCGTGCGGGCGAAGGCCGGATGCGGCTGATAGCGGATGCCGGGTTGCAGCGTGATCACATAGTCGGTGAAAGCGATCTGCGCGACGTCGGCGCTGGCCGCCAGCGCACGTCCCTGGGCATCGAGATAGCGCGGCTGCGGCACGGCCTCGGCAGTCGCCGCAGTCAGCGCATAGGGGCGCTTGAGATAGTGGTATTGCAGCGGCGGCTCGTAGATCTGCCCGGTAAACGTGATCTCGTCCTCGCTGTAGGACTGTACCGGGTCGAGATGCTTGGGGCGGTCGGTGAAGGCGCTGTACAGGATGTTCCTGCCGCGATCCGCCGCCGGATAGGGGTCGTTCCAGGCGCTGCCGCAGGCATTCAGCAGCAGGAGCAAAAGCCAGGGGAATACGCTACGCATGACGGCGAGTTTAGCCGATCCGCTATAATCCGCCGTCCGATTCAACTAAGGAAAAGCGATGGGATTTCTCGCTGGCAAACGCATTCTGATCACCGGTCTGATCTCCAACCGGTCAATCGCTTACGGCATCGCCAAAGCCTGCCACCGCGAAGGCGCCGAACTGGCCTTCACCTACCAGAATGACCGCGTCCGCGACCGCATCGCCAAGTTCGCCGACGAATTCGGCTCGACGGCGATTTTCCCCTGCGATGTTGCCGAGGACGCCCAGATCGACGCCCTCTTCGTCGAACTCGGCAAACATTGGGAAGGCCTCGACGGCTTGGTGCACTCGATCGCCTTTGCCCCCAACGACGCCATCGAAGGCGACTTTCTGGAAGGCCTCTCGCGCGAATCCTTCCGCATCGCCCACGATGTCTCGTCCTACAGCTACCCCGCGCTGGCCAAGGCCGCCCGCCCGCTGCTGCTGAAGGGCAACAATGCCTCGGTGCTGGCGCTGACCTATCTCGGCGCCGTGCGCACCATGCCCAACTACAACACCATGGGCCTGGCCAAGGCCAGCCTCGAAGCCGCGACGCGCTA
>MHZX01000106.1 GCA_001828935.1 Rhodocyclales bacterium RIFCSPLOWO2_02_FULL_63_24
CTCACCCATCAGGTGTCTCCCCGCAGACCGATCAAGCCCACAGCCTGCCTGACCTGTGGCTACTTTGCACGCAGTCAAATGCGTTTTTTAGGTTTATCCCTCATGGCTGGATGAGTATTCTCGAATTGCGCTCGGCACGCTGGTGATTGTCATCAATCTTGCGGCCTATGGCTGGGCGCTGTGGCGGCGCCGCCGCCAAGGACGCGAGAGAATATAGCCCCGCTCGCGTCCGCCAGGACCGACGCCCACATGCCTGGAGAATGCGCCATGCCCCACGACAAACAGCATACCTATGCCACCCGCACCGAATGGACCGGCAACCTCGGCGAGGGCACGACCCACTACCGCGCCTATTCGCGCGACCATGTGCTTTCGGCGGCTGGCCGGCCGGATCTGCCGGGTTCCTCCGATCCGGCGTTTCGCGGCGATGCCTCGCGCTGGAACCCGGAGGATTTGCTGGTTGCCTCGCTGTCGTCCTGCCACATGCTGTGGTACCTGCATCTGTGCGCGCAGGCCAAGATCACGGTAGTGGCCTATCGCGACGAGGCGCAGGGCACCATGCTGGAGACGGCCGATGGCGGCGGCCGTTTCGCGCAGGCGGTGCTGCGGCCGGTGGCCACGCTCGCCGCCGGCGGCGACGCGGCACGGGCGACGGCGCTGCACGAAGAGGCGCATTGCCTGTGCTTCATCGCCAACTCGGTGAATTTCCCGGTGTCGATCGAGCCGACGGTGATCGTCGCCGGCTGAAGGCGCCGATCAAGCGCTTCATTCCGCCAGGGCGCCGTTTGGCGTAGCGAATCTGGCGGGCTTCGGCGCGGCGCCGGCGGCCAGTCCGCGGTCGATCTGGAAGCCGCACTGCCGGGTCCATTCGAGCACCGAATCGACCGCCCGCGTGGCGATCGTGAAGTAGGTATCGGCGTTTAGCGCGATGCCGGCACTGGCCAGCAGCTTGTCGCGTATGGTCTGCGCCATTTGTTCGACCGCGAGCTTCGCCTGCTCGCCGGCGATACCGAGATCGGTTCCGGCGCAGGCTTGTTCGAGCAGCGATTCGGCGCGTGAAATGAGGAACATCAGGCGCACTCGCGCCACCGCGGAACAGCCCTTGCGCGCCGCGACGCTGCTGCCGATGGCGCGCGCCTGGCCCAGGTATTCGGACAGCGCCGGCAGCCGGTTGGCATAGTTGCGCACCAGGCCCGGCGTCAGCACGCCGCCGGCCGCCAGTTCGATGCGCGCCTCGCCGACCGAGGCCAGCCAGTCGAGTACCTGCGCGATCAAGTGGCTGTGGAGGGCGATGTTCTGCTCGACATTGCCGCTGGCCAGCGTTTCGATCAGCGTGCGCCACTGGAAGCGGAACAGTGCCAGGTCGTTGCTGGTAAGGCAGGGGCGCGTCTGCGCGGTTTCCCCTGCGACAAATGGCGCGAGTTCGGCCTGGAGCGCGTCGATTTCCAGGCGCTTGGCCATCATGCGCTTCTCAAAGGCGCGGTCGCCGGCCAGCCAGCCGCTGCTCAGGCCGCGGTGCTGCTGCAGGCTGGACATCACCCGCAGCAGGCAGTCGCAGAAGCCCAGGGCCTGCTTTGCCGCTGCCCCCGAGCCGTTCCGCTGGCGGCGATGGCGGACCAGCCAGACGCTCACGCTCAGCGTGCTGGCCAACAGAAGTACAAGCAGTGTCGAGGTAGTCATGTTTCACTCGTAGCGGTAGTTTTGAAGCGCTTCGGTCAGTTGTCCGGCCAACTGATCCAGATAGCGCGAGAGATCGCTGTTCTCGCGCACCAGGGTTTCGTTGCGGTCGGCCAGTTGCGCCACTTCTTCGATGCTGCGCGCGACGCTCTGGCTGGCGCCGCTCTGTTCCTCGCAGGCGCTCGCGATCTCGCTGATCAGGTCGCGCGTGCGGCCGGTGTGGTCGGCCACCCGCGCCAGCGCGCCGACCGCCGCCGCAGCTTCGCCGACGCTGGCCCGGGCCTGGAGATTGGTCTGCTCCATCGACTCGACCATGAGCCCGATGTCGTCGCGAATTTCGTCGATCCGCCGATGGATGTCGCGCGTCGCCTTGCCGGTGCGCTCGGCCAGCTTACGCACTTCGTCGGCGACCACGGCAAAGCCGCGCCCCTGCTCGCCGGCCCGCGCTGCCTCGATCGCGGCATTGAGGGCGAGCAGATTGGTTTGCTCGGCCACTTCGGAAATGATGGCGACGATCGAGCCGATCTCGCTCGAACGCTGCCCGAGTTGTCCGGCGCTGCCGGCTGCGTTGTCCACGGCGGCCACCAGGCTCGCCAGCGTCTCCGACAGCGTGCCGACGCGCCGCGCCGCGTCGGATGCGGCTTCGCGGGTGGCCTCGGCCGAGGCCGCCGCGGTCTGCGCATGCTCGCTGGTGGCGGCGACGCTCACCGACAGCTCTTCGATGGTCGCCGCCGAGGTCAGGGTGACGTCGCGCTGCGCCCGCACGCCCTCGTTGCCGCCGCTGGCATTGGCGCTGGTTTCGTGGGAGACGCTGGCCATTTCCTGCGCGGAGCGCGCGAAGGCGGCGAATACCCGAACCAGCGAGCGGGCCATGGCGTTGAGGCGTTCGGCCACCGGGGCGTAGGCGGCCGAGCGCGCCAGTTCGATGCGTCCGGTGAGGTCGCCGTTTTCGAGCGCCGCGGTGAAGCGCTGGAGTTCGCCGTCCCAACTGCGGCGTTCCCGCTGCTGGCCGAAGCCCAGCCAGCAGGCGGTGCCCAGGCAGATTGCCCCGGCCAGCCAGTAGCCGGCGTTGTCCGGCTGCTGCCAGGCGAATGCCAACGTACTTCCGGCGAAAAAGGACAGCAGCGACAGCGCGAGTCCGCCGCCACTGCGGCGCGGGGTGACTTTCACTGGGGTCGCGGGCAGTGAATGGTCCGCCATGGTGTTCATGATTTATGTTTTAGGCATTTGACTGGATGTTTGATGTCTAGCAATTGCCTTGCCAGCCTCGGTCCGGGCCGGCCAAAAAGTTCTCAAGGGATTGTTTTCATGAAGATCGCAATCATAGCCATGCTTATTACATGGTCATTGGTGGCCATGCCGCTGCGCAGGGGGCATGGCACCATGCCGGTGCAACGCGATGCTGCCTTGCACCACGCGCGCACCAAGAATGCCGGCCGTGCCAGTCGGGCGTCAGCCTGGCGCCAGAAACTCCCGGATCGCGGCGCTGATCTGGCGCGGCTGCTCGTGGATCACCCAGTGGCTGCCCCCGGCGATGCGCGTGATGCGCAGATCGGGCACCACTTGGTCGAGGCCATCGAGCAGCACGGTGCCCAGCGCGGTGTCGGCTTCGCCCCAGATCACCAGCGTCGGCACGCGCACCGTGAGCGCCGCGGCGTCGAGCTTGAGCGCGGCGGCGCCGGGATCTTCCGGTGTCGGCGGATACAGCGGCGAGGCGCGGTAGAGGTTCAGCGCGCAGCTCAGCGCACCAGGCTGCGACCAGGCCGCGCGATACAGCGGAATTTCCTCGTCGCTCAGCGCGCAGCGGCCATCGACCGTGCGGTTGAACATCTTCAGCAGGCGTTCGTAGTTGTTTTCGGCCAGCACGCGCTCGGCCTTGGCGTGGCGCAGCAGCAGCATGTAGTGGCTGGCTTGCTGCTGCACCGGATCGTGCGCCAGGGCGCGGGCGAAGGGCACGGTGTGCGGCGCGTTGACGATGACCAGCTTGTTCACATATTGCGGGTGGGCGGCGGCGAAGGTCCAGGCGATGGCGCCGCCCCAGTCGTGGGCGACCAGGATGCAGGACTTGTCCTCACGGTCAGCCTGCAAATATTCGATCAGTTGCCGCAGGTCTTCCAGCAGCGGCTTGTGGCGGTAGGCGGCGACGCCTTCGGGCTTGTCGGAGAGGTTGTGGCCGCGCAGGTCGAAGGCGACCGCGCGGTGATCCTTGCCGAATTCTTCGAGCTGACTTTTCCAGGCGTACCAGAACTCGGGAAAGCCATGGACGAAGAGCATCAGCGGCGCGTCGGCAGCGCCTGCCGCCACGCAGTGCAGCTTGATGCCGTTGACCGGCGCGAAGAAGTGTTCCACGCGCTCAGTCCTTGAACACGGGTTCGCGCTTCTGCATGTTGGCGGCGCCGGCCTCGAACAGGTCTTTCGACATCAGCATCGCGGCGTTCCAGGTGGCGATGTAGGTGAGGCCGTCGGCCACCGAGTGATCGCGGCCGTAGGTGATCATTTCCTTGCAACCGCGGATAGACAGTGGCGACTTGGCGGCGATGGTCCGCGCGATATCCAGGACGCCGGCGTTGAGCGCCTCGGGCGATTCGAAGCAGCGGTTGACCAGGCGCATCTGCTGCGCCTCGGCGCCGTCGACCTTGCGCCCGGTATAGGCCAGTTCGCGCGCCATGCCTTCGCCGATCAGGCGCGGCAGGCGTTGCAGGGTACCGACGTCGGCGGTCATGCCGACGTCGATTTCCTTGACCGTGAACCAGGCGTTGGCCGAGCAGTAGCGCATGTCGCAGGCGGTGATCAGGTCGATGCCGCCGCCGATGCAGGCGCCATGCACGGCGGCCAGCACCGGCTTGCGGCAGCGCTCGATCGAGCTCAGCGTGTCCTGCAGCCTGAGGATCAGGCGGCGCAGCTTTTCGCGGCGACGGCCGTCGCAATCGTCCTCGATCTTCTGGCCGATGCCCATCAGCAGTGACAGGTCGATGCCCGAGGTGAAATACTTGCCGCGCCCGACGAGGACGCCGACGCGGGCTTCGGGCGTGTTGTCCAGCCATTCCATGGCGCCTTCGATCTCGTACCACATCGCCTCGCTCATGGCATTGGCCTTGTCGGGCCGGTTCAGCGCGATGGTGGCGACGCCGGCGTCGAGGTTTACGTCGAGGGTGGTGAAGTTCATGTGTTTCCTTTCAGGCCGGTCAAAGGGGTGCGGCGGGATGGAAATTGTCGCGCAGTTCGCGCTTCAGTATCTTGCCGATGGCGCTGCGCGGCAGGGCGGCGACGATTTCGACGGCGGCCAGGCGCTGGGTCTTGCCGAGGCGTTCGTTGGTCCAGTCCTTGATTTCAGTCGCCGCGCATTTCACCGTACCGCCAGCGCCAGCGCGCTGCGTCCCGTTGGGAACTCTTAGCGTCACAAAGGCCACCGGCGTTTCGCCCCAGCGTTCCGAGGCGACGCCGACCACGGCCGCCTCGCTCACTGCGGGATGCTGGATCAGCACCGCTTCGAGGTCGCTCGGATAGACGTTGAAGCCGCCCGAAATGATCATGTCCTTTTTGCGGTCCATCAGCGTGAGGAAGCCGTCGGCATCGAAGCGGCCGACGTCGCCGGTGCGAATGAAGCGCTTGCCGTCGGGCGCGTACCACTCGGCTTCGCGCGTCTTGTCCGGCTGGCGGTGGTAACCGAGCATCATGGCCGGCGAATGGCCCACCACTTCACCGATCCCGCCCTGCGTGACTTCGACGCCCGCCTCGTCGATCAGGCGGATGTCGTGGCCCTCGGCCGGCGCGCCGACCGTGGCCAGCTTGTCCGGATGTTCGTGGGCGGCGAGGATGCAGGTGCCGCCGCCCTCGGTCATGCCGTAGTACTCGACCAGGCCGCCGGGCCAGCGCCTGAGGATGTCGGCTTTCAGCGCGGCCGAGAAGGGCGCGCTGGTGCACAGCTTCATGCGGAAGCTGGACAGGTCGAAGCGGTCGAAATCGGTATGCGCCATCAGGCGCTGGTACTGCACCGGCACCAGCATGGTGTGGGTGGCGCGGTGCATCTGCGCCAGCGCCAGGTACGTTGCCGCGTCGAACTTCGCCATCAGCACCACGGTGCCGCCCAGCGTGACGGTGGGGAAGAAGCTGACCAGCGTGGTGTTGGAATAGAGCGGGGTGGCGATCAGGGTCACCGCATCCGGCCCGTAGCCCTGCAGCCGCGCCCGCTGCACATGTGCCCAGCGCATGCCGTGCGGCTGCACGATGCCCTTCGGCGTGCCGGTGGTGCCCGACGAATAGATGATGTTGAAGGGCCATCCGGGCTGGATGTCGACGGCGGCCGGTACGGCGCCGGCCGGTTCCAGCCAGCGCGAAAAGGGTTCGCCGGCGGGGCTGTCGTCGAGCGTGACGAAGCGTGTCGCGATGCTTGTGCGCACCGCGGCGAGCTGCTGCGCCGTGGCGGCGTCGACGAACAGCAGGCGGGCCTCGGCGTTGGCCACCATATCGGCGAGGCTCTGCGCCGTCGACGAGGGTGCCAGCGGCGCCACGGCCACCCCGGCGCGCAAGGCGCCGAGAAACGCCGCCGCGTATTCGAGCGAGGCGCCGGCGCAGATCGTCACCGCCTCGGTGGCCTGGATGCCCTCGCGCTGCAGTGTCGCGGCGACGCGATCCATCATGGCATCCAGCGTGGCAAAAGAGACGCTGCGCTGGTCCTCGATCAGCGCGGGGTGGCCGGGACGGCTCCGCGCCTGCGCGCGAATCAGTTCCGCGTAGGTGCCAAAGGGCTGTTCGATCAATTCAAGCGGGCTCATGCTCAATCGTCTTTGGCCTTGGTGACATTGCGTCGGCGGAACATGCCGTAGCCTTCCATCTGCATGACTTCCTCATTGTTCTGGTTCAGCATCTCCCAGCGCGTGCGCAACAGGCCGACGTGGGGCTTGCTGTCCATCGGCCGCGCTTCGAGCACTACCGAGCGCACATGCAGGGTGTCGCCGGGGCGCACCGGCTTGAGCCAGCGGATGTTTTCCAGCCCCGGCGAGCCGAGGCTGGCCGATTCCAGCAGATAGGCGTCGCACATCATGCGCATGGCCAACGCGCAGGTATGCCAGCCGCTGGCGCAGAGTCCGCCGAACAGGCTGTTCTTGCCCGCCTCCTCGGAGAGGTGGAAGGGTTGCGGGTCGAACTGGCGGGCGAAGGCGATGATGTCCTCGGCGGTCATGGTGATGCCGCCGAACTCGCGGACGCTGCCCGCCGGAAAATCTTCCCAGTAGTACTTGTACTGCTTGTGCGCGGCGTTCATGGGGCTCCTTTGCTGTCAGGCGACGCGGAAGCGCTGCACCGAGGCGTGCAGGCTGGCGGCGAGTTGTTCCATTTGCTGGGCGGTGCGGGCGGTGCTGGCCACCGCGCCGCGGTTGGACTCGGCCATCTGGGCGATCTGCTCGATGCTGCGCGCGATCTCGGTGCTGGCCAGTCCCTGTTCCTTCATCGACAGGGAAATTTCGTTCATGCTGTGCACCACCTGCGCGGCGCCGTCCTTGATGCCGAGGATCGACTCGCCGGCCCGGTTGGCCAGCCTGACGCCGCCGTCCACGCTGGCGACGCCGGCCTGCATGGCGGAGACCGCCTCGCCGGTGTCGCGCTGGATCGCGGCGACCATGCCGCCGATTTGCTCGGTGGACTGGCCGGTGCGTTCGGCGAGCTTCCTGACCTCGTCCGCCACCACGGCGAAGCCGCGGCCGGATTCGCCGGCGCGGGCGGCTTCGATCGCGGCGTTGAGCGCCAGCAGATTGGTCTGGTCGGCGATTTCCTTGATCACGCCGACGATCGAGGAAATCTGCGCCGATTGCTTGCCCAGGCGCTCGATGATGTGGGCGGCATTGGCCACCGACGTGGCGATGCCGTTGATCTCGCGCACCGTGTCGGCGACCACGGCGTTGCCTTCGGCGGAAAGGTTGCCGGAGTGCTGCGAGATTTCCAGTGCGTCGTGGGCGCGGCGGCTGATCTGGTCCACGCTGACGCTCATCTGCTCGACCGCCGCGGCCATCGCGGAGGCGGCCTGGCTTTGCTCCTCGGACGCCTGGGCGATGCGATCGGCGGACTGGGCGAGACCGGAAGACGAACTGGAGACCTCGCCGGAGCTTTGCTGGATGCTGCGGATCAGTTCGGCAAAGGACTGGGCCATGCTGTTGAAGCGGTCGGCGACGGCACGCAGTTCGTCGCGCGAGCCGATGGCGATGCGCGCGGTCAGGTCGCCCGCCGCAAGCCGGTCGGCGCCGGTCGTCAGATTCTTGACGCCGCCGACGATGGACACGTAGCAGGCGGCGCCGAAGATGGCGAGCAGGGCGGCGAACAGCAAGGCGAAGCCGGCGGAGAGGTAGAACTGGGCATTGAGGCGGGCCAGGCGGGCGCCGATCAGGCGTTCCGCGGTCGGCAGCAGCACGGCGTCCAGTTGCCCGTAGCCGAGATCGAGGGCGGTTCCGGCGTCGGCGAAGAAGGCGCCGGAACCGGTGGTCGGCTTGCCGCTGACGATCTCTTCGCGCACCACCTTGAGCACCGGGCCGAGGGCGCCGGCGAACTTGCCGGTGAAGCCGGACAGGTCGCCCTTGATGTCCTCGTTGCGGCGCGCGGCACGCTGGATGTTTTCGTCGAGGCCGGCGCGGAATTTGTCCAGCATGCTGGCGCGGGCGCCGAAGTCGAGGCGTTCCGTCTCGGTGGCGGCGACGCGGATCAGGATGCTGGTGCCGAGGTCGCGCACCTGGGCCAGTTGTTCGAGGATGTCCGGCAAGGTGGCGATGGCGACGTTGAGCAGGTAGAGGGAATCCAGCTCCGGGTCCACGATCAGCCCGCTCCTTTCGCTGGCATTCCTGAGCATCGTCAGGCTGCCGTGGATCAGCTTGGTGTGGGCCTGGAAGCTGGCGGCGCCGTCCATCTCGCCCCAGCCCTTGAGCAGTTCGCCCCAGGATTGCTTGAGCGCGCGCCATTCCCCGTCGTCGACGAAGCCGGCGCCGGGGCCGGCCAGGGTCGCTTCGATGCGGCCGAGCAGGGCTTCCGCCGTCTTTTCCTTGCCGCGTGCCAACTCCTCCTGGGATATCTCGCCGGCGATGGCACCGGCGGCCAGGCCGCGGTGCTGTTGCACGAGATGGACGAATTCGAGGATCGGCCGGGCCGTGGCGATGCCGCGCACTTCGCTCCGGGACAAGGCGATGGTTGCCTGCAACTGGAGCGACAGGCTGATCAGCAGGTAGGCGATCACGACCAGGATGGCGACCCCGATCAGGGCAAACTTCTGCGCGTACTTGAGGCGGTCCATGAGCGCCACGGCGGGCGCGATGAGGAATTTCATGTGTTGGCTCCTGATATTTATTCTTATGGCGAACGTGTATTTCTGGCGCGCCCGCCGTTCGCTGGCGCGGCGCGCTTGCGGGTGAATCCGGAGGCGCGGCTAGTCGGGGCGCAGGCCGCCGTCCTTGAGCAGCGGCACCACGTCGTAACAGCTTTCCTGTGCGGCGAAGGCGACCTCGGCATCGAGCCGGCGCGCCAGCATCATGCGGCCGACGCGGGCGCGGCGCAGCGCGTCGAGGCCGTCGCAGTGGTCGTGCAGCAGTTCGGCGGCCAGCGCCGCATCGGAGAAGTCGGCGCTGGGGACACGGCGATGGAACAGGGAGACCAGGTAGCCGGCGCCGTAGAAATCTTCGAGGTTGAAGTTGTCGGCCGAGCCGGAGCAAACGATCAGGATCGTGCTGTCCGGGTGCTGCGCGGCGATACGCTCGACCACGGCGCGGCCGTTGAGCAGTGCGGCGGCATAGACATGGGCGGCGCCCTTCGCCTTGGCCAGCGCCACGGTGCCGTTGGTAGTGCAGTAGATCAGGCGGCGGCCGGCGATGCCTTCGGCCAGCAGCGCTTGCGGCGTGGGATGGACGAAGCCGGGCAGGGTGTCGGCGTTGAGTTCGCCCGAGAGCACATAGGAGCCGGCGGGGAACTGCTTGGCGGCCTCCAGTGCCGCCTGGCCGTCCAGGGTCGGAATGACTTCGCTGGCGCCGTGCGCCAGCGCGGTGACAATGGACGAGGTGGCGAACAGGATGTCGAGCACCACCACCACCTTGCCTTCGAGGCGCTGGGCATCGAGTTCTTCCTTCTTCAGCAGGACGTGGATTTTCTGCATGCTCAACTTTCCAGCCGGCTGCGGTCGACGTTGCGCACGGTGACCTGGGCCGTGGCGCAGAGCGTCTCCTTGCCGTCCTGCACGGCATACACATCGGATGCGCCGACGCTGACCGAGTAGCCGGCGCTGATGGCGCGGCCGCGTGCGATCAATCGTTCGCCGATGGCAGGGGCAAGGAAGCGCACGTTCTGGTCCAGCGTCAGGCCGATGCGGTCGGCGGCCAGCAGCGTGCCCAGCGCCGAGGTCGCGGCGAAGTAGGCGACGGCGGACACGGCGGTGCCCTGGAAGTGGCCGGGCCGATAGCAGAGTTCGTCGCGGTAGGGCAGCACGGCTTCGAGGCGGCCGGGGCCGATGTCGGTGAATTCGACGCCGAAGAAGCGCGCGATCGGCATGCCGAGCGTGCCGCGGCGGATGGTGTCGGCGAAATCGGGATCGGCGGGAATGAAGGGGTCTCTGGCGGACATGGGGGCCTTGTGTCGGGGGTGGGGGCGAGCGCGGGCGGACGGGCTAACCGTCGGTCTGTTCTTTTGGCACTACCGGCTTCATCAGCGCAAACACGCCGGTGCCGGTCATGACGGTGCGAGCGCCGGCCCGCAACGTGCAACTGGCATAGGCCAGGCGGCCGCCCATGCGGTCGATGTCGACGTGGGCCTCGACCCAGTCGCCGGGTTCGGCGCTGGTGATGAAGTTGGTGGTCAGGCTGACCGTGACGATGGGCTGCGGCGGCTCGCGCGAACTGGAGACGACAATGCCCAGCGCCGTATCGACCATGGTGACGAGGAAGCCGCCGTGGGCGATGTGGCGGATGTTGGTGTGGCGATCCTCGACGCGGATGGCGAGCACGATCTGGCCCTTCTCGCCTTTCGATTCGTCGATGCGGTAGTACCAGGGACCGAGGCTGGTCAGGTAGCCGCCGCCGCGCTTGAGCGGCTTGAAGCCTTCGGGAATCTGGTCGCTCATGGCTTGGCTCCATGGATCTTGGTCGGGTCGGCGCGCTTTTCGAGGAAGGCGCTGAAGATTTCCCTGGCGGCCGGCGCGGCGACGAGGTCGGAGAAATAGATCACTTCCTCGTCCATGGCTTCGATCGCACTGCGTTCGGGCGGGCGCTTCATCAGGGCCTTGGTCACGGCCAGCGACTGCGCCGGCAGGGCGGCGAGCTTCCTGGCCGCGGCCAGCGCCGTGTCCATCAAGCGGTCGGCTGCTACGACGCGGTTGACGAAGCCGGCCTCGCGTGCCGTGGCCGCAGTGAAGGGCTCGCCGAGCAGCAGCAGTTCGGCCGCGCGCTGGTGGCCGGCGATGCGCGGCAGCAGCAGGCTGGAGCCGGCCTCGGGACACAGCGCCAGATTGACGAAGGGCAGTTGGAACAGCGCGTTCTCGGCCGCATAGACCAGGTCGCAATGCAGCAGCAAGGTCGTGCCGATGCCCACCGCGTTGCCGGCGACGGCGGCCACCAGCGGTTTCTCGAAGGCCGACAGGAGGTGCAGGAAGGGGATCGCTGCGCTCGGGTCGTCGGCCTTGCGGTTGAGGAAGTCGCCGAGATCGTTGCCGGCCGTGAACAAGTCGTCCTGGCCGCGAATCAGCACCGCGCGGACGTGGTGCTGCTCGCGCGCATGGTTCAACGCGGCGCTCATGGCGCGATACATGTCGCCGGTGAGGGCGTTCTTCTTTTCGCGGCGGCTGATCTCGATCGTGAGGATGCCGTCGCTGTCGGTGACGAGGATGTTGGGGTGGCTCATGGTTTTCTGGAAACTGAATTAGAAAAATTCGGGCTTCATGCTCAGGGTGGTGTCGTCCAGGCTGCGCAGCAGCTCGTGCCATTGCCGCGTCTTGGGCAGTTCCCAGCGGTAGAACCAGCGGCAGGCCGCCAGTTTGCCGGCATAGAAGTCGGCATCGACGGCAAGGCCCTGGCGTAGCCCGCGCTGCGCCGCCAGTGCCTGGCGCAGCCAGATCCAGGCGATCACGGTGTGGCCGAAGGCTTCGAGGAAGAGCACGGCGTTGGCCAGCGCCAGCGTCGGGTTGCCCGCCAGCACGGGGGCCAGCGCCTGCAGCGTGGCGGCGACGTCGCCCAGCGCCGTTTCAAGTTCAGCCGCGTAAGCCGCCAGCGCGGTATCGGCCCGCGCCTCGGCAATGGTCTTGTCCGCTTCCGCGGCAAACAGCTTCATCGCCGCGCCGCCATTCGTCACCGCCTTGCGCCCGAGCAGGTCCAGCGCCTGGATGCCATGGGTGCCCTCGTGGATCGGATTCAGGCGGTTGTCCCGATAGAACTGCTCGACCGGATATTCGCGGGTGTAGCCGTAACCGCCGTGAATCTGGATCGCCAGGCTGTTGGCTTCGAGGCACCACTGCGAAGGCCAGGACTTGGCGATCGGGGTCAGCAGGTCGAGCAGAAGTCCGGCTTCCTGCTTCGCCGTGTCGTCGGTGCCAGCGCTCTGCGTCCCAGCGGGAACTCTCTGCTCATCCACCAGTCGCGCGCAGTACAGGCACAGCGCGTAGCCGCCTTCGACGTAGGCTTTCTGCGCCAGCAGCATGCGCCGCACGTCGGCGTGCTCGATGATCTTCAGCTGCGGCTCGCTCGGATTCTTGTTGGTCGGGGCGCGGCCTTGCGGGCGCTCCTTGGCATAGTCGAGCGAGGCCAGGTAGCCACGGTAGCCGAGCATCACGGCGCCCATGCCGACGCCGATACGGGCCTCGTTCATCATGTGGAACATGTAGGACAGGCCCTTGTGCTCCTCGCCCACCAGTTCGCCGATGCATTGGCCCTTCTCGCCGAAGGCCAGCATGGTCGAGGTGGTGCCGCGATAGCCCATCTTGTGGATCAGGCCGGTCAGCGTCACGTCGTTCCTTTGCCCCAGGGTGCCGTCATCGTTGACGCGGAACTTGGGCACGATGAACAGCGAGATGCCCTTGACGCCGGGCGGGCCGCCGGGAATCTTGGCCAGCACCAGATGCACGATGTTTTCGGAAAGCTCGTGGTCGCCGGCCGAAATGAATATCTTGTTGCCGCTGAGCGAATAGGTGCCGTCGGGGTTGGGTGTGGCGCTGGTGGTGATGTCGGACAGGCTGGAACCGGCCTGCGGCTCGGTCAGTGCCATGGTGCCGAAGAAGCGGCCGGCGAGCAGCGGCTTCAGATATTTCTCGTGCTGCGCGGCGGTGCCGAAGCGGTGAATGACGTTGGCGTTGCCGATGGTGAGGAAAGGATAGGCCGCGCTGCCGACGTTGGCGCTCTTGAACAGCGAGAAGGCGGCCTGTGTCATGACCACCGGCAACTGCATGCCGCCGCGCTCGAAATCGTGCGCGGCGGCAATGAAGCCGGCGTCGCTGAAGGCCTTCAGCGCCTCCTTGACCTCGGGAATCATGCGCACACTGCTACCGTCGAAGGTTGGCTCGTTGGCGTCGGCCTTGTGGTTGTGCGGCGCGAATTTCTCCGTCGCCATCGCCTCGGCGGTGTCGAGCACGGCGCGGAAGGTCTCCTTGCTGTGCTCGGCGTAGCGCGGGCGGCTTGTGAGCGCTTCGGTGTCGAGCACCTCGAACAGTTGGAATTCGAGGTCGCGGCGATTGATGATCTGGCTGGTCATGCTGCGAGCAGGGTGTCGCTGAAGCGGCCGAGATGGTAGTCGGCGTCACCGAAGCTCAGGCCGATCATGGTCAGGCGCTTGAAGTAATGGGCGACGTTGAGTTCATCGACCACGCCCATGCCGCCGTGCAACTGCACGGCCTGCTGGCCGACCAGGCGGGCCGACTGCGTGACATAGGCCTTGGCGGCGGCGACCGCGCGGCTGCGCTCTGCCGCATCGGCAGAATCGACCCGCACGGCGGCCAGCGTGGCCATCGAGCGGGCTTGCTCAGTGGCGATCACCATGTCGGCCATGCGGTGCTGGAGCGCCTGGAACTTGCCGATCGGCACGCCGAACTGCTTGCGCGTCTTGAGGTATTCGAGCGTGACTTCGTTCAATGCCGACATGATGCCGACGGCTTCGGCGCAGAGTGCGGCGTTGGCATAGTCGAGCGCGCGTTCGACGAGGGGTAGCGCCGCGCCGGCGCTGCCGATCAATGCCGCGGCGCCGACCTCGACGCCGGACAGCTTCACATCGGCGGCGCGGGCGCCGTCCTGTGTCGGGTAGGCGCGTAGCGTGAGGCCGGGGGCCTTGGCGTCGACCAGGAACAGCGACAGGCCCTTGCCATCGCGTGCCGAGACGATCAGCGTGTCGGCCGACGGGGCGCCCAGCACCACGGCCTTGGCACCGTCGAGCGTCCAACCGCTGCCGGCGGGCTTGGCGGTGGTGGCGACATGATCGACGGCGTAGCGGCCGCCGCTTTCGTAGTGGGCCAGCGCCAGCATCAGTTCTCCGGCGGCGATGGCGGGCAGCAACGCTTCCTTCTGTGCGGCGCTGCCGGCGTCGCGGATCAGCCCGCCGCACAGGACCACGGTCGATACATAGGGTTCGAGGGCGAGGCCGCGGCCGAGCATTTCCATGACCAGCATGGTGTCGACGGCGTTGCCGTTCATGCCGCCGAAGTCCTCGTGAAAAGGCAGGGCGAGGATGCCGAAATCGGCGAAGGTTTTCCACGCCTCCCTATCGAAGCCGTCTGCGGATTTCGCCAGCGCGCGGCGGTGCTCGAAGGCGTAGTCCTTGGCGATGAAGCGGCGCAGGGTGTCTTGCAGCGCGAGTTGTTCTTCGGTGTAGTTGAAGTCCATGATTTAGAGTCCGAGGATCATTTGCGAAATGATGTTTTTCTGGATTTCGTTGGAGCCGCCGTAGATGGTGGTCTTGCGGAAGTTGAAATACTGGCCGGCGAGCGGTGCGGCGTGGTCGGCATAGGCTTCCATCAGCGGGTCTCCGGTCCAGTCGGCATCGAGCGCGTCCTCGATGTAAGGCAGGGCGTAATGACCCAGTGCCTGCATCTTCAGTTCGGTCAGCATCTGCTGGATTTCCGAGCCTTTGATCTTGAGGATCGAAGCCTCTGGTCCCGGCGCACGCTTTTTCTCGCCTTCGGCAGAGATCACGCGCAGGTTGGTGATTTCCAGTGCCATCAGTTCGAGTTCGACCTGGGCGATGCGGTCGCGGAAGCGTTGATCCTCGATCAGCGGCCTGCCGTGGGCGGTTTCCTTGGCCGCGATGTCCTTCAGCTTTTTCAGCTCGCGCTTGGAGCGGCCGACGCCGGCAATGCCGGTGCGCTCATGCCCGAGGAGGAACTTGGCGTAGGTCCAGCCCTTGTTCTCCTCGCCGATCAGGTTCTGCACGGGGACCTTGACGTCCTCGAACCAGACTTCGTTGATCTCGTGCTCGCCGTCCAGCATGATGATCGGGCGCACTTCGATGCCCGGCGTCTTCATGTCGATCAGCAGGAAGGAGATGCCCTCTTGCTGGCGGCCTTCGGTGCTGGTGCGGACCAGGCAGAAAATCCAGTCGGCGTACTGGCCGAGCGTGTTCCAGGTCTTCTGCCCATTTACCACGTAATGGTCGCCTTCGCGAACTGCGCGGGTCTTGAGCGAGGCGAGGTCGGACCCCGAACCCGGTTCGGAGTAGCCCTGGCACCACCAGTCGGTGCCGTCGACGATGCGCGGCAGGAAGTATTGCTGCTGCGCCGGATTGCCGAAGGCCATGATCACCGGCGCCACCATCTTGAGGCCGAAGGGCAATTGCAGGGGCGCTCCCGCGTCGGCGCATTCCTCGTCGAAGATATGCTGTTGCACGGCGTTCCAGCCGGTGCCGCCGAAGGCCTGCGGCCAAGCCGCGGCGCCCCAGCCCTGGGCATGGAGAATCCGTTGCCAGCGGACGAAATCGTTCTTTTCCAGGCGCTTGCCGCCAAGCACCTTGCGACTGATTTCGCCGGGCAGCTTGGCGCGCAGAAAGCCGCGCACCTCGTCTCGGAACGACTGTTCCTCTGCAGTGAAATTGAGATCCATGGATACGGGGTCCTTTGCTGAATGCATTATTGCAATTTGGAAGCGCCGGCAGAACTGCACAGCGGAACGACGTTCTGCAAGTATGGTACGCCAGTTGATGGCTGAAAACAAGGCCCGGATTGCCCATGCGGCGACATGTGTCATCTCCGGCGGGGCATCGCCGAATCTCCTTGGGTGCCCTCGGTACAAAAACGTTATTTTGCAGAGTGGAACCAATTTTTAGAGAGGGATGTAATGGTCGGCGTCTCGCCGGCGCCGACTCTGTCCAAGCCAAGGCTTGATTCTTTTGCTGCCATCTCCCATAATCCGCCCCCTGCCCACCGGGAGCGTCCCGGCAAGGCGAGCGGTTTCGGTGGTGGCTGTAGCTCAGTTGGTAGAGTCCCGGATTGTGATTCCGGTTGTCGTGGGTTCGAGTCCCATCAGCCACCCCACCCAGACATTGAAAAACCAGCCCCTCGGCTGGTTTTTTTTCGCCCGGATCAAAGGCGCATGGCAGCTCCCCGGCCTATTCGCGATCCCGATTCGTATGGGGAGGTGCTCGATTTGGCACGGCGGGAAGTGGCGGGAAAAAGCGGGAAGCGCTAGGAACGGCGCGGGTTGTGGGGTGATTTCCGGCCCCCACTCATTTGCAATGATTTTTACCTGTCCTGGTCGATTTCCGATCAAAATCGCGCGCCATTTGGCACAGGTCCACCACCAGACCACTAGATAAATGAGCGCCAGGGCGGCCAGATCGTTGGCGGCGTTACTGGCTGGGCGTGCCAATCGGCCGGCCAGAGCGTTGACGTTGGACATCTCCGCGCCAGGCGGATCGTCGTCGCGTCTTGCGCGCAGCAGCGCCCAGAGCGCCAGCCAGGCGTAGGGCTCCCCCCTTTTGTTTTTTGGCATGCCGCGCGATTAACGGCATGCCATCGGCAATCTTGAGCGTCAGGCGGCCCCTTGACCGTCGCCTTCGCCGATGCCTGTCGGGGTGATCAGGCCCTCGCCCAGGGCGTCGAGGTAGTAACGGACGGCCTTCGGGCCTAGTGTGGCAGGCGGCAGGCCCGCCTTGCAGAGCCCTTCGATGATGGCCGACAGCGCCGGGACATTGATCTGCGGCGGCGGGGCCGGCTTGGGCTCCAGATCCTTGAGCAGCATCGGACCGTCGCCGGTCAGCAGCCAGTTGGCGTTGATGCCGGCGGCCAGGAAGGCCGCGACAAGGCATGCGCCGGGCTCGTTGGCACCCTTCTCATTATTTTCGAGCGTTCTAACGCTACACCCACTTTTGGTGGCGAAGGCTGGCCTAGATAGGTCAAGAGCCTCCCTGGCGAGCTTCATTCGCCCCCCCAATTCAGCCAAATTGCAGGTTGTCGCTGTCACAGCGCCAGCGACAACCGCCAGCGACAACCAACCATGACGGTTGTCGCTGACCTGAAAGCCTTGCTACGACTAGGTTTGTGCGATTTCAGCAACTGAGTCATCAAAATTCCCAGCGACAACAGAAAAATATAGTTGTATGAGGCGTTGACATACCACCATTTTTTAGGTTGTCTAATCGTGTCCATGAAAACGACACGCCCCCCGAAAAAAGCCAGTCATCAGGACTGGCACCCCGCCGATGTTGTGGCGGCCCTACATAAGCGCGGACTGACGCTGCGGAAGGTGGCTGAGAAGTACGACGTATCGCCGCCGGCCGTGATCAAGGCCCTGCGCGAACGCAACCTACCTTCCGAGCGGCGCATCGCCGAGGCCATTGGCGTTCCGGCCCAGCAAATCTGGCCGTCCCGTTACAACCCCGATGGTTCCCGCACCGACCTGCGAAAAGTAACGCGGCGGGCGCGGGCCGTCAATGGCAACGTGAGAAAGGCGGCTTAGCCATGTGGCGCATTCCATTATTCAAGGTGCATGAGGCGCTGCGGGTCGCCGCAGCGCGGTATCGGTCCGGTGCGGCACTGCGCGAGGCGGTGGTACTGGCTGGCGACAACATGGAGATGGTCGCGGCGCTGTATCGACTCGATGCGGCGGCGGAATGGGCTGGCGCCACCCGCATGATCTTTGCGTCGCGCGTTGCCTCGGGGCCGCGGTCATGAGGCGGCCCGACACGCTCAGCGGCGACCTGTTCGCGGTGCCTGCAGCGCCGGACGCCCTGCCCGGCGCGCTCGACTACGGGCTGGCGGTGCGGCGGCTCTTGTCCGAGGCAATCAAAGATTGCCCGGCCAACGCCCACGCGCTGGCGTCGCGAATGAGCGAACTGACGGGCGCTGCGATCAGTGAGCATCAACTGCACGCCTGGACCGCGCCGAGCCGAGAGGGCTGGCGCTTTCCGTTGGAATACCTGCCGGCGTTCGAGACGGCGGCGGAAACCATATCGATCACCACCTGGCTGGCCGCCACGCGCGGCGGACGCTTCCTGGTAGGTCGCGAGGCGCTGAACGCGGAACTGGGCCGGCTGGAGCGGATGCGCGATGACGCCGGCCGGAAGATCAAGCAGCTTAAATCTGTGATGGGAGACGAGTCATGACGCCGTTTCGCGTCGCCCAGATGCTGCCAGTAGCGACGCTGACAGCGATTCAGGATGAGATCAATGCCGCGTTGCTAGATGGCCATGACTATGCCGAATTTCGTCGGCGAGTATCACGGCGGCTTGCCTCCATGCCGGCCCATCCGCTGGCACCCGCCATTGGCGCCCGGAAAAAGGGGAAGCGGGATGCATGAGCTTCGCCAAGAAGTCGAGCAGCAGCGAATTCACGACGCGCTTAACGCTGTCACCGGCGGCGCCCCAGCCATCGGCGGTTTCGATGGACAGCAGGAAGCGCACGGCGTCGCCCTCGGCGCATTCGTCTTCCGGTTGCATGACGCCGCCCTGGTTGATCCAGGGTTTCGCCTTGAAAAGCTCAAAAACCAAGCCTGCCGCCTGATCGGCGGAAACGGTGATCGTGTTCATGGGAAGCCTCCGGTAAGGATTGATAAGGGTCGCACCTGTCATTTTGCCACCGGCATGGCTTCCCACCCCTACGCCGAAGGCCAGTCATGACTGCGCTGGTTGCAGTGGCGGCCGAGGCGGATTTCGCGGAGATTGCGGCGGCGTTGGGGGTGTCGAAACAGGCAGCGCAGAAGCGCGCGAACAAGGAATCCTGGCCGTTCCGCGAGCAGGCGCATCCGGGCGGCAGCAAGCGTCTCTTCCCCCTCGCCTCGCTGCCCAAAGCCGTGCGCGAAGCCGTTCAAAACAAGCGCCTGGCCGCGCTGCACCCCGGCTCCTCCTCCCCGGCCACCACCACCGGGGCTTTGCCCGCCACTGAGCGCCTTGAGCGCCCGGCGGGCGTTTTTATTCGCAAGCGGGCCGACGGCGCCGTGGCCACGCGCGGGCAGGTGCGCCGCGCCAAGCCCAACGGCGCCCTGACCGACAAGGATCGTGCCTATCAGGAAGGCTGCCTGATCCTGTGCCGCGCGATCGACACGGCGATGATGCTGGCCGACTGCTCGGAAAAGCACGCGATCATCGAACTGGCTGAGCGCCTTATAGATGGCTCTGGCCGGCCCGAGCTGGTCGCGGCGGCGCACGCCACCTACCTCAAGCCGCGCCGCGTCAACGGCCCGCTGGGCGGCCTGCCGGCGCAGATCAGCCGGCTGCAGAAGATGATGGCCTTCTACCGCGCGGGCCTGGCCGAAGGCGACGCGGCGCGCTACCTGGTGGCCGGCCGGCCCGAGAAGACCGGGCAGAAGCATGAGGACGTGGTCGCCTTTCTGCGCCACTACTGCAAGCCCTCGCGGCCCAACGTGGCGCTGGCCTGGAAGGAAGCGGCCCCCTGGTACGCCGACCAGGGCTTGCATTACCCGGCGGTCGATACCTGGCGGCGGATCGAGACCAGCCTGCCGATGACCACCAAGAACCACGGCCGCATGACCGGCGCCGCCTTCACCGCCCTGAAGCCCTACATCGACCGCGACGTGTCGATGTTCAAGGCCAACGACATATGGGTCGGCGACGGCCACACCTTCAAGGCCAGGGTGAGGCACCCGCTGACCGGCAAGCCGTTCCGGCCCGAGATCACCATGATCCTGGATTGGGTGTCGCGCAAGATCGTCGGCTGGTCGGTGGATCTGGCCGAATCCACCATTGCCGTTTCGGCCGCCTTCCGCCACGGGCAGATTGTGACCCGCGCCCGGCCGCTGGTGTATTACTCGGACAAGGGCGCCGGCCAGACCGGCAAGCAGATCGACCACCCGATCACCGGCACGCTGGCGCGCCAGGGCATCGCGCATGAGACCGGCATACCCGGCCATCCGCAGGCGCGCGGCATCATCGAACGGCTGTGGGCCAGCACGGTGATACCGCTGGCGAAGACCTACCCGACGGTAATGAGCAAGGATGCCGACCGCGATTACGTGCGCCGCACCGGCCGCGAGCTGGATCGTGCCGAGCGGGCCGGCACCGTCAGCGGCATCGTGCCGCACTGGCAGGACTTCATGCGCGATTTGGACCAGGTGGTGACGCGTTACAACGCCAGTCACGAACACTCCGGCATCGGCGGCGCCACGCCGGACGCCGCGTATGCCGAGAAGCTTGACCCTGATTCCATCGTGTTCGGCGTCGACGACGCCGAGATCGAGGCGCTGTGGCTGCCCGAGGAAATCCGCACGCCGCAGCGCGGTCGGTTCAGCCTGTTCAACAACACCTACTGCCGCAACGACCTGGTCGATCGACTGGCCGAGGGCGAGCAGGTACGTGTGCGCTTCGACATCCACGACGCGAAACAGGTCTGGCTGTACCGCCTGGACGGCAGCGCGCTGGGCGCCGCGACGTGGGACGGCAACAAGGTCGCCGCCTTCCCGGTGCCGTTCATCGAAGCCAAGCGCGAAGAGCGCATCGACAACCAGGTCGCCCTCAAGCAGCGCGACATCGCGCGTATCGAGGAAGCACGGGGCGTCACCGTCGTCGCCGCACCGACAGCCGCCATGCAGTCGTTCGGCGGGCGGGCGGTGTCCGATGCCGAGGCGGTGGCCACCGGGCGGGCGCTGCTGGCCGCTGATGCCGAACGCGCCGCCGCCCAGGAACGGGCGCGGCCGGTCGATCCGACCGGGGCGGAACTGGTCGAGCGCTGGCTCGACATCCAGCGGCGCATGGATGCTGGCGAAACCGTGGATGAGGAAGACCTGTACTGGCGCGGCGGCATACATCGCAGCGCGAAATTCCGGGCGGAAATGAGTCGGCGTGGACTGGACTACGGGCTGAGCCCGGATGCCGCCGGAGGGAGTCGGGCCGCTGCGTGAAGGCATCACGCAACGGCCCATTTTGCAGCACAAACGAAACAGCGTGGGGATTCTACCGCATATGAAAACCGCAAACATCCACAACCTGACCCTGGTGCGCTCCGCGCTGGAGGAGCTGACCGGTCGCGCCGGCGGACTGCCCAGCCTGGGCGTGCTCTACGGCCCGGCCGGTTACGGCAAGAGCACGGCGCTCCTGGCGGTGGCCAACGCCACGCGCGCGTATTACATCCAGATGCGCTCGGTGTGGAACGCCAAAGCCCTGATGCAGAAGATTCTGATCGAGATGGGCTTGCCGACCAAAGTGGTGCGCACTCGCAAATCGAAAACCGGCGAAGGCGAAACCGCCTTTGGCCGCGACCTGACAGTCGCCGAAATGCTCGATCAAGTCGGCACGCAACTGGCCGCCAGCCGGCGGCCCTTGATCATCGACGAATTCGACTACTGCGTCGGCGGCGCCGGCATGGTCGAACTGGTGCGCGACATCCATGAGATCAGCCAGGCGCCGATCATCCTTTCCGGCGAAGAGCACCTGCCGCTCAAGTTGCAGCGCTGGGAGCGCTTCCACGGCCGCGTGCTGTCATGGATCGCGGCCGCGCCGGTGAGCCTGGCGGATGCGCGGGAATTGGCCCCTATCTACTGCAACGTAGCGTGCGCCGACGACTTCCTGGAGTTGCTGGTCGACAAGTCTGGTGGCAGTGTGCGGCGCGTCTGCGTCAATCTTTCCGCCGCCGAGCAGGTGGCAGCCGACAGTGGCTGGCGGAAGATCGACGCCAAGGCCTGGGGTGATCGGCCGATTTACAGCGGCAAGCCCGCCGCGCGCAATGAGCGTGAGCAGGCCATCGTCGATGGGACCAAGAAGTCATGAGCCAGGTCAGCATGTACGAGTGCGACTTCTGCGGCGCGCGCGCCGACAGCAATCGCCACATGACCGCCGGCCAGGGCAATGAGCGGCACATCTGCGACGCCTGCGTGCGCAAGGCCCTGGCCGCGCTGCGCGAAAACATCGCCATCGAAGGCGGCATCGAGAACGGCGCCAAGGTGATCGCGTTCCCTGCACGCGGAGCGCACCATGCCGCGTAAGCCCGCCCCCCTCGAACTCGCCGGCGGCAAGGGCCTGCGCCAGCGCGTCTGGGACCGCATCCGTAGCCTTCACGCCGTCGGCCGTGAATTCACCCTGTCGATGCTGGTCATCGGCGACGAATGCTCCGCCACCGTGCGCGACTACGTCATCGGCCTGGAGCGCGCCGTCTATCTCGCCACCGAGCCGCCGCTCGCTCGCGGCGTCGCCAAGCACTGGCGGCTGGCGCGCGATGCCGGCGCCGAAGCCCCGCGCGTGCGGCGCGACGGCACCGCCGTCACGATGGGCCTGGCGCAGGAGCAGATGTGGCGCACGCTGCGCCTGCTCAAGGGCGACACCAACGCCCGCGAACTCGCCGCCCACGCCAGCACGCCGGCCGTGCCGGTGCGCGAAACCGCCGCCGCCGACTACCTGCGCAACCTGCTGTGCGCCAGCTACCTGCGCGAAACCCGGCGTGGCCACGGCACCGGCCGCGGCGGCGTCCAGGCGCGCTTCCAGCTCATCGCCAACACCGGCCCGCGCCCGCCGATGGTCTGCCGCGCCGACGCCATCTACGACCCCAACCTGGGCAAAACCGTCTGGGTGCGCCCCGTTACCGAGGAAGACGCCATCTATGGACAGTAACGCCACCGCCGCGCCGCTGGATTGGCGCGCCATCCTGCACCGTGAGATCGAGCTGCACCCGCGCGGCAAGGCCGGCGTCGCCGAGCGCATGGGCGTCAGCCGCGCCTATGTCAGCCGCGCCACGTCGGGCGGCAGCAGCGGCTATTCGGACGTCCCCGGCGACTTCATCCGGCGCGTTCTCGATCTCGAATCCGACGTCGATTGCCCGGCCATCGGCACCCGCGCCCCGCGCGCCGAATGCCGCAAGGCCAACCAGCCCGCGCCCACCCACAACCCGCTGGCCATGCGCATCTGGCGCGAATGCCAGCGCTGCCCGCTCAAGCCTCTGGAGGGAAAAACATGACTGCCACCATCACCCATCTGCGCGTCGCTACGCCGCGCCGCTCTGCGCCGGTCGTTCCGCCGATGAACGTGCATGCCTACGTGCACACCATCCTCGAAGCCGCCAACAGCCTGCTGCGCAACGACTACGAAGTCATTGCCTTCCAGGCCGACATCGTCAGCAAAACGCCGATCCTCTGGCTCAAGGATTGCCCCCACGTGCGCGAGCTGGTGAGGGTCGGCATCGCCAGCTACGACCGCACCGGCGCCGACGACACCGGCGCCTATCGCGTCGGCGTATTCAGCCGCTGCGGCGTTACCGTGCAATGGCTTGAGCGGGTGCCGGCATGACCGCCCCCAACACGCCCAGCGAGATCCCCGGCTGCATCGCCAGGCGCGAGACGGACGCGGTCTATGCGTGGTTCTCCACGCGCCGCCTGCAGGTGGTCAAGGGCGACGTAACGCTCAGCCTCTCGGCCGACGATCTGCGCGCCCTGTTCAACTTCGTCGAGGGCTGCGTGATCGAGGAGCAACTGTCATGACGCCGGCCCGCGCCCTGGCGGTGTTCACCGTGCGCCAGCGCGGCATCCGCGTCGATGTCCGGGTGCTGCCGACCATCGCCGACGTCGATGCCGAGTACTACGGCCGGCCGCGGAGCGCGGCGCGGCGCGAGCGCCGGCGCGTGCATGCCTACTTCACCGGCGGCCGCCGCCCGGCGCGCGTCGCCGGCATCGTCGTCCTGCCCGCCGATGGCCGGCTCGCCGAGCTGGTGCCGCACGAAGTGGTGCACGCCGTGGTCCATGCGTCGCCCGCCTGGAACGCCCCTTCTGGGGCAGGCGATGGCGGCGCCGCCGG
This sequence comes from Rhodocyclales bacterium RIFCSPLOWO2_02_FULL_63_24, assembly GCA_001828935.1. Taxonomy (GTDB): domain Bacteria; phylum Pseudomonadota; class Gammaproteobacteria; order Burkholderiales; family Rhodocyclaceae; genus Sulfuritalea. Next base: position 23,839 of record MHZX01000106.1, read on the forward strand.
CGACGACGACGAAGAGCTGGCGCTGTCGGTCGGCCTGCTCTCCGGCGCGATCTTCAGCGAGCTGCGGCGGCGCGGCATCGAGGTACGGCCATGACGCGCCGACTTTGGACCCCGGAAGAAGACGCGCGCCTCATCGCGCTTCGCGGCGCCGGGAAAACGCAAAAGTGGATCGCCGCCGACCTGGGGCGACCGGAGTCCTCAATCCCGTCCCGCCTGGGAAAGCTCGCCATCCGCCGCCGGCAACCGGCCTTGCTGGGTAATCCGGCACCGGCCTGTGCCAGCGGCCAGCGCGCGCACGTCAAGAACGGTGGGCTGGGCGAGCGAAAGTGGCGCAAGTGCCTCTGCTGCGGTCATTCCTTTGAGTCCGCGCATTCGATGAACCGCCTGTGCAGTCCCTGCCGGCGGCAGTCCGTCGGCCCCTACGACCTCTAGGAGGAGGAATTCATGAGCACTGAAAAAGCAGTGACCACCGCCGCACTCAAGGCCGCGCTGAAGCTCGGCGCGCTCAACGGCCAGAGCGTCGAAACCCTGGCCTCCATGCTCGACACCACGCCGCGCGCCGTTAGGAAGCTCGCCGACGAACTGATCGAAGAAGGCACGCCCGTCTGCGCGCATCCCTCGACCGGCTACTACATCGCCCAGACGCAGGCCGAGGTCGATGCCGTCGCCGAGTTCCTGCGCCAGCGGGGGCTGCACAGCCTCACCAAAGCCAAACACCTGCGGGACGCCTTTGCAGGGGCCACCCCCGTTGATTTTGACCAACTCGAACAAGAAGGAGCTTTTGGACTATGAACACGATTCCGCTTTGCGCACCTGGAATTCCGCTTCGCGGGCAGGTGACCCTCGCCGACATCCGCGTCGCCGCCGAATACCTCGCCGCCCGGCACAACGACACCACCGGCTGCGCCACCCTGATGCAGGCCGAGATCAAGGGCGCCATCGCCCCGATCATGGATCGCTACAAGGCCACGATGGACGCCTACGCCGCCGCCGAGGCCGCCGCTCACGCACAACTCACCGAGCTGCTGGTGCGCAGTCCGCACCTCTTCGCCAAACCACGCAGCCTGGCCGTGGATGGCGTCAAGGCCGGCTATCGCAAGGCCGAAGACACGCTCGATTGGGACGATGACGAAGTCGTCGCCAAGCGCATCCTGGCCCTGCTGCCGCAGCAATACGACCTCCTGGTGCGCACCCAGGTCTCGCTGGTGGTCGACGCGCTCGCCGCACTGAGCCCCGAGGATCTGCAAAAGATCGGCGTGCGCACCGTTACTGGCGTCGATAGCCACTACATCACGGTCGGCGACAACGATGCCGAGAAGCTGACCAAGCTGGTCATCGCCGCCGCGGCCGCCCGCCAGGGCGACGACGACAAGCCGCGCGCCGCGAAGGGCAAGGCGAAGGCAGGAAAGGCGGTGCCAGCATGACCCCCGGCGAACGCGACTTCAGTAGGGCCTCCAAGGCGCAGGAGACGTCATGACAAACCGCGACGCCATCATCGCCAAGATCAAGAAGTGCTTGGCCCTCGCCAAGTCGGATAACGAGCACGAAGCCGCTGTGGCCCTGCGCCAGGCGCAGCGGCTGATGCAGCAGCACGGTATCACCGACTTCGACATCGAGGCGGCCGACATCCAGGAAGAGGCCACAAAGGCCGGCGCATCGTCGCACCCGGCACGCTGGGAATGCGGCCTCGCCACGCGGGTGGCCAAGGCCTTCGATTGCGAGGTGTTCCTGGCATGTGGCTGGCCAGTGGGTAAGTGGACCTTCGTCGGCGCGGCGCCGGCTGCCGAGATCGCGCGCTATGCCTTCGAGGTGATGTTCCGCCAGGTCAAGCGCTCCAGGTCCAGCTACATCAAAACCGCCCTCAAGCGCTGCGGGCCCACAAGCCGCACGCGCCGCGCCGATCTGTTTTGCGAAGGCTGGGTGGTAGCCGCCACCGCGCTGATCAAAGCCTTTGCCGGCAGCGAGGCGCAGCAGGCCAAGGTGACCGCCTACCTGGAAAACAAGCACGCGCTCAAAGGATTCCACGGGCGCAACCGAAGCGCCGGCCGCAAGCTCGCCGAGCGTGACTACGGCGATGTCGATGCCGGCCACACGGCCGGTACCGAAGCCCAGCTCAACCGCGGCGTCGGCGGCGTCGGCGAACGCTTGGCACTGGAGTAGGCATGCCCATCAAACCTAAAACCACCGCCAGGAGGTAACCCGCATGAGCTTCTACGTTATGGCCGAACAGCGCCGCTATCGCATCAGGTATCGGCATCACGAGCCCTTTTTTTTCGCCTTCGCCAAGCGGCCGGCGCGCCGCATCTTCAAAGAAGAATTCGCCACGCGGGGGGGGGGCGGAGACGTTCCGAGAGTTGGTCGAGCGCGCGCGGCTGTTCAAGAACCAACGCGAGATTCCCGGCTCGACCCGGTATGTCGTCATCACCATCGCTGAGCTGGAGAACCTGAGATGACCGCACCTAGAACGCTTGGCGAGATCGCCGACCAACTTGACGCGCTGCGACTTTGCCTGCGCGACCTGATCGCCACCATCGAGCTGATGACCGACTGCATGACCAACACCATCGATCGTGCCACGCTGGACCCCTACATCGAGCGCGCCGATGGTCTGCTGGGCGAGACGGTCGAGGAGATTCTGGAGGAAATTCTCGAATGAGCGCCATCCTCAAAAAGGAAATGTGCTGCCTGCGTATCGGGCACAGCGACTACCTGATCCCGATCGACAACGGCCTGAAGATCATTGCGCTGATGCGCGGCTCGATCGAGTGTGAAATCGATTACATAACTCACCCGATGAAGTACCGGGCGACCCGCGCGACCGTTGTCGAACTGCGCTCGATCGAGGCCGATCAAATCATCCTGCCGCAGGGCGAGCCGGCGACTGCCCCGCGCAAAACCATCAAGCGCCTGCCTGCGCCTTAACCATGTCCGCCCCCCGCAACAAGCTCCTCGCCCGCCTGCACTGCATCAAGAAAGAGCAGGGCTGGGATGATGACGCCTACCGCGACATTCTGGAGGCGCGCAGCGGCCAGCGCAGCGCCGCCGATCTGGACGATGCCGCGCTGGCGCGCGTGGTCGCCGCCCTGGGCGGGCAGAAGCCGCGCGGAGCCCCGGCAGAGAACGAGTGGGCCTGGGTGAATAAGGTCGACGCCGAAAAGCAGGGTTTCCTCTGGAAGATCCGCCGCGTCTGCATCAACCTCGGCATCAAGCGCGGCCAGCAGGTCGTCTATGCCGAAGGCGTCGCCGCCCGCATCGACGGCCATCAGCGCTATCTGCGGATGATGGACGCCACCGAACTCTGGAAACTGATCGGCCCGCTGGAGCGCACCGCAAGGTACAAGGAAGGCAAGGCATGAACCTCACTCTCGGGCACCTGCTGATCGCCGCTTTGGCCGGCCTCGTCATCGGGTTGACTTTGGCGCTGCACATCGTCGAGCGTCGCGCCAGCCGTTACAAGGAAGCGGCCCTGCACCTGACCGTAACGCCCGAAGTCCTGAACCAGCTCAACGGCGTCATGGTCACCGCCTGGCTCGACCAGCACGGCTACTGCTGGATGCCCAAGGGGCAGGAATTCAAGTGGCCGAAGGAAGTGAAGCGATGAACCAGGAAGAGAAGTTTAGCGGGGTCGCCGGCGACGAGCTTGAGTTGCTTGAGGCGCTCGCCGATACCGTGGCCGCCGAACTCGTCGCGGCCGGCATTGGCGATGAGCAGGCCGCTGAAATCGGGGTAAAGGTAATGGACCGGATGCGCAAGGATTGGGGCGGCGATTCGTTCTACTTTCCCAAGGGCTGCGCGATCGACATCGCGCGGCGCGACCTGGAAATCTACGAGAAGTTCGACGGCCGCAACCATACCGAGTTGGGGCGGGAGTATGATTTATCGGTTATTCATATCTACCGCATCGTCAAGGCCGTCGGCGCCGAGATGATGAAAAGGCGCCAGCCGGCGCTGTTTTGAGGAGATCGCAATGCGCGCAATTCTCGCTGTGATTCTGATGGTGCCTATGCTGGCGCTGGCCTCGGTATGCGACGGCGTCTCCGCCGAGCGTGACGGCATCGCCTGCAAGGTCGCCTTTATCGACGGGATGGGAAATACGCTGATGATCAAAGTGCTGACGAAGAAAGCCGACAGCGCAGAACGCGTGGCCGCTGCCAAAGGCGCCACACGCCGCGTGATCGATTCCTTCCTGCTCCAGGGCGGGGTCTTCATCCGCATGCGCACCACGCGGCCGGACGGCGCCGAGGTCGAGCGCACTTGCAGCAAGGTGAAGGGCCGCAAGACGGAACATTGCGGCGAGTGGGCGCCGGCGGTGGGGTGACAATGATCCGGCCATTTGCGGTCCTGATGGCTTTGATCGGATCGGCCTCAATAGCGGCCGCCCGTGACCTAACCGACGCTGAAGCGAAGCAGATTGCCGTCGATATGGAGCAGTCGGTATCCGCGACCAGGGCGAGCCTGAACGGGCTCATCAAGGCAGGTGACAAACGTTCCTATAATCGAACGATGGGGCCGCTCCTGGCCAAGATGTCGAATTGGCCAGAGATGCACCTCGGCCACCGCGCGATCTTCCCCTATTTCTATTGCCGCGACGCTGGTTCGGCGGTGATGATGTATGGCGATGCATGGTACCGGGGCGACCCAAGCGAAACCTGGCGCAGCTACGCGGTCGACAAATTTCGACGATGGCATGCCGAGTGTAAGAGGTCGCTTGTTGAGCCCGACATGAGTCTCAAAAACATCAAGTAACTCCACAGCTTTTTTTAAAGCCCCGCCCGGTTTTCGCCCGGCGGGGCTTTCTGCTTCTAACGCCGGTTAATGGAGCTGCGCCGCGCGCATGCGTAGCCTTCAGCTCCATGTGCTCGCGCTGCCGCTCCTTCAGTCTTGACCCTACCAGCAAGCTAAGCCTTCACGGCTTCGGCAATTGCGCGCACCTGGACGCTTGGCACTACCGCCACCGGTACGCGGTGGGCTGTCACTTCAACCCGCCCCGGTTTCGGGAGATCAAATGAAGCTTCCCCGCATGATCGTCTCGACGGTCCTTTCCATCTTGCTTGGCCTGGCCATCAGCCAGCTCGCGCCGCACCAGGCGCTGGTCACCCTCTACAAGTTCAGCCTGGTCACCGGCGCCGGCGTCGCCGGCTACTACCTTGATCGCGAGCTGTTCCCCTATGCGCGGCCAGATCGCTTCCAGGCCTGCGGCCGCGAGACCGTCTTCGCCGCCGCGCAAGTCCGCCGCGCCATCATCGTCGCCGCGATGATGCTGGCCGTGGGGATGGGGGCGTGATGACAGCGGCGCGCCTTCTGGCCCGCGTGGCGCTGGCGCTGATCGTGGTGGCGCTGGTCGGTCTGCCGGTCATGGTCCTCGCCCAGGACATCCCGCGCGAAGCCCAGCAGTACCGCCGCGACCTCGTCCGCAACGCCCGCATGATCTGGGGCCTCGATGCCCCGGTGGCCACCTTCGGCGCGCAGATCCATCAGGAGAGCGCCTGGCGCCCTGACGCCCGCTCGCCCTACGCCCACGGCCTGGCGCAATTCACGCCGGCCACCGCCGACTGGATCGGCGACCTCGACCCGGCCCTGGTCGCCGCCGACACCGGCAATCCGGTCTGGGCGCTGCGCGCCCTGGTGCGTTACGACGCCTGGCTGTATGCCCGCGTGCCCGTCGCCAGTAACGCCCAACCCTGCGAGCGCATGGCGCTGGCTCTACGCGCCTACAACGGCGGGCTGGGCTGGCTGCAGCGTGAGGCGAAGTCGGGCAAACCCTGCGCGGCCTTCCGCAACGCCGCCAACTGCCGCGAGAACCTCGGCTACCCGCAGCGCATCCTGACCCGGCTGGAGCCGATCTACATCCGCGCCGGCTGGGGCTTGGGAGTCTGCGCATGAATCCCCGCGTCGGTCTCGGCCTGGTGCTGCTGTGGCTGCTGTCCCTGGTATGGGTCTATCAGTTCGCCACCGGCAACGCGCACAACGCCAATGAGGCCGCCAAGGTCAAGCCGCTGGCCCAGGCCATCGCGACCCACAACCTCAAGGCCGCCGCCGGCGCCACGGTCGAGCGCGCTGCCGTGCGCGCTGAGGCGCGCCAGGAAGCCCACACCGACACTCTGCTCCAGGAGGCCCACAGCCATGCTCAAACGAACCCTGCTCCCGCTGATTGTCGCCTGGATGCTGACAGCTTGCGCCGCTGGCGCGCCGCCAATCGCGGCGCCGGCGCTGATCCCGCCGGCACACCTGACCGAGCCGCCGCCGGCGACCTTGCCGGAACCGGCCAGCGACCACCTGGACGATCTGCTGCTGAATCACATCGAGACGGCGGGGCTCTACCACCGGACGCGCGAGCGCTTCCAGGGCCTGATCAACTGGCTGGAGAAAACCCATGAACTACGCTGAAGCCCGCGGCCTGATCGGCACCGGCGACCTGGTCGCCGTTCGTTCGCACCGCGGCGGCCTCTCCGCCATCACGCGGGTGGTGACCCAAAGCCCCTACACCCACACCGCCGTGGCGATCTGGCTCGGCGCGCGGCTGCTGCTCGCCGAGATGAATGGCGGCGGCGCCTGCCTGGTGCCGGCCAGCAAGTACGCCGACACCGATTTCGATGTGTTCGCCTGCCCGGTGCATTCGACCGAGGCCGAGGGCGCAATCTTCGATCTGCTCGGCCTCGACATCGGCTACGACTTTGGCGACCTGCTGCGCATCGCCCAGCACGAGCTGCTCGGCCGCCCGCTGCCGGCCGCCGACGACAAGGATCTGATCTGCTCGGCGCTGTCGGCCTCGATCTACCTGCACGCCGGCCTGCCGCGCAGCGGCCTGCCGTCTATCCCATCACCGCGCGACGTGGCCGCCTGGATGGGTGTGGCGCCGACGCTGGAGGTGCGGCGGTGACCGATGTATTCGACCGTGCTTCTGAAATCGAAGAGCAACAGCGCCAGGTCGCGTTACAGCGCCAAGCCCGGCGCGCCGGCCTCGCCGCGCCTTGCGCGCCTGGGTTTCCGTTTCTCGGGCAGGCGAAAACCGTCGAGGACTCGGCCTCCCATTGCCGCGTCTGCGAATCCCTCATTCCCGTCGCCCGGCGCCGCGCGGTGCCGGGCGTGCAAACCTGCATCACCTGTCAAACCGATCTCGAAAGGGCCGTGAGCTGATGGATCTCGATACCGCCAAATTCATGCTCCAGGTGCTGGAGTTCGTCGTCGTTGGCAGTTGCAGCGTCTACGTCTATATCGCCAACAAGAACCGGGTGACCAATGAGCGCATCACCGAAATGGAAACCGGGCTTGAGGAAAAGATCGACGGCCACGGCGAGCGCATTGCCCACCTCGAAGCCCATGCCGAACAGGCGCCCACGCACGGCGACTTGGGCGACCTCTACACCGAGGTCAATAAAGTCAATCAACAGGTCTCGGCCCAAGGCGGCAAGCTCGATTCGATCGATGCCACCGTGCGCATGATCCTGTCGCGCATCACGGAGAAGGGTCTGAAATGATCGATGACGATCGCAAGCGCCGCAACAGCCTGCTCGCCTCGCTCGCCTTCGCCGGCGGCGCCAGCGTGGCGCGTGAGCTGCGCGACGAGCTGGAGAGCGTGCACAACGTTCCGGCCACGCTCGACCGCGTGCGCGCCGATCTGCGCGTGCTGGCCGACATCGGCGCGCTGCGCCTGGAGGGCGATCGCGTGATGCTGACCGCCGAAGGGCGCGAGCACGTCGACCGCCTGCGGGCCTTGTTCTGATGGCCCACTCGCCCGACAAGAAGGTCAAACTGCGCGCCGCCTACATCGGCGGCCTGCCGCTGGAGGCGGCCGCCGACAAGATCGGCGTGCCGCATCCCACGGCGCGCAACTGGTACCGGGCCGCCAAGGCCGCGGGCGACGACTGGGATGCTTTCCAGAAGGCGTCCATGATCGTCTCCGGCGGCGGCATCGAGCAGGCCCTGGGGCGCATCATCGCCGCAGGGCTGCTGCGCTGCGAGGCCATCATTACCGGCGCCGGCGCAGCGAATGATCCGATCGAGGCCGCCAAGGCGCTCGCCTCACTGGGCGATACCGTCGCCAAGCTCAATGCGGCCGCCAAGCAGTTCATGCCGGAAGCCAGCGCGCGCGCCATCGGTGTCGATATGCTGAAATCGCTGGCCGCCTGGGCGGGAGAGGTCGCGCCCGTCAAGGGCATGGTGCTGGCCGAACTGCTCGACGGCTTTGCCGCCGCCAAAAAAATGCAGATCGCCGCCGGGCTCGAAGAGCTGCGCGCCCGCGCCCGCGCCGCCGGCGCCGTCGAGTCCGCCAAGGCGGGCGGCCTGTCCGACGATTCCGCCGAACAGATCCGCAACAAGATCCTGGGCAAAGGATGATGCCCCTGGTTCCCGAGCCGCGCGAGGCGCGCACGCCGATGGCCCTGCTGGGCTACCAGCAGCGCTGGACGGCGGATCGCGCCCAGGTCAAGGTCATCGAAAAGAGCCGCCGCATCGGCCTCTCCTGGGCCGAGGCGGCGGACACCGCGCTGCTCGCCGCCAGCCAGTCCGGCATGAACGCCTTCTACATCGGCTACATGAAGGAAATGGCGCAGGAGTTCATCAAGGATTGCGCCGAGTTCGCCAAGGCCTATTCCATCGCCGCCGGGGAGATTGCCGAGACCGAAGAGGTCTGGCTTGAGGGCGAGGAGCGGAAATCCATCTTCGTCTACACCCTGCGCTTCGCCTCCGGCTGGCGTATCGAGGCGCTGTCTTCCGCGCCGCGCAACCTGCGCGGCAAGCAGGGCCGCGTCATTCTCGACGAGTTCGCGTTTCACAGCGACCAGAAAGAACTGCTCAAGGCGGCGCTGGCGTTACTGATCTGGGGTGGCGAGGTGCACGTCATCTCAACACACAATGGCGCCGACAATCCATTCAACGCGCTGTGCCTGGACATCCGCGCCGGCAAAAAGCCCTATTCGCTGCACCGGGTCGCCTTTCGCGACGCGGTCGCCGATGGCCTCTACGAGCGGGTCTGTTTGCGCACCGGCCAGGCGCCGGACGAAGCCAGCAAGGCCGCATGGATCAAGGGCATCTACGACCAGTACGGCGCCGACGCCGAGGAAGAACTCGACTGCGTGCCCAGCAACAGCGGCGGTGCCTGGCTCTCCCGCGCGCTGATCGAGGCGCGCATGCTGGATGCGCCCGTGCTGCGCTGGAAGCCGCCGGCCAAGGATTTCGCGCTCTGGCCCGAGCACCTGCGCACGGCAGAGATGCGCGATTGGCTGGAGGCCGAGCTGCTGCCGGTGCTGGCCACGCTCGATGCCGGACTGCGCAGCGGCTTCGGCATGGACTTCGGCCGCAATGGCGACCTCTCCGTCCTGCTGGCCTTCCAGATCACCCAGCAACTGCGCCGCCGCTTCGTCTTCGCCCTGGAACTGTCCAACTGCCCATTCGATCAGCAGCGCGAGGCCCTGTTCTACATCGGCGAGCGCCTGCCTAGATTCTTTGCCGGCAAGCTCGACGCACGCGGCAACGGCCAGTACCTCGCCGAGAAGGCGGTGCAGAAGTGGGGCGAGGCGCGCGTCGAGGCGGTCATGCTGTCCCAGCCGTGGTATCGCGACAATACCGCGCCCTTCAAGGCCGGTCTGGAAGATCAGACCATCGAACTGATCCGCGATTCCGATCATCTCGACGATCTGCGCGCCTTCCAGGTGGTGAAGGGCATCCCGCTGCTGCCGGACGCGCGCACCAAAGGCAAGGATGGTCAGCAGCGCCACGGCGATGCCGGTGTTGCCTACCTGCTGGCATATGCCGCCAGCCGTTCCGAAGCGATTGCCGTGTGCGACGGCTATGTCGCCATGCCGCGCCGTAGCGCCAGCGCCGACTCCAGCGGCACCGGCGCCGACTCCCGCGACGACTACAGCGGCGACAGCCGCAGGATGTTTTGACCATGAAGATTCTTGACCAGTACGGCAATCCGATCGACACCGGCGTCCTCAAGGAGGCGCAGACCAGCCGTATTGCGATGCTGGAGAACCGCTTCCTGACCCCGATGCTCGCCGGGCTGACGCCGGCGCGCCTGTCCACTGTGCTGCGGCAGGCCGACGACGGCGACCTCACCGCCCAGCACCGGCTGTTCGCCGATATGGAGGAACGCGATGCGCACCTGCTGTGCGAGATAGGCAAACGCAAGAACGCCGTGATGGGCCTGGACTGGGATATCGTTCCGCCGCGTAACGCCACGGCCAAGGAGAAGGCCGACGCGGAGTGGCTCAAGGAAGTGCTGACCGACGCCGTGGATCCGTTCGAGGATCTGCTGCTGGCGGCGATGGAGGGTGTGGGCCACGGCTTTGCCCCGGTCGAACTGGAATGGCGGCAGGAGGGTAAGGAATGGCTGCCGGCCTTCTTCCCGCGCCCGCAGGAATGGTTCCGCCTCGACCGCCATCGCCGCGAGCTGCGCTTGCAGGACGCCAGCGCCGACGGCGCGCCGCTGGCCCCCTTCGGCTGGGTCATGCACACCCACGGCAAGGCGAAGACCGGCTACCAGGGCCGCATGGGCCTGTACCGCGCCCTGGTCTGGCCCTTCCTCTACAAAGCCTATGGCATCGGCGATTTCGCGGAGTTCCTGGAAACCTACGGCCTGCCGATCGTGCTGGGCAAGTACTACCAGGGCGCCAGCCAGGACGAAAAAGCCAGCCTGATGCGCGCCGTCACGGCCCTGGGCCACGATGCGCGCGCCATCATGCCGGCCGACATGGCCATCGAGATCAACAAGGTCACCGCCGACGGCAGCGGCACGCCGCACCTGGCGATGGTCGGCTGGGCCGAGGGCGCGCAGAGCAAGGCCATTCTCGGCCAGGTGCTCTCCGCCGAGGCCAAGGCCACCGGCATGGGCTCGGGCGTGGCCGATCTGCACAACGAGGTGCGCAAGGATATTCGCAATGCGGATGCGCGCCAGATCGCCGGCACGGCCACGCGCGATGTCCTCTATCCGCTGCTGGCGCTCAACCGCGGCGTCGACAGCCTGTCCCGCTGCGCGCGCCTGGTGTTCGATACCGGCGAGGCCGCCGACATCGCCACGCTGGCCGACGGGCTCGACAAGCTGACCACGTCCGGCATGAGGACGATCCCGGTCAAGTGGGTGCACGAGAAGCTGCGTATTCCCGAGCCGGCCGAGGGCGAGGCGACCCTGGGCAAGGAAGTCGGCGCTGGCGACACGGCGGGCCAGGGCGGCAAGCCGCCGCCCGATCCGGCCGCCGCCCGCGCGGCGCTGAAAGCCCAGGGCGCCGCCGACGAAACCCAGGACGAGCTGGATTGGCTCGCCGCCGACATGGGCAGCGAATGGCAGCCTGTGCTCGATCCGCTCGTTACGCCCATCGAGCGCCTGGCCGACGAATGCGCCAGCCTGGAGCAGTTCCGCGAGCGCCTGCCGGCCGTCATAGCGCAGATGGATGCCGCGGCGCTGGCCGCGCAGATCGCCCAGGGCGATTTCGCGGCCGTGGTCTGGGGCCGAATCAATGGCAACTGAGATGGCAACTGAGCCGGCCATCCGCCTGGGGCTGCGCCCGCCGGAGGAGGCCATCGCCTTTTTCCGCCAGAAGGGTTACGCCATCGGCTTCGACCATCGCGATGTCTGGCAGGAGGAACACCAGGCCGCCTTCACTGTGGCCAAGGCCATGCAGGTGGATCTGCTGCGCGAGATCCGTACCTATGTCGACGGCGCGATCGCCAACGGCACCACCTTCGAGACCTTCAAGGCCGGGCTCAAGCCCGAGCTGGTCAAGCGCGGCTGGTGGGGCCGCGCCACGATGGCCGATCCGGCCGACGGCCAACTCAAGGACGTGCAGCTCGGCAGCCCGCGCCGGCTCAAGGTGATCTACGACACCAATCTGCGCACCGCGCACAGCGAAGGCCAGTGGGAGCGCATCCAGGAAGCCAAGGCCAGCATGCCGTACCTGATGTACGACCACACACCCAGCGCGCACGAACGCAAGGAACACGCCGCGTGGGATGGCCTGGTGCTGCCGGTGGATGATCCGTGGGTGGCCGCGCATTCACCGGTCAAGGCCTGGGGCTGCAAATGTCGCTGGATTCAATTGGGGCGGCGCCAGATCGACCGCCACGGCCTCAAGGTCGGCCAGGCGCCGGCCGAGCGTTACCTCGACTACACCAACCAGCGCACCGGCGAAACCAGCCGCGTGCCGGCCGGCGTGGACCCCGAATTCAACTACCCGCCGGGCGGCCGCCGCGCCAGCCTGGTCGGCGCCCTGGCCGGCAAGCTCGAACAGCTCCCGGCCGATCTGCGTCCCGCCGCCGTCGCCTCGCTCTCGGGCGAAGCCTTCGCCGCCTGGGCGCAGGCCCCGGCCGGCGACTGGCCGATCGGCGTGCTGCGCGCCAATCACGCCGCCGATCTGGCGCTCGCCACCGACGTGGTGCGCCTGTCGGCGGCGACGATGGCCAAGCAGGCCGCCGAGCACCCGGAGATCGCCGCCGCCGAGTACCGCTACGTCCAGGACGCCCTGGCGCGCGGGCAGGCCGTGCAGGAATCCGCCACGGCGATGCTGTTCCTGCTCGAAGAAGAAGGCTACGTCACGGTCATCAAGGCCACGCAGACCGGCCGCGCCGCGTTCATGACCAGCTTCCGGCGGCTGTCGAGCAAGGAAGTGAAGCGCAACGAGGAAATCAAGCGCCTCTTGAAGAAGGCGAAGAAGTGATGCGCGGGGATGCGGGCGGTGGGGCCCCCCAGTCCGGTTTCCCGGCAACCCCACATGGC
>MHZX01000107.1 GCA_001828935.1 Rhodocyclales bacterium RIFCSPLOWO2_02_FULL_63_24
TCACCGTCGGCACGCTGGCTGCCGCCACGGCCACGGTCAGCCCCGACACCGGCGCAAGCAAGACGGCGACCATCCCGGGCGTTTCGAAGACCGTCACCATCGCCCGCACCCTGGGCAGCACCACGGCAACCGCCACCGCCGTGGCCCACGGCTTTTCCACCAATGATTCGATCATCATCTCCGGCGCGACGCCGACCAACTACAACGGAACCTGGACCATCACCCGGGTCGACGACGACAACTTTACCTTCGGTCCGATCACGCTGACGCCCACCACGCCGCCGACCGGGACGATCACCGCCACCGCGGGCAGCGGCGTGGCCGGACCCGACACCACCAACCTGATCTTGTGGACGCGCGGCAAGGACTTGTGGGAGGACGAGGACCTGAACAGTTCATTGTCCAACGTCCGTGCCAGCATTCAAGGCGACGTGCTGCATGCCCGTCCCGTGATGGTGAACTACGGCAGCACGCTCGGCGTGGTCGGTTTCTACGGAGCCAACGACGGCTTCCTGCGCGCTATCAAGGCGGGTATCGCGGAAACCGACGGGGTCGAGAAATGGGCCTTCATGCCGACCGAGTTCATGACCTACAGCAAGCTGGCGCGGCTCTACACCAACAGCGAGACCGTGCGCTACCCGAATACATCGTGCAGTGTGTCGCCGACGCCGACCGCGCGCACCTACTTCTGGGATGGCTCGCTGGTCGCCTATCAAAGCCCGGATGGAACCGCATCGACCGCGCCGACCAAGACCTGGCTGTTCGCCACCATGCGCCGCGGCGGCCGGGCGCTGTATGCGCTCGACGTGACCGATCCCGACGCGCCCAAGTTCATGTGGCGCATCACCAACGCTACGTCCGGCTTCTCCGAACTCGGACAGACCTGGTCCGAACCCAAGATCACCAAGCTGGCGGGCTCATTCACCCGAGCCGATGCCACGGTGGTGACCAATCCGGTGGTGTTGGTGTTCGGCGCGGGATATGACGCATCGCAAGAAGACAAGCCCACGGGCAGCGCGGTCACGCCCACCATGGGCAGAGGCGTGTACGTGGTCGAGGCGGAGACCGGGCAGTTGATCCAGTTTCTGCAGCCGACTTCCGACGTTACGACGAGCTACAGCTTCGCCGCCGACGTCAATGTGCTGGACCTGAATGCTGATGGTTACCTGGATCGCATATATGCGGGTGATACCAACGCCAACATCTTCCGTTTCGACACCGTGCAGTCGGTGACCAACGTCGCCAGCAGCAGCTACTGGAAGCGTTATCACATCGCATCGGTCGGCGACGTCGAGTACAACGGCGGCAACAACGCCAGAAAGTTCATGTTTGCGCCGGAGGTCTTGCCCTTCACCCATAACGGTGTCGTCAAGGTGATGGTCCTGGTGGGCAGCGGCAACCGCGAGAAGCCCTTGAACAACTTCAAGAGCGACGGCAGTCTCAATGCGTTGACCTGCTCCGCCCTGTACACCGACACCTATTTCTCGACCTCGTCGTTGAACAAGGTCAATGATCGTTTCTTCGGTCTACTCGATACGATTCAATCCGGCGCCGACGAAGCGGCGACTCTGGCTGCTGCGGCCACCGATCCGATCTTGTTTGGCGATTTGCAGCAGATCAACTCCAATACCTTGTCGACCACCACGCTGACCGCCTACAGCCTTTCCGGCAGCGACCGCGGCTGGCAAATCCTGTTGCGCAACGATCCCGACGGTAGCGGCGTGCGCAATGAAGAGAAGACCGTGAATGCGGCCAAGGTGGTGGCCGGGGTGGTGTACTTTGCCACCAGTACCCCGATATCGTCGGGTACGACGGTCAGCGTCAGTTCCATCACCCGGTCCTCGACGACGGCAACGGTTACGACAGCCACCACCCATCCGTTCCTGACGGGAGATCGTGTCACCGTCAGCGGAGCGACGCAGACCGGGTATAACGGAACCTTCACGATCACCAAGGTGAGCAGCACTTCGTTTACCTACTCCGTGGCGAACACGGTGGTGACTCCGGCAACAGGGACGATATTGGCGAACGGCAACTCGAACACCGGCGTTTGCTCCAATCTGGGCGAGGCGCTGGGCTATGCGGTCGATCCTTTTACCGGCCTGCCGGCCATCAACCGCGACGCTTCGACCAGCGGCGGCACGGCGACTTATACCAGCCTGGACTACGCCACCAAGTTCACCGGCGGCGGCCTGCCGCCGACGGTGACCGCGGGAGTGGTGTCGATCGGCGGCACGCCCTACCGCTTCATCATCGGTAGCGGCGGCACCACGCTGACGTCGGACTCACCGATTGCGGGAACGCGCAGCGTACTCAACCTGACTGGGACGCGCACCAGGCTGTATTGGTCCTACGGCGCCGATTGACCCGATACCCGGCCTGCGCGCGGCGCGATGCGGGCCGGGCGGTTGCGCGGAGCTCCGGGTCCGCGCCGCATCCATCATAGAAATTTTGGAATTGCGGGCGCGCGGCTTTTCGCTATGCTTGCCAACATGTCGCAATGGCTGACCCTTTCCCGTGCCGCACATTTGCTCGGCATTTCACGCGTCGCGCTGCAGAAGCGCATTCGCGAAGGCGAATTGCCGTCCTTTGACGGCATGGTCGCGGCCGACGATTTACAGCGCATTTGGCCGGAACTGGATCTGGAGGAGTCGGGCAGTTTCGAGAAGACCCGCGCGATTCGCGAAGACGCGTTCGCCAGGCGGATGCGCGAGCGTATCCTGCCGACCCAGGAAGCGCTGGCCCAGCGCCTGTTTGCACAGGGGCAGGAACTGGCAGAACTGCAGCGCACCCTGACGCGCTACCACCGACTGTTCGAAACCCTGCGCGCGCGTCTGGATACCGGGCCGGCGCCGGCCGCGGACCAACTGCTGCGCCTGCTCGACGAGGGATTGGCGCAGGCGTTGGCGGCCCCGGCGCCGGCGGGCGACGTCGCGGCCCTCGATGCTATGCTGCGCGTCATGTCTGCGCACGTTACGGTCAAGCCATCGGGTCACGAGTTCTTTGTCGAGGGCTCCGAGACACTGTTGAAAGCGGCGCTGCGCGCCGGACTGACGCCCAACTATGGTTGCGGCAATGGCAACTGCGGCTTGTGCAAGGCGCGCGTGGTAACGGGAGAGGCGCGCCCGGTATTCGCATCCGATTATCGTTTTTCCGAGGCTGAGAAGGCCCAGAACCACGTTCTGATGTGCGCTTGCACGGCACTCAGCTCCGATCTGGTGCTGGAAGTTTTGGAAGCCGGTGCTCCCGAGGATATTCCGGAACAGCGCATCGTCGCCAAAGTGCGCAGTGTCGATGCGCTGAGCGACGAGATCATGCGGCTGCACCTGCAAACCCCGCGCAGCAATCGGCTGCGTTTTCTCGCTGGCCAGCGGGTGACCCTCGGCCTCAGCGCCGGCGTCGCGGGCGGCAGCGACCTCCATGCCGAATTCCCGGTCGCGAGTTGCCCCTGCGACGATCGCAATCTGATTTTTCATGTTGGTCGCCGTGTCGCCAGCGCCGACTCTTCACAGGACTTTTCGCAAGCCGTGTTCGATGGCCGGATCAAGGCCGGCGCCGACATTTCGGTATGGGGCCCGTGGGGCCGCTTCGTTCTGGAGGAGGACTCGTCACGCCCCCTCGTGTTCGTCGCCATCGATGCCGGCTTTGCGCCCATAAACAGTTTGATCGAGCACGCCATTGCAGTGGATGCTGCCGAGTCCATTTCGCTCTACTGGGCCAGCACGCAACCCGGCGGCCAGTACCTGCCCGGGCAATGCCGGGCCTGGGCCGCGGCACTCGACGAATTCAGCTACCTGCCGCTCGCAGCCGACGAACTGCCGGCGGCCTTGGCGCACAATGCCGCCTTGCCGCTCAGCGACATCTATCTCGCCGGGGCGGCCGATCGGGTGCAGCCGCAGGCTGCCGCCCTGCTGGCGGATGGCGTGCCGCCGCGACAACTGCATGTTGAGACACTATGAGACCCTGAAACCATGAGCCAGCGACGCACCATCCCGATTTTGCCGCAGGGCGGCGATGCCGACCTGGAGGCTTGTTCCTCGGCCGAGCCGTTTGCCCTGATGGTTCTGGGCGACAGCATGGAGCCAGAGTTTTCCGAAGGCGAGGTAATCCTGATCGAACCGGAAGGGCTGGCCACCGACGGTTCATTCGTCGTCGCCCAGCTCGCCGGCGAATGGATTTTCCGCCAACTGATCCGGCAGCGCGAGGGATGGAGACTGCAGGCCCTGAATCCCGCCTGTCCCGCCGTGGATATTCCCGACCTCGACGCGGTCAAAGGCGTCATCATCCAAAAATCCAAACCCGGTCGTCGCCGGGCCAGCAAACGTTACGTGGAGTGAAAGCAGTGCCCTACTATATTTATCGCGTGACGTCACTCGGGCCGATTCCCCGGTTGGAGAAAATCACCCAGTTCGACGCTTTCAAGGAGGCGTCCACGGAAGCAAAACGCCTGCGTCGCGAGAGCGAGCTTGGCGCAGGTGAGACAATCAAGACCATTTTTGCCGAAACCGAACTGCAGGCCGAGGACTTGCTCAGCCAGCCGCGCGGGGAGGAACCGATGACGGGAGAGGATTACTAGTCTCATGGTCGACGAAAACGCCTTTCGTCACGCCCAGGGCGAGATCAATCGCCTGCCCTGTGTCTTCGAACGGGCGTTGCTGGCACGCCATGCGGCCTGCGAACTGGCGGTGCGCCACCAGATCGCCGAGCGCGAAACGGTGGCCTGCGCGCAGCCGGTGGCACGGGCGCTGTGCGCGCAGATGTCGGCCCTGCTGCGCGACAAGTCGGGATTCGCACTGGGTCTCACCGGCACCCGCCGCGTGCTGCCGCATGCGATGGTGATGAAGATTCAGTGTGGCGGGCTCGACGGTTTGAAGACCTTGCTTGATGCCGATGCGGTGGCGCCCGATGTGCGGCGTCTGGTTCGTCTGGCGCAGGAACGCTATGGCGACCTGGATCAGCTGCCTTTTTCGGAGGTCGTGCAGGGTGTCGCGGCGTGGAAGGCACGCCGGCGCCATGCGGGAGAGCATCGATGATCGCCGGCATGGCTGCGCTGGTGAGTGCCGTGCAGACCAACTGCGATATCGCCGACGCGCGCCACGCGCGCGATGTCAGTTTGTGCACCTACCTGCTCGGCATGCGCGAGTTCTATCGCTGGGAACACGATCTGCCCTACGGCATATCGCCGCCGCGCGATGATGTGGGGCGCTGGATTGCCGCACGCGAGGCGCGCTGGGAGCAGATCGCGGACACCGAGTTCGTCAGCGTCCCGGTTGCCGGGCACGACTTCGATCCCTTCGCCGCGCAGCAGGTCAATGCGGCGCTGGTCGGCAGCGGTCTGGTGTATGGCGCCGGCGTCGGGCGTTTTCACAAGCCGCATTTTTTTCTCGGACAGCTTGCCCGCGAAGAACAGCGCGGTGAGGCGCGGCTGCTGGTCTGCGGCTGCGAGTATGCGCGCGATGTCACCGCGATTCCGGCGGCATCGCAGGGCGCCACCCTGATCGTGCGTCGCGAGGCATTGCGGCAGTGGCTGTGGGAGAAGGCCGAAGGCTGGAACGTCAAGCAGCAGGACGGCGCGCTCAAATCGGCCTTGCTTGCTTATGGTTTTGACCATGATCCGGAGGGCGCCATCGAGCGCATGGCCGAAGCCGAAATTGAAACCCTGGTGCTGCACGAAGAGGGCGAACTGGCCGCAGGTCGCGTGTTGGGCAACGACTGGCCGCGCAAGCTGGCCGGCTTCAAGAGCAAACGCGCGGAGCTGTTGGCGCGTGCGGTGCGCGACAACCTGGCGGATTGCCTGGTGACTTTGCCGGGGCTGTTGCAGCGCGACACGGAAGATTCGCTGCACTTCTGGTTTTCGACCTTCGATGGCTTGCGCCGTGAACTGTTTCCGCATCTGGTCGATGCCTACGCCGCGAGAGTCGGCTCTGGCGCGCTTTGCGTGCCCGGGATTCCGCTGCGCGGGCAGGCAGCGGCAAGGCTGATGGATGCCGTCGCGGCGGGCCGCGTCCATTTCGCGGCGCTTGGCCAGCGCCTGCTCGCAATGGATGAGAGCGCCATCGAGGCGCTCTCCCAAGAGGTCGGCGCGATTGCGCTGTAGCCGGTCCTGCCGTCTACTCCTTGACGGCTTCGACGGCGATGGCCAGGGTGACTTCGTCGCTGACGTAAGGCACGTTCTTGCCCATGTTGAATTCCGAACGCTTGACCTTGGTTACGGCGTTGGCGCCGATCGCGTCCTTCTTGAGCATCGGGTGCGGCATGGAATGGAAGGACGTCACGGTCAAGGTTACGGGCTTGGTCACGCCCTTGATCGTCAGGTTGCCTTCGACGGCCACCGGCTTGTCGCCGTCGAACTTGACGGAGGTCGATTTGAAGGTGATGGCGGGAAATTTTTCGGTGTCGAAAAAGTCTGCGCCCTGAATGTGCCCGTTGAACAGCGCGTAGCCGGTGTTTACCGACTTGGTGTCGATCGTCACGTCGACCGATCCTGCCTTGGCCGCACGGTCGAGCACGATCTTGCCGCTGGTCTTGTCGAACCGGTGCTGCTGGTTGGAGTAGCCGAAATGGCTGTACTCGAAGCGCGGCGCGGTGTGGGTCGGGTCGATGTTGAAGGTTTCGGGAGCGGCGACGGCGACGGCGGAAAAGGCTGAGAGGGCGACAGCGAGGGCGAGCTTGTTCATGGGTTTTCTCCTGACAAAAAGATTGCAGATTGCAGCGACTTATTTCGTGGCGGCGGTTGCCACCAGGCGAAACTTTATTTGTACTTCATTGGCAACGGTGCCGAAGTCGGCCCACATGCCTTCGCCGATGGCGTAGTCGGCGCGCCTGAGCACCAGGCTGCCTTCGAAAACTGCGCTATTGCCGTCCTGGCGTTGAGTGACGGGCGCAGTCAGATCCAGCGTTTTGCCCTTGATCGTCATCTTGCCGGCAACCTCGAAACGGTTGCCGCCCAGCGGCTTGACCGACGTCGCGACGAACTTTGCAACCGGGAAGACCTTGGTGTTGAACCAGGCCTTGCTTGCCACTTCGTCGTTGGCGTCCTTCGAGCCGGCATCGATGCTGGCCAGATCGATCTCCAGTTCGGCCTTGGCGGCGGCCGGTTTCGCCGGATCAAACGAGAGTTTGCTGCGAAAGCTCTTGAACTGGCCTTCGACCGGCACGTTCATCTGTTTCGAAACAAACGAAAGCGCGCTCTTGCCGGGCTGGAACTGATTGAACTCGATGGCGTGGGCCGTCGACAGTACGATGGTCAGGGCGCAAGCAAGGCCCAGTTGCGAAAACTTCATTTCACGTCTCCAGAGGTGGCGTTGCCGATCCAGGGCAACATGCGGACGAGCACGTCGTCACGATCGATCAGGTGGTGCTTGAGCGCGGCGCCGAGGTGGGCGATGACCAATGCCGCCATACTGAAATTGAGCATCATGTGCACCTGCTGCAACAAATCTCCCAGTTCCTTGTTTTTGTCCAACAGGTCCGGCAGCGGCAAGACGCCGAACCAGACGGTCTGGAAGCCCTTGGCCGAACTCATCAGCCAACCGCTCAGCGGCACGGCGAACATCAGCAGATAGAGCAGCACATGCGTCGCTTCCGCCGCCTTGCGCTGCCAGGCCGGCATGCCGGCGGGCAGATCGGGCGGGCGATGCAAGAGGCGCCAGCCAAGGCGCAGCACCACGCACAGAAAGATGGTCACTCCGGCCCATTTATGCCATGAATAGATTTTGAGTTTCTGCGGCGACAGGGGCAGATCGACCATGTACAGGCCGACCGCAAAACTGCCGATGATGGCGATCGCGATCAGCCAGTGCAGGCCGATGGCAACGCCGGTATAGCAGGTGCCGGAACTGCGGGCAGGGCTGGAACTTGAACTCATGGGCTGGTCGGTTTATGCAGAGCTTTGCAGGACAAGAGGCGCAGTCTACGCGCGAGGTCGCGGATGGCAAACATCGACAGCTACAAATGATTGGTGCGCGCAGCGCAACAATGCGGCTGGGCATCTGGCTTGGCGCGGATGGCCGTCTGCGATGGCCAGTCTTTGGCGTCTGCCGTTCGTCGTCGCCCTGTCCGGCCGCATGCCGGCTCTGGCGCTGGCACCCAAAGTCATATCCGGTGGATACCGTCTCTGGTGCGGGCACACAGAGACAAATCCGGTGGATACCGTCTCTGGTGCAGGCACACAGAGACAAATCCGGTGGATACCGTCTCTGGTGCAGGCACACAGAGACATATAATTCGGGGATGCCCCGTTTCGCCGCGAACCTCTCCTTTCTGTTCACCGAGCGTCCCTTTCTGGAGCGCTTCGCGGCTGCGCGTTCCGCCGGATTTGCCGCCGTGGAGTTTCACTTTCCGTACGAGCATGACCGGGCGGCGCTGGCCGAGGTGGTGCTGACCTCGGGTGTGGATGTGGTGCTGTTCAATCTGCCGGCGGGCGACTGGGCGGCGGGCGAGCGCGGGATCGCCTGCCATCCACGGCGCATAGCGGAATTTCAGGACGGAGTGGGCCAGGCCATCGAGTACGCGCGACTCTTGGGCTGCAGCCGACTCAATTGCCTGGCCGGCATTGCGCCAGGCGACGTCACGCATGACAAGGCGCGTGAAACCCTGGTCGAGAACCTGCGCTTTGCCGCGGCCGTGACCGGGCGCGCAGGCATTGAACTGGTGCTGGAACCGCTCAATACGCGCGACACCCCGGGTTTTTTTGTGTCTACCAGCCGCGCCGCGCTGGCGCTGATCAAGGCAGTCGATAGCAAGAATCTGCGTCTGCAATACGATATCTACCATGCGCAGGTGATGGAGGGCGATCTGGCCCGCACCCTGCAGGAGCATCTGCCGCAGATCGCGCACATCCAGTTGGCGGACAATCCTGGACGGCACGAACCCGGTAGCGGCGAGATCAATTTCCCTTACCTGTTTCGGCATCTCGACCAGATTGGCTACGCTGGTTGGGTTGGCTGCGAATACAAGCCGAGCCGGCGCACCGAAGACAGTTTCGGCTGGCTGGAATCGTGGCGATGAGCAGCGGGAGGTATCCGCAGGAATTGATTTGCGTGCGCGCCTGGTCGACAATGCTGCTTGCTGCGCGCTTGGGGCGCAGAGCGACCAGAAACCTTGCCGGTCCGGCGCGCGCCAAGGTGAATGAGCACAGGGCGATCCTGATCGAATCGGCGGAGGAGAAATGATGAGTCTGCAAGAACACTCTGCCGATGGGCCGCCGGACGCCGCCGCTGCCGATCGTGCAGTGTTGTTGGCGGAACTTGCGCGCGTGCTGCCGTCGGATGCCCTGCTGTTTGCCGACGAGGACCTGAAACCCTACGAATGCGATGGCCTCACTGCCTATCGCTGCATGCCTTGGGCAGTGGTCTTGCCGCAAAGCGAAGCGCAGGTCCTGGCGGCGCTCAAAGTGTGTCACGACAGGAAGGTGCCGGTGGTGGTGCGCGGTGCCGGCACGGGTCTTTCCGGTGGGGCCACGCCGGTAGTCCAGGGAGTGGTGCTGTCGCTGGCCAAATTCATGCGCATTCTGGAGATCGATCCGGTCGCCCGCTTGGCGCGAGTGCAGCCTGGCGTGCGCAACCTGGCCATCTCCGAGGCGGCGGCGCCTTATGACCTCTACTATGCGCCGGATCCGAGTTCGCAGATCGCCTGCACCATCGGCGGCAACGTCGCCGAAAATTCCGGCGGCGTGCATTGCCTGAAGTATGGACTGACCGTGCACAACGTGACCAAGCTGCGCGTGGCGTTGATCAACGGCGAGGTGATGGAGATTGGATCGCATGCCCTCGACGACCCCGGCTACGACCTGCTTGCCTTGATGATCGGCTCCGAGGGCATGCTCGGCGTGGTGCTCGAAGCCACCGTCAAGCTGACGCCGAAGCCGCGCACGGCACAGGTGGTGATGGCCAGCTTCGACAGCGTGATCGAGGCGGGCAACGCGGTGGCGGCCATCATTGCGGCCGGGATCATCCCCGCCGGCCTGGAGATGATGGACAAGCTCGCCACGGCGGCGGTGGAGGACTTCGTCCATGCCGGCTACGATCTCGCGGCGGCGGCGATCCTGCTCGCCGAATCCGACGGCACCGCCGAAGAAGTTGCCGAGGAAATTGCCACCATGTCGGTCTTGCTGGAGAACAGCGGTGCCCGCCAGTTGCGCATTTCGCAGAGCGAAGCCGAACGCCTGAAATTCTGGGCCGGACGCAAGGCCGCGTTTCCGGCCGTGGGCCGCATCACGCCGGACTACCTGTGCATGGACGGGACGATCCCGCGCAAGCATCTGGCCCACGTGCTGACCCGCATTGCCGAATTGTCCGCCGAGTTTGGTCTGCGCTGCGCCAATGTGTTTCATGCCGGAGACGGCAATCTGCATCCGCTGATCATGTTCGACGCGCGCAACCCCGGCGAGACCGAGCGCGCAATTGCATTCGGCGCCAAGATTCTCGAACTCTCGGTCGATGTCGGCGGCACCATCACCGGCGAACATGGTGTCGGCATCGAGAAGGTCAAGCAGATGTGCGTCCAGTTCTCGCGCGAGGAGATCGACGCCTTCCATGCCGTCAAGGCGGCATTCGATCCGCTGGCCTTGCTCAACCCCGGCAAGGCGGTGCCGACCCCCC
This sequence comes from Rhodocyclales bacterium RIFCSPLOWO2_02_FULL_63_24, assembly GCA_001828935.1. Lineage (GTDB taxonomy): Bacteria > Pseudomonadota > Gammaproteobacteria > Burkholderiales > Rhodocyclaceae > Sulfuritalea. Next base: position 10,602 of record MHZX01000107.1, read on the forward strand.
GGCACTGCTCCGAATACCGGCTGACCGGGAGCGCACGATGAGGGATCGCGTCGACGAGTTCCGTTCGCGCATTCTCGAGCGCAAGCCATTGCGATTGCGCGGCGGCGGCAGCAAGGATTTTTACGGCGGCCCGCTGTCCGGCGAGATTCTCGACACGCGCGGCTACAGCGGCATCGTCGGCTACGAGCCGACGGAATTGGTGATCACGGCGCGCGCCGGCACGCCGCTGGTCGAGATAGAGTCGGCGCTGGCGACACGGCGCCAGGTGATCGCTTGCGAGCCGCCGCAGTTTGGCGCTGGCGCGACCATTGGCGGCACCGTCGCCGCCGGCCTGTCCGGCCCGCGTCGGGCGACGGCGGGCAGCCTGCGCGACTTCGTACTGGGCGTGAAGCTGATGGACGGCGAAGGCCGTGAACTGAATTTCGGCGGCCAGGTCATGAAGAATGTCGCCGGCTTCGACGTTTCGCGCCTGGTCACCGGCAGTCTCGGTACGCTGGGCCTGATTCTCGAAGTGTCGCTCAAGGTGCTGCCGCAGCCGCTGGCCGAAACCACTCTGCGTTTCGAAATGCCGCAGAACCAGGCGCTGGCCGCAATGAACCGCTGGGCCGGTCAGCCGCTGCCGCTGGCGGCCAGTTGCTGGCAGGACGGGGTGCTGACGCTGCGCCTGTGCGGCGCCAAGGCTGCCGTGCTTGCCGCCTGCGAGAAACTCGGTGGCGAGCGGGTTGCGGAGTCCGATGCGGCGAGCTTCTGGGCTGCCTTGCGGGAGCAGGCCGGCGAGTTCTTTGCCGGCGATGCCCCGCTGTGGCGGCTTTCCCTGCCGTCGGTGGCGCCGCCGCTGGAGCTGCCCGGTCCGCTGCTGATCGAATGGGGTGGCGCGCAGCGCTGGCTGCGCGGTACCGTCGATGTAGCCACGCTGCGCGAAACGGCGGCAAGGGCCGGCGGCCACGCCAGCCTGTTTCGCGGCGGCGACAAGAGCGGCGGCGTCTTCGCACCGCTGCCACCGGCGCTGATGGAAGTGCACCGCCGGCTCAAGCAAAGCTTCGATCCTTACGGGGTTTTCAATCCCGGTCGCCTGTATCCGGAATTGTAAAGTCCTGAACCATGGAAACCCATCTCGCCGATTTCATTCGGGATACCACGGCTGGCCGCGAGGCCGAGGAAATCCTGCGCCGTTGCGTACATTGCGGTTTCTGCACGGCGACCTGTCCCACCTACCAGTTGCTGGGCGACGAACTCGACGGTCCGCGCGGTCGCATTTATCTGATCAAGCAAGTGCTCGAAGGCGCCCAGCCGACCGAAAAGACCCGCCTGCATCTCGATCGCTGCCTGAGTTGCCGTTCCTGCGAAAGCACCTGCCCCTCGGGTGTGCAGTACACGCGCCTGCTCGACATCGGCCGCGCAGTGGTCGAAAGCAAGGTGCCGCGCAAGGGCGGCGATGCGGCGATGCGTGGGTTGTTGAAGACCCTGCTGCCGCGATCGCGCCTGTTCGGTGCCGCGATGAAGCTGGGGCAAGCGGTGCGGCTGGTGTTGCCGCCGCCGCTGCGCGCCAAGGTGCCGCCACTTTCCTCTGCCGGTCCAGCGCCGCGGGGCGCCCATGCCCGACGCCTGATCGCGCTGGCCGGCTGCGTCCAGCCGTCGATGTATCCCAACGTCAACGGTGCCGCCCGGCGTGTGCTGGACCGTCTCGGCATCCAGATGATCGAAGCGCCCAGGGCGGGCTGCTGCGGCGCGGTGCGCCTGCATCTCAACGATGCGGAGGCCGCGCGCGATGACGCCCGGCGCAACATCGATGCCTGGTGGCCGTTGCTCGAATCCGGCGCCGAAGGCCTGGTGATGACCGCGTCGGGCTGCGGCTCGCATGTGCTCGAATACGCTCATTTGTTGCAGGACGACCCCGACTACGCGGTGAAGGCGGCGCGGGTGGTGCTGACGACGCGCGATGTCAGCGAGGTCGTCGCGGCGGAGGCGGCCGGTCTCGCGCCCTTGTTGCAGGCTTGCGCTGCTTTGCCGGAAGGCGAGCGGGAGCTGGCGTTTCACAGCCCCTGCAGCCTGCAGCACGGACTGAAGATTCGCGGCACGGTCGAGTCCCTGCTTGCCGCCGCCGGCTATGCATTGACCGCGGTGGCCGATTCGCATCTTTGCTGCGGTTCGGCGGGTACCTACTCGGTGCTGCAGCCGGTGCTTTCAAAGCGCTTGCTGAGCAACAAGCTCGCCGCGCTGACCGCTGGCGCGCCTGCCGCGATCGCCAGCGCAAACGTCGGTTGCATGGCGCATCTGCAGGGCGCCACCGCCTTGCCGGTGAAACACTGGATCGAATTGCTCGACGCGCGCTTGTCCTCGTGACGGGGCGTGTCGGATTGAATTGAAGGGAAAGACATTGCAGATCGAAGAGCAACAGGCGCTGGATCGCCTGGTCGCCGGCGGGATTCGCATTCCACCGCAGCCCCGGGTTTTGATCGAGCTGCGCGATGCCATTGCCAGCGGCGATTACAGCGTCCGCTCGATCAGCCGCATCATCGGCCAGGATCCGGGATTGGTCGCGATGCTGTTCAAGGCATCGCGTTCGCCGGTGTTCTCACGCGGGCGAAAGTTCGACAAGCTGGATCAGGTATTGCAGGTGATAGGCATCAAGCAGACCTACACCCTGGTGCAGGCGATCGCACTATCCACGGCCATCGGCAATAGCACGCGCAAGGCGTTCGAAGTGTTCTGGGCGCGCTCCGGCGAGGTGGCGCAACTCGCGGCGATGATTGCCGAAGACCATGTCTCGGTCTGCAATGTTTTTCCCGAACAGGCTTACATGGCCGGGATCTTTCATGAATGCGGCGTGCCTGTGCTGATGATGCGCTTCCCCGACTATTGCAAGAAGTTGCATCTGGATCAGTTCTCTTGTTGGCCGAACCTGGCGGAAGAGGATGCGAAGTTCAAGGTCGATCACTGCAGCATCGGTTATCTGGTGGCGCGCCATTGGGGCTTGCCCGATTTTGTTTGCGCGGCGATTCGCTACCATCATGAGATACCCACCGAGGAATTGGGCGCGGCTGTATCGCTGGTAAGCATCGTGCAGTTGGCCATCCAGTTTCATCACCGCATCAACGATCAGCTCAATCCCCTGTGGGACAAGATCGGCGCGCGGGTGATGGAGGAGATCGGATTGACGTCCGACGACATGGAAGACTATTTCGACGACGTCTCCGCCCGTTTCAACGAGGCGAATCGCTGATCATGGCAAGCAGTCACTCGCAAGGCCATTGTTGTTCGGGTGCGACATGAGCGGAATCGGACTCGACGCCGCTGCGCGCGACTGGCAGACTCTGCGGGCTTCGTTTCGCTGGCACGTGCCGTCCCGCTACAACATCGCCCAGGCCTGCTGCGGGCGCTGGGCAGATGATCGGTCGCGCTTCGCGCTGTACTACGAAGACGAGTCCGGTCACACGGAAGCATGGACCTTCTGGGACGTGCAACAGGCCGCCAACCGCCTCTCCAATGTGCTCGGGGCAATGGGCGTCATGGCCGGCGACCGCGTTGCCGTCATCCTGCCGCAACGGCCCGAAACCGGCGTCGCGCACATGGCCTGCTACCAGATGGGCGCGATCGCGGTGCCCGTGTCCCACCTGTTCGGCGCCGACGCGCTCGAATTCCGCCTCTCGCACGCCGGCGTGCGGGTGGCGATCATCGACGAGGGGGGTCTGGAAAAACTCGGCGCCGTGCGCGAAAAGCTGCCCGACCTCAAGCACGTCATCGGCGTCGGCGGCGCGCGCGAATCCTGGGTGCGCGAGTGGAGCACGCTATTGCCCCTGGCTTCCGCGCGCTACACGCCGCGCGACACCGCGGCCGACGACCCGGCGATGATCATCTACACCAGCGGCACCACCGGCAATCCCAAGGGCGCGCTGATCGCGCAGCGCAGCCTGATCGGCAACCTGTCGGGTTTCGTCTGCTCGCATGACTTCTATCCGCAGCGCGGCGACATGTTCTGGTCGCCGGCCGACTGGGCATGGACCGGCGGCCTGTTCGACGCGCTGCTGCCGAGCTGGAACTTCGGCCAGCCACTTTTGGGCTATCGCGGCAGGTTCGATCCGGAAAAGGCCTTCTGGCTGATGGAAAAATACGGCGTGCGCAACAGCTTCCTGTTCCCCACGGCGCTGAAAATGATGATGAAGGCGGTGCCGCAGCCGAAGGAGAAATACGACCTGGCCCTGCGCAGCATCATGAGCGCCGGCGAGACCGTCGGCGAAACCGTTTGCCACTGGGCGCAGGAGGCGCTGGGCGTGACGGTCAACGAAATGTATGGCCAGACCGAGATCAACTACATCGTCGGCAATTGTGCCGCCGTGACGCCACCCAAGGCCGGTGCCATGGGCCGCGGCTATCCGGGCCACCAGTTGGCGGTGCTCGACGACGAAGGCAATCCCGTGGCTCCAGGAGAAATGGGCGAGGTCTGCGTCCAGCGCAGCTGCAACGGCGAGCTGGACCCGGTGTTCATGCTCGGCTACTGGAAGAATCCCGAGGCCACCGCGGAAAAGTTCTTCGGTGGCGGCGTCGACGATGCGCATGCCTGGGGCCGCACCGGCGACCTGGCGAAGCTGGATGAAGACGGCGTGCTTTGGTATCAGGGGCGCAGCGACGACATGTTCAAGAGCGCCGGTTATCGCATCGGGCCGGGCGAGATCGAGAATTGCCTGGTCAAGCACGCGGCGGTGGCCAATGCCGCCGTGATCGGCGAGCCGGACCCGGTGCGCGGCACGGTGGTCAAGGCTTTCATCGTGTTGCAGGCCGGGCAGCGTCCGTCGCCTGAGTTGGAAGCGTCGCTGCAGCAGCATGTGCGGCAATACCTGGCGCCCTACGAATATCCCAAGATCATCGAGTTCATCGATGCCCTGCCGATGACCACCACCGGCAAGGTCCAGCGCCGTCTGCTGCGCAATCGCCGCGGCTCCGTGGGCTAGAATGAAAACTGCGAGTACTCAGGAAGGCGGCACATGACCGATCCCGTTTCCGGCACCGACCGCCGCGCCAATCCCGCTTTGCGGGCGATCTTCATCGAAGCCTATGACGTGCTGCAGCCGTTCTTCGATCCCGCCAACAGTTGGGGCGGCCAGACTCATGAGCATCTGGCTTATCGCGCCCTGCACGAGCAGTTTCCCACCCTGTCGACGCAGGACGTGTTCACCCTGGTGGCGGCCGCGCGGCGGGTCTTCGCGCACGGCGGCAAGCCGGTAGCACCCTGACGAAATAGAGACGAGCGCCCTCGATGCCGGAACGACAATGGGTCAGGCAGGGCTTCTTGTTTGCCAGAAAGTCGGCGCTGGCGATACGGCGATGGCATGCGGTGCCTGGCGGTAGAA
>MHZX01000108.1 GCA_001828935.1 Rhodocyclales bacterium RIFCSPLOWO2_02_FULL_63_24
GCTCTTCGACCGTGAAGAATCCCTGCGTCAGCGATCGTGTCATAAGGGAGATCTCCTGCCATGAAACATCCCCGGCGCGGTTGAGTATCTGGCCGATGGCCTCAAGCCCGAAGCCATGTCCGCGCATATCGCGAATCAGTTCCAGGCGTGCGATATGGTGCTCGTCGTAAAGGCCCAGCCGGCCGCGCAACTTGGGTTTTGGCAGCATGCGGCTGGTTTGGTAGGCGCGGATGTTGCGTACCGAGAATCCCGTGCGCTGGGCAAGCTCCTCGATGGTAAGCGACAGCCGTTCGCTGGTCGCCGGGGCCGCGCGAGCGGCTTTTGTTTTGGGCATGGCGGTAACTCCTCTAGTCAGCTTCACATACTACAGCCTTGATGTTACATTGCACGTGCAATATTAACCAACCGCCAGAAGAATAGAGGAGTCAGGATATGGACAAGTTGTGGCTCAAGCAGTACCCGGCCGGTGTGCCTGCGGAAATCGACGTCAATCAATATGAAACCGTATCGCAGGTGCTTGAGGAGTCGATGAAGAAATACGCCGCGCGCACCGCCTTCATCTGCATGGGCAAGACCGTTACCTACAGCCAGCTCGACACCCTGTCGCGCAATCTCGGCGCTTGGCTCCAGTCGCGCGGCATCGCACCGGGCGGCCGGGTCGCAATCATGATGCCGAACATCCTGCAATATCCCGTCTGTGTCGCAGCGATCCTGCGCGCCGGTTTTGTCGTGGTCAATATCAATCCGCTGTACACGCCGCGCGAACTCGAGCACCAGCTCAAGGACAGCGGTGCCGAAGCAATCATCATCATCGAGAATTTCGCCACCACACTGGAGAAAGTCGTTGCCCACACTCCGGTAAAGCATGTGGTGGTCGCCAGCATGGGCGACTTGCTGGGCGGGCTCAAGGGCACGCTGGTGAATTTTGTCGTGCGCCGCGTGAAGAAGATGGTTCCGCCGTGGTCCCTGCCGAATTCCGTGCGCTTCAACAGCGCCGTGGCGCAGGGCGGTTCCCAGACACTGAAGCCGGTAACGCGGACGCGGGACGACGTCGCCTTCCTGCAATACACGGGAGGCACCACCGGCGTTTCGAAGGGCGCAACGTTGCTGAACCGGAATATTGTCGCCAACATGCTTCAGGTCGAGGCCTGGATGCAGCCCGCCGTCAACACGCATACGGAAACGCAGATCAACTTCGTCTGTGCGCTGCCGCTGTATCACATCTTCGCGCTGACGGTCTGCAACATGATCGGGGTGCGCACCGGTTCCTGCAACCTGCTGATCCCGAATCCGCGCGACATTCCCGGCTTCGTCAAGGAGCTGGCGACCTTCAAGTTCAACGTCTTTCCCTGTCTCAACACGCTGTTCAATGCGCTGGCGCACAACCCGGAATTCGCCAAACTGGATTTTTCCAGTCTCAAGATCAGCCTGGGCGGCGGCATGGCGACGCAGCGCGCGGTCGCCGAAAAGTGGATGGCGCTGACGGGCAGCGCAATCGTCGAAGGCTACGGCTTGTCGGAAACCTCGCCGGTGGCCACTTGCAACGTGGCCAATCTCAGGGGCTTCACCGGCACCATCGGCTTGCCCGTATCCTCGACCGAAATCGCCATCCGCGACGAGAATGGCGCCGATGTTCCGCTTGGCGAATCCGGCGAAATCTGCATTCGTGGACCGCAGGTGATGGCGGGCTACTGGAACCGGCCGGACGAAACCGACAAGGTGATGACCGCCGACGGATTCTTCAAGTCGGGCGACGTCGGCATCATGGATGAGCAGGGCGCAACCCGCATCGTCGATCGCAAGAAGGACATGGTGCTGGTCTCGGGCTTCAACGTCTATCCGAGCGAGGTCGAGGAAGTCGCGATGAATTGCCCCGGCGTGCTGGAAGCCGCCGTGATCGGCGTTCCCGACGAACATTCGGGCGAAGTGGTGAAGTTGTTCATCGTCAAGAAGGACCCGGCACTTACCGAAGGTGTCTTGCAGGAGTTCCTCAAGGAACAGCTTACCGGCTACAAGCGGCCGAAATACATCGAGTTCCGCACCGAACTGCCGAAGTCGCCGGTAGGGAAGATCCTGCGCCGCGAGCTGCGGCCCAAGAGCTGACCCCTTTGCCGTGTCCGGGCAGATGCTCCTGCGCGGGGCAGGCGAGGTCTGCCCGCGTAGCCGAAGCCCGGGCATGCAAGGCTCCGGTGTGCAGGGCGCATCGGACAAAAGTCGGCGTCCTGCCGACGCCGACTTTTGTGCCAGAATCGGCCCTCGCCACGGAGAAGCCAATCAATGCGTTTTGTCGTCACTCTGCTTGTCGGCCTGTTGCTGGCCACCGCTGCCAACGCGCTGTCCCTGGCCGATATTTCCGGCAGGGATGCCAGCGGCGGCCTCAAGGAAGCGCTGACGCAGGGGGCGGCCAAGGCCGTTGCGGTGCTGGGGCGGCCGGACGGCTTTCTCGGTAATCCCAAAGTCAGGATTCCCTTGCCCGAAAGCGTGCAGAAGATCGAGGGTGTGATGCGCGGGCTCGGCATGGGCAAGCAGGCTGACGAGCTGCTCACCGCCATGAACCGCGCCGCCGAAGCGGCGGTACCGCAGGCCAAGCTGCTGCTGGTGAATTCCATCAAACAGATGTCGGTCGAGGACGCCAAAGGGATTCTGTCCGGCGGCGAGGATGCAGCGACCCAGTACTTTCGTCGCACCACCTCCGGGCCGCTGGCGGAAAAGTTCGTGCCCGTGGTACGCAAGGCGATCACGCGCGTCAAACTCGCCGAAAAGTATGACCAGGTGGCCGGCAAGGCCGCAAAGCTGGGGCTGGTGCGCGAGCAGGACGCCCACCTCGAAAATTATGTTACGCAGAAGACCCTGGATGGCCTTTACCTTATGATTGCCGAGGAGGAGAAGGCGATTCGCAAGAATCCTGCGGACGCCGTTGGCCGCCTGGCGAAGAAGGTGTTCGGCGCACTTAACTGAACGGAACTTATTATGAAAATTGATTTGCGCACGATCTACCGCTTTCAGCCGATCAACTACTCCGGTGCGCTGCCAGCTGGCGGTGACGTGTATTACGAATGTGAATGCGGCGATATTGTAAGTTCCGTCAGCTTCGTCAAGGCGGCCTGCAAATGCGGCAATTTGGCGGGTGGCGACGGCAGCGTCACCGTTCATTCGTCCGAGAAGGTGAAGCCGCTGCGCGGCAAGCTGCGCTGAATTCAGGATTCGGCCCGCCGGCTTGCTGTCGGATTTACGGCACCGGCCACCCCTGTGCTGCATGGCGCGGGGACAATTTCACCCGGGAACATTGCATTGGTCAAACTGAATGCGGCTCAACTTGAAGCCGTGCGCCACCTTGAGAGTCCGCTGCTGGTACTGGCGGGGGCAGGCTCGGGCAAGACGCGGGTCATCACGCACAAGATCGCCTACCTGGTTGATGATTACGGCATAGCACCGTCGCACATTGCGGCCATCACCTTCACCAACAAGGCGGCGAAGGAGATGAAGGAGCGCGTCGGCAAGCTGATCGGGGGGCGCGCCGAAGGACTGATCGTCAGCACCTTTCATGCCTTGGGCGTGCGCATCCTGCGCCAGGAAGCGGCCAAGCTGGGCCTCAAGCCGGGCTTCTCGATACTCGATGCTGCGGATACCTCGGCATTGTTCCAGGAGCTCGCCGGCAATGTCGACAAGGGCCGGCTGCGCGCCCTGCAATCGCGCATCTCGTTGTGGAAGAACCAGCTCGTGGATCCGGCGGCGGCGTTGAAGGATGCGGCCGACGAAATCGAATCCGTCGCCGCGCAGCTGTATGCCGATTACGAGCGCACCCTGCGCGCCTACCAGGCGGTGGATTTCGACGACCTGATCCGCCTGCCGGTGTCGCTCTTCGTCGAGCATGAGGAAGTCGCGCAACGCTGGCGCAGCCGGCTCTGGCATCTGCTGGTAGACGAGTACCAGGACACCAACCGCGGCCAGTATCGGCTGCTGCAATTGCTGACCCAGGGCCGGGACTCATTCACCGCCGTGGGCGACGACGACCAGTCGATCTATGCCTGGCGTGGCGCCGACAGCGAGAATCTGCGCTTGTTGCGCGACGACTACCCGAGCCTGAAAGTGGTCAAGCTCGAGCAGAACTACCGATCCACTGCGCGCATCCTGAAAGCAGCCAATGCCCTGATCGCCAACAACCCGAAATTGTTCGAGAAGCAGTTGTGGTCGGAACATGGGCAGGGCGACGCGATCCATATCCAGACCTGCCGCGACGGCGATCATGAAGCCGAGTGGGTCGGCTCGCGCCTGTCCGCCCACCGCTTCGAGCGGCGCACCAGGTTTTCCGATTACGCGATCCTGTATCGGGGCAACCACCAGGCGCGCGCCATCGAACAGCAGCTGCGCGCGCAACGCATTCCCTATGCCATCTCGGGCGGGCAATCCTTCTTCGAGCGTGCCGAAATCAAGGACATTACCTGCTATCTCCGGCTGCTGGCCAACCAGGACGACGATCCTGCCTTCATCCGCGCCGTGACCACGCCCAAGCGCGGCATTGGCGGAACCACGCTGGAGGCGCTCGGACGCGCCGCCGGACGGCGCCAGCAAAGCTTGTTCGCCAGCATCTACGCACCCGGACTGGACGCCGAACTCAACCTCAAGCAGCGCACCGCCTTGCGCGAATTCGGCGATTTCGTCACTCGTATCGAACAGCGGGCGGCTACTGCCCCTGCTGCTCAGGTGCTGGACGATCTGATCAAGGCCATCGCCTACGAAAGCTGGCTGTTCGAGTCGCTTGAAGTGCGCGAGGCGGAGAACAAATGGGCCAATGTGAGTGATTTTGTCCAGTGGCTGGGCCGGAAGGGTGCGGAGGAAGGCAAGACCCTGCTTGAGCTGGCCCAGTCCGTGGCCTTGCTGTCGATGCTGGACAAGAACGAGGGCGAGCAGGATGCCGTGCAGCTCGCCACCCTGCATGCGGCGAAAGGCCTGGAGTTTCGCCACGTCTTCCTGGTGGGAGTCGAGGAAGGCCTGCTGCCCCACCGCGACTCGCTCGAACCGGCCAAGCTGGAGGAGGAGCGCCGGCTGATGTATGTCGGCATCACGCGGGCGCAGGCCAGCCTTACCGTGACCTGGTGCGAGCGACGCAAGCAGGGGCGCGAATCGATGCCGCGCGAACCTTCGCGCTTCATCGTGGAAATGGGCGAAGCAACGCAGCAGGCGGCAACGCAACGGAACACAGTGCCGGACGCCGGCACCGCCCGCGCCAAGGCGGCTCAATTGCGCGCGATGCTCGCCGGCAAGCGATAGAAGGGAGTGAAGCGGCAGCGGAGCCGCACATCAATGCAGCCCGCCGGCAAGCTTCCGGCGGTGCTTACTTCGCGGCGGGTTCCTTGAGATTGCCGCCGGACTTGTTCGCGATATAGACAATGGCACGCGCCAGTTCGGTATCGTTGGCATCCGAACCGCCCTTGGGCGGCATGGCGTTCTTGCCGGCAATGGCCGACTTCAACAGGCCGTCGAGTCCCAGTGCTATGCGCGGCGCCCAGGCTCCCTTGTCGCCCAGCTTGGGCGCGTTGGCAACACCCGCGTCATGGCAGGCGGAGCAGATCGCCTTGTACAACTGCTCGCCGCTGCGCTCGCCGCCCGCGGCGCCGGCGGATGGTGCCGCAAGCTCGACACGGGCTACCGGGGCAATGCGGCTGTTGGCGGCTTCTTCGTTACCCTTCGGACGCCCGCCCATGGCAAAAACGCTTACGGAGAGCACGAGCGCGCCGACGCTAGCGAGGGCACGGATATTCGACTGGAACATGAGCAACCTTCCGGGAATACGAGGTTTCAGGGGAGGCTAACGCCAGCAACATCGGCGTCGGGCCGTAACTAAACGTCAAAAGAGGGGACGGATTATAGCGGATTCGCCTGCCCCGCAATGGACGCCGCCACCTGAACGGGTTATGCTTCGCCCCCTCGCGCGCTCGTAGCTCAATGGATAGAGTACTGGCCTCCGAAGCCAGGGGTTGTGGGTTCGATCCCCGCCGAGCGCGCCAGCACTTCCGTCTGACGTTGCGCTCAACGTCACAGACCATT
>MHZX01000109.1 GCA_001828935.1 Rhodocyclales bacterium RIFCSPLOWO2_02_FULL_63_24
GGCCTGCAGGCGCGGCTGATGTCGCAGGCCCTGCGCAAGCTGACCGCCAACATCAAGCGCACCAATACCCTGGTCATATTCATCAACCAGATCCGCATGAAAATCGGCGTCATGTTCGGCAACCCGGAAACCACCACCGGCGGCAACGCGCTCAAGTTCTACGCCTCGGTGCGGATGGACATCCGCCGTACCGGCGCGATCAAGAAGGGCGACGAAGTCATCGGCAACGAAACCAAGGTCAAAGTGGTCAAGAACAAGGTCGCGCCGCCCTTCCGCGAAGCCCACTTCGACATCCTCTACGGCGAAGGCATTTCGCGCCAGGGCGAGATCGTCGAGCTCGGCGTCGAACACAAAATCGTCGAAAAATCCGGCGCCTGGTATGCCTACAAGGGCGAAAAGATCGGCCAAGGCAAGGACAATGCGCGTGAATTCCTGCGCGAGCACCCCGAGACGGCTGTCGAAATCGAAAACCGGGTACGCGAAGCCGTCGGTGTTGCCGCGCTTGGCGTCGCCGAGCCGGCGAAGGGCGGCTAGGCGCGAAGGATAGCGGGCGCACAGGCGGGCATTTTGTCGAACAATTCCGGTCATGCTTGCCGCGCAGGCACCCATGTCGAATGATCTGCGGCAACAGGCAATCCGGCTTCTGGCTCGGCGCGAGCACACCCGCGCCGAGCTGGTGCGCAAGCTGGCCGCCCTTGGCACGCGGGAAGAGATCGACAGCGTGATCACCGAGTTGCAGGCATCCAATTTGCAGTCCGACAGCCGTGCCGCCGAAAGCTATGTGCGCAGCCACGGTGCGCGCCTGGGAGCCTCGCGCCTACGCCAAGACCTGAAGACCCGCGGCGTAGTGGACGAACTGATCGATGCGCAACTGGATCGGGATGTCCTCCCCGACGAGATGGAGCGCGCCCGCGTCGTCTGGGCCAGGAAATTTTCCGCCGCGCCGTCCGATGCCAGGGACTGGGCGCGCCAGGCACGCTTTCTCCAGGGCAGGGGGTTCGCCAGCGACGTCATTCGCCGTCTGCTCAAGGAACCCATGGGAACCACCGAAGAATGAATGCGGTGGCGACGCTATCGGCGCACAACCTGCGCAAGAAGTACAAGTCGCGCACGGTGGTGACCGATGTCTCGTTCGAAGTCGCTGCCGGCGAAGTGGTCGGCCTGCTCGGCCCCAACGGCGCCGGCAAGACGACCTGCTTCTACATGATCGTCGGACTGGTAGCCGCCGACGGGGGCGAGATTCGCATCGAAAACAGCAGCGAACACCTGCGCCTCACCCATATGCCGATACACCAGCGCGCGAAACTGGGCTTGTCCTATCTTCCGCAGGAAAATTCGGTGTTCAGAAAGCTTACGGTGTCCGAAAATGTGCGTGCCGTGCTGGAACTGCAAGGCCTGGACGACGACGCCATCGACGCGCGGGAAGAGGTTCTGCTGCAGGAATTGCATATCACCCATATTCGCAAGAACCTCGCCGCCTCGCTCTCCGGCGGCGAACGCCGTCGCGTCGAGATCGCCCGGGCGCTTGCCACCAGTCCGCGCTTCATCCTGCTCGACGAACCCTTTGCCGGAGTCGATCCGATTGCCGTAATCGACATCCAGAAGATCATCCGGTATCTTAAGGAAAGCGGCATCGGGGTACTGATTACCGATCACAATGTCAGGGAAACCCTGGGCATTTGCGATCGTGCCACCATAATCAACGCCGGCGAAGTACTCGCCGCTGGACAGCCGGCTGAGATAGTCGATAATGAAAGTGTGCGCCGGGTTTACCTGGGCGAGCATTTCAGAATGTAATGAGACAGGGACTCCAACTCAGGCTCTCGCAGCACCTGGCACTGACGCCCCAGCTGCAGCAGTCGATCCGGCTATTGCAGTTATCGACTCTGGAGTTGAACGCCGAGATCGATCAGGCACTGCAGGAAAATCCGCTGCTTGAAAGGGACGAGCCCGGCGAACCGGCGATATTCAACCTCGGCCCCGCAGTTGATGCGCCGGCCACGCCGCAGACAAGCACACCTGCCGAAAGCGACGAACGCCAGGAACCGGGGGGCGGCGACGACGAAGGCTGGGGCATGGATTTCTCCGGCAGTCACGGTCAGCGCGATCCCAACGACGACGATCTCGACAGCGGCGAGACCCAGGCTACATCCACTTCGCTGCGCGAGCACCTTGGCGCGCAGCTGGCCATGACCCAGCTGCCCGACCGCGACCGCGCACTGGTCGGCTTTCTGGTCGAAGCCTTGAGCGATGACGGCTATCTGACACAACCGCTGGATGAATTGATCGACCTGCTGGTCACCGACGACGACGAAGTACGCGAAGCGCTGCTGGAGGAACTGGGGATCGCACTGCGCCATTTGCAGAATCTCGACCCGCCTGGTATTGGCGCGCGTAACGTGCAGGAATGCTTGGCGCTGCAACTCAAGTGCCTGGCAGCGTCGCCCGTGCGCAACCTTGCGCTGGCGATCGTCGGCGATCACCTAGAGCATCTGGCGGCGCGCGACTTTGCGCGCATCAAGAAATCCCTGTGCTGCAACGACGACGAATTGCGCGAAGCGCAATCCCTGATCCGTTCGCTGAATCCGCGGCCCGGTGCACAGTACGCGCAAGTCGATACGCGCTATGTGGTACCCGATGTGGCGGTGAAAAAGCTGCATGGGCAATGGGTGGTCAGCCTCAATCGGGAAGCCATGCCGCGCCTGCGCATCAACCGGCTCTACGCCGACATTCTGCACCGCCACCGTGGCGGCAACGGTTCGTCGGCGGGACTGGCCAGCCAGTTGCAGGAAGCCAAGTGGCTGATCAAGAACGTGCAGCAGCGCTTCGACACCATCCTGCGTGTGTCGCAGGCGATCGTCGACCGGCAGCGGGCATTTTTCGACCATGGCGAGGTCGCGATGCGGCCATTGACCCTGCGCGAGATCGCGGAAACGGTCAACCTCCATGAATCAACGATTTCGCGTGTGACGACACAGAAATACCTGGCGAGTCCGCGCGGCATCTACGAACTCAAATACTTTTTTGGCAGCCACGTCGCCACCGATACCGGCGGCGCGGCTTCCTCAACCGCAATTCGGGCGCTGATCAGGCAACTGGTCGGCGCCGAGGACGGCAAAAAACCGCTCTCGGACGCCCGCATCGCGGAAATCCTCGGCGAGCAGGGCATCGTTGTGGCACGTCGCACGGTAGCGAAGTACCGCGAATTGCTCAGCATACCGCCGGTCAACCTCAGAAAAGCTCTCTGAGAAAATACCTCTGACAAGGAGACATCATGAATCTCAACATTACCGGACACCACGTTGAAGTCACCCCGGCTATTCGTGAATACGTCACGGCCAAGCTTGATCGGGTCATTCGCCACTTCGATCAGGTGACCAGTTCCCACGTCATCCTGTCGGTTGAAAAACTGCAACAGAAAGCCGAAGTAACGCTTCACGTCAAAGGCAAGGACATTTTCGCCGATGCCACCAACGCAGACTTGTATGCCGCCATCGACCTGCTGGCTGACAAGCTCGATCGCCAAGTGGTCAAGCACAAGGAAAAAGTCTCCAACCACAACCACGACAAGCACCAGCAGGTCGAATAGGCCCGGCACGGAAAGCTTGGAGGCGGACAACAGCGGCTGCGTATTAATTCTTCGTGCGTTTGCGCCGAAAACGGTATCCAGTCAGATAGCGTTATACTGCGCGCCGCTGTAGCCTCCATCCGTGATAGCCACTTACTTGTAGCGTGCTTCCAGCTTCAATATCGCTTCCACCATGAATCAAATCGCCAGCCTGCTGCCACACGATAACGTGGTGGCAAACCTCGACGCCAGCAGCAAGAAGCGCGTATTCGAGCAGGTTGGTATTCTTTTCGAAAATCACCAAAGCGTTGCTCGCAGCACCGTCTACGACGCTCTGTTCGCGCGCGAAAAGCTCGGCTCCACCGGTCTCGGCCAGGGCATCGCGATTCCCCATGGACGCATCAAGGGCCTCAAGACTCCAATCGGTGCCTTTGTCCGTCTTGAATCGCCGGTGCAGTTCGACGCACCCGACGGCAAGCCGGTGGGATTGATTTTTGTCCTGCTGGTGCCCGAAGCCGCCAACGAACACCACTTGCAATTGCTCTCCGAATTGGCGCAGATGTTCTCCGACCGGAATTTCCGCGAACAACTCGCCACCGCTTCTGACTCGGCAGCCTTGCACCACCTCTTCGCCAATTGGCACGCCAGCTAGTCGTATCCCAGCTGTTTGAGCGCAACCGCGAGCGGCTCCAGCTTTCGTGGGTCAGCGGCGCCATGACGCGGGCGATTTGTACCTCGGAACACGTGGTGTCGCCGGCCGACCTGATCGGCCACCTGAACCTGATGCACCCGGGACGACTGCAAGTCATCGGCGCGCCGGAAGTCGCCTGGTCGGCGTCGCAGACGCCGGAAAAGGTCGCGCATCACATGCAGGAGATCTACAACGCGCAGCCACCGGCCATCATCGTTGCCGACGGCTGCGAGATCAACGAAGGCGTCCGCCTCGGCTGCGAGGCCTCGGGCACGCCGCTGCTGCAAACACCATTATCTTCTGCGTTCGTCATCGATACCCTGCGTACCTTCGTCTCGCGCCAGCTGGCCGAAACCGGGACGCTGCACGGCGTATTTATGGACGTGCTGGGCATGGGCGTACTGATTACCGGCGATTCCGGCGTCGGCAAAAGCGAGCTCGGCCTTGAACTGATTTCGCGCGGCCACGGGCTGGTCGCCGACGACGTGGTCGACGTCTCGCGCATTGGGTCCGACACGTTGGAAGGCCGCTGCCCGGAGTTGCTCAAGGACTTCCTCGAAGTGCGCGGTCTCGGCTTGCTCAACATCCGCACCGTATTCGGCGAAACCGCCTGCCGGCGCAAAATGCGCCTCAAACTGATCGTGCACCTGCAAAAGCCGACCCCGGGCGTGCCGGACGCCGCGCGCCTGCCGCTTGATGCGCAAACCGAAACCATTCTCGGCGTGCCGATCCGGCGCGTTACGATTCCGGTCGCCGCCGGACGCAACCTGGCAGTGCTGCTGGAAGCCGCCGTGCGCGCCACGGTATTGAAGCTGCGCGGCATCGACAGCATGCAGGAATTCCTCGATCGCCAGGAAGCCGCGCTGCGGGCCGATAACGGCCCTGATCCGGTCAACTAGCGCGGCAAACCTGCGTTAAGCAGGCGCGGCCCCCTACTCATTCAGCCGCCTACAACCAAGGAGACTCACGATGCACAAACTGATTACCGTTGCCCTGTCTGCCCTGTTCGCCGCCAACATAGCGCTGGCCGCGGCCGCCAAGGATGCTCCGGCTGCCCCCGCCGCCGCGCCGGCCAAGGACGCGAAGGCAGCGGCGGCTCCCGCCAAGGCCGAAGCCGCCAAACCGGCCGCCGCCAGCGACTGCGAAGCCAAGGCAGTGAGCAAGGACGGCAAACCCCTGCACGGTGCGGCCAAGGCCGCCTCGATCAAGAAGTGCGAGGGAGCCGGCAAGCCTGCCGATGCGGGCAAACCTGCTGAAGTCGCAAAGTGTGCCGACAAGGCGGTGGGCAAGGATGGCAAGCCGCTCGCCGGCGCCGCCAAGGCCACCTTCATGAAGAAGTGCGAAGCGGACGCCAAGGCCGCCAAATAAAGCAGTGCGTTCCAGAAAAACGCCGGCTCGCAAGCGAGCCGGCGTTTTTCTTTTGTCGGCTAGAATCCATCGGACAAGCCAAGCCCGAGCAACCATGAACACTCCCTCATCCCCACCGCCGGAATACGAACCCGGCGGCAATCGCCTGCTGGTCATCATCGCGCTGATCGTCGTCACCGCCCTCGGAGGCATGCTCTGGAGCTTCTTCTCGCGCCAGAACGCGCCGCCCGACGCCCCGGCGATCAAGGCTCGCCACCTGCCCCCTTCGGCCCGGCCCGACAACAACAAGCCAGCCAGCGCAGACTCCGTCGCCCCAGCGCCGACTGTTCCCGCAGTACGCTGAAGTCACCACTATGCAACGGGTTGTAATGCAACTCGTTGCATAGTATTCTTTGCGGCATGGCACTCGACCATGCCCTGCTGGTTTCCCTGCTCGAAAAGCCCAGTTCCGGCTATGAACTGGCGCGTCGTTTCGACCGCTCGATCGGCTATTTCTGGCACGCCACGCATCAGCAGATCTATCGCGTGCTGGCGCGCATGGAGGCCTCGCAATGGATCCACGCGGATGTCCGTGCCGGCGAAACCGCGCCCGATCGCAAGGTGTTTACCGTAACCAAGGGCGGCCGCGCCGAACTGTCGCGCTGGATGGCGGAGCCCCTCGACCCGGAAGGCACTCGCAACGCCCTGATGGTCAAGATGCGCGGCGCGGCGTTCGGTGACCCGCGTGACCTGATCGCCGAGCTCGAACACCACCGCGCGACTCATGCCAACCGCCTGACCTGTTACCGGATCATCGAAGCGAGGGACTTTGCCGGGACGCTGGACCCCCAGCGCGCATTGCAGTACATGGTGCACAAGGCCGGTTTGCGTTTTGAGCAGGGCTGGCTGGAATGGTGCGAGGAAGCCCTCGATCTGCTGCGCAGCATGAAGCCGGTCACACAAAGGAGAACGACATCTTGAGCAACGCCTACCCGCATCTGCTGGCCCCGCTGGACCTCGGCTTCACTACCCTGAAAAACCGCGTCCTGATGGGTTCGATGCACACCGGCCTGGAGGATATCGGCAACAGCCACGACCGCATGGCAGCCTTCTACGCCGCGCGCGCCAAGGGCGGCGTCGGCCTCATCGTCACTGGCGGTTTTGCCCCCAACCAGGACAGCATCGTGATGCAGGGCGCCTCGATCCTCGACAACGAGGTCGAAGCCGCCAAGCATCGCGTGATTACCGAGGCCGTGCATGCCCACGGCGGCAAAATCTGCGTGCAGATCCTGCACACCGGCCGTTACGCTTACAGCAAGCGCCCGGTGGCGCCTTCGGCGCTGAAGGCTCCGATCAACCCAGCTACGCCGCACCCGCTCTCCGAAGAGGAAATCCTCAAGACCATCGCCGACTTCGCGCAGTGCGCGGCAATGGTGCAGTTCGCCGGCTACGACGGGGTCGAGATCATGGGCTCGGAGGGCTACCTGATCAACCAGTTCATCGCGCCGCAGACCAACCACCGCGACGATCGCTGGGGCGGCAGTTTCGAGAACCGCATCCGCTTCGGCCTCGAAGTCATCCGCGCAGTACGCACTCGCGTCGGCGCCAATTTCATCATCATTTTCCGTCTCTCGATGCTCGACCTGGTCGAAGGCGGCAGCACCTGGGACGAAGTCGTGGCCATGGCCAAGGAGGTCGAAAAAGCCGGCGCCAGCATCATCAACACCGGCGTCGGCTGGCACGAGGCGCGCGTCCCGACCATCGCCACCATGGTGCCGCGCGCCGCCTACACCTGGGTAACGCGGCGCATGAAGGGCCAGGTCAAGATTCCACTCATTACCACCAACCGCATCAACGACCCGCAAGTCGCCGAAGACGTCATCGCCCGCGGCGACGCCGACATGGTCTCGATGGCGCGCCCCTTCCTCGCCGATGCAGAGTTCGTGAACAAGGCCGCGGCCGGCCGGGCGGACGCGATCAACACCTGCATCGCCTGCAACCAGGCCTGCCTCGACCACATCTTCTCGCGCCAGTTGTGCTCCTGCCTGGTCAATCCCTTCGCCTGCCACGAACTCGATGTCACGGTCGAAGCGGCGCAGGCGCCGAAGCGCGTTGCCGTGGTCGGTGCCGGTCCGGCGGGCCTTGCCGCGGCCACACAGCTGGCCGAGCGCGGCCACCGCGTCAGCTTGTTCGACTCGGCCGCCGAAATCGGCGGCCAGTTCAATCTGGCGCGGCGCATTCCCGGCAAGGAGGAATTCGGCGAAACCCTGCGCTATTTCCGCACCCGGCTGACCGAGCTTCAGGTCGATGTGCAACTCAATCGCCGTGTCGCCAGCGCCGACTTTCAGGGTTATGACCACGTCGTCGTCGCCACCGGTATCGTGCCGCGCACGCCGAATATTCCAGGCATCGACCATCCCAAGGTCACCGGCTACATCGATCTCATCGAGGGCCGCAAGCCGGCCGGCAAGAAGGTCGCCATCATCGGCGCCGGCGGCATCGGTTTCGATGTCGCGGAACTGCTGACCAATGCAGAGGCGCACGGCGACTCGATCGACACCTACTGCAAGGAATGGGGCATCGATCCGGACTACCAGGACACGCGCGGCGGCCTGACGGCGCCACAGATGCCGGCAAGCCCGCGCGAAGTCTGGCTACTGCAAAGGAAAACCAGCAAGGTCGGCGACAGCCTGGCCAAGACCACCGGCTGGGCGCGCCGCCTGCTGCTGCAAAAGCGCGGTGTGCATATGCAGGGCGGCTGCGACTACCTGAAGATCGACGACGCCGGCCTGCACCTCGCGGTAGACGGCAAACCGCGCCTGCTCGACGTCGACACCGTCGTCATCTGCGCCGGACAGGAGCCGCGCCGCGAACTGGTAGCCGGGCTGGAAGCCGCCGGCATCGATTACACGCTGGTCGGCGGCGCCGACGTGGCGGCGGAACTCGACGCCAAGCGAGCGATCTGGCAGGCCACCGAGTTCGCCGTCGAGTACTGATCCTCAGGCCAGGAAGTCGCCCCAGGCTCCCGGCGCACGGACCGGCAACGGTTCATAGCCAGGCATCGCAAGCAGCCGCTGGCGGAAGGTGTTGCCATGCAGTCGTGCCAGGAACGCCTTGCCTTCCGGACTGCCGGCTACGACCGAGCGCATGGCGAAGCCGTAGCGTTCCCAGACCAGAGGGACGAAACCGAGGTCGTAGCGCGCCGCTGCCGCCTCGATGCCGAAACCCACATCGGCCTGCCCGGCCGCCACGGTAGCCGCGATCGCCTCGTGAGTGAATTCTTCATGGGCATAGCCGGCTATGTTTTCCGGCCGCAAGCCGTTGGCCGCCAACAACTGGTCAATCAGGCTGCGCGTGCCCGAACCGCGCTGACGATTCACCATGCGCAGGCCACGCCGCGACGCATCGGCCAGGGTTTGCAGCCGGTGCGGATTACCGCGCGCCACGATCAGGCCCTGGCAGCGGCGCATCAGGGGCAGGCAGACATGCTGCGAAGTTTTCAGCCAACGCCCCAGCCAGCTCACGACCTGGGCGGCGGCCCAGCTTTCCGGCACGTGAAAACCGACGATATCGCACTCATCGCGCGCCAGGCTCGCCAGCGCCTCCTCGCCGCCGCGCCAGAACAAGTCGAAGCTGATGCGGCGGCCGTATTCGACCCAGTCGGCCAGCGCCAGATCGTGGCTCGCCGCCAACCGTAGGCGCTCCGGAGTAGCGCGCACCACCGGCGCCAGCAATTCCTCCAGGCGTCGCTGCCACGGCGCATGCACCACATCCAACGCCAGACGCGCGGCGCCGTCGAGCTGCACGATGGATGCCCCGAATTCTGACAGCCGGGTGCCGCGTCCGCGTTCCATGACTACCAACGCCGCACCCAACGCCTGCTCGCAGTGGCGCAACAAACCCCAGGCCGAACGATAGGACATCCCGGCCTGCTTCGCCGCATTGCCCAAAGCCCCTTCCGCGCCCAGTGCGGTGAGCAAGGCCAGCAAGCGGCTGCTATCGACATCTCCCAGCAGCGGGCCGAAATCCCACGCCCAGCGCAGACGCGCCAGCGGAGTGTTGACCTGACGAGTTCTTGTTGCAGTAGCCGACATATTTGGCCCCTTGTTTGTATAGCTTACGCTTGCCGTCCCATATGTAGCACATTGCATAGCTGGTCTGATCGCAAATGCATGAATTCAACGAGCCCCTGATTACCGCCTGGCAGCTGGTCGCCGCAGCCGATGAGCGCCTGGCCGGCATCGTCCTGCTCAGCCTGCGCGTCAGCCTTGCGGCAACGCTGATTGCCTGCATCGTGGGCATGCCGATCGGCGCCCTGCTGGCGGTCGGCCGCTTCCCGGGACGGCGCGTGCTGATCGTCCTGTTCAATGGCCTCATGGGCCTGCCGCCGGTAGTGGTCGGCCTGCTGATCTACCTGATGCTGTCGCGCGCCGGCCCGCTCGGGGCTTTCGGCCTGCTGTTCTCGCCGGAAGCCATGATTATCGCCCAGGCCGTACTGGTGACGCCGATCGTCGCCGCGCTGACGCGTCAGGTGATCGCCGACGAGTGGAGCGAGTACCGCGAACAGTTGCGTTCACTGGGCGCCAGCCGTACGCGCGCGGCCGCGACTCTGCTCTGGGACGGCCGCTTTTCGCTGTCGACCGCTGCGCTGGCCGGCTTCGGCCGCGCCATCGCCGAAGTCGGCGCGGTGATGATCGTCGGTGGCAACATCGACGGTGTGACGCGCGTCATGACCACCACCATCGCGCTGGAAACCAGCAAGGGTGATTTGCCGCTGGCGCTGGCGCTGGGCTTCATCCTGATCGCCGTGGTGCTGGCGATCAATGCGGTGGCCTATGCGCTGCGCGGCTGGGCGGAAAGGCATTGGGGATGAGTCCGGGGTTGCGCGAAGCACCGCTTCGTGCCGGGCGAACCGGCCGGCTGTGCAAAACCGGCCATGGGACGGAGGCTGCATGAGCATCTGGCTAACGATTGATAACCTCGGCCTGACCGAGGGCGGCACCCGCATCATCGACGCTGTCTCGTTATCGCTGTCCGCGCAGCGCACCCTGGTACTCGGCCCCAACGGCGCCGGCAAGAGCACGTTGCTGCGCCTGATCCATGGTCTGTTGCATCCGAGCAGCGGTGCGCTGCGCTGGTCGCAGCCGCTGTCCCAAGCCATGGTCTTCCAGCGCCCGGTGATGCTGCGCACCACGGCGCTGGCCAATGTGGTCTACGGCCTCAAGCTCAAGGGCTGCACGGCGCACGAATGCGATCGGCGTGCGCGGCAGGCGCTGGCCCACGTCGGCCTCGAAACCTTGGCAAAACGTCCGGCACGCCTGCTCTCCGGCGGCGAACAGCAGCGCGTCGCGCTGGCCCGCGCCTGGGCGCTCGAACCCGAACTGCTGATCCTCGATGAACCCACCGCGAGCCTCGATCCGGCCAGCAGCCGCGAGGTGGAACGCATCATCAATGAAATCGCCGCCGGCGGCGCTCGCATCCTGATGACCACCCACAACCTCGGCCAGGCGCGGCGCGTCGCCGAGGAAATCGTTTTCATCGACCGCGGCCGCATCGCCGAACAGACTCCGGTCGCCGAGTTCTTCAAACTGCC
The DNA here is from genome assembly GCA_001828935.1 of Rhodocyclales bacterium RIFCSPLOWO2_02_FULL_63_24. Classification (GTDB taxonomy): domain Bacteria; phylum Pseudomonadota; class Gammaproteobacteria; order Burkholderiales; family Rhodocyclaceae; genus Sulfuritalea. The sequence continues at coordinate 11,200 of MHZX01000109.1, forward strand.
GCGCACCCCAGCGGCGCAAGACTTTCTCCAGGAGGAAATGCCATGATCACCCGTCGCCTGTTCTGTTCCACCCTTGCCGCCTGCAGTCTGCTGGCCGCCACCGCGATCCATGCCCAGGAACGCTACATCACCGTCTCGTCGACCACCTCGACCGAGCAGTCCGGCCTCTTCGGCCACCTGTTGCCGCTGTTCGAGAAGGCCAGCGGCATCAAGGTGCGCGTGGTGGCGCTGGGCACCGGCCAGGCGCTCGACATGGCGCGGCGCGGCGATGCCGACGTGGTCTTCGTCCATGACAAGGCCGCCGAGGAAAAATTCATTGCCGAAGGCTATGGCGTCAAGCGCCAGGAAGTCATGTACAACGATTTCGTCGTGATCGGCCCCAAGGCCGACCCGGCCAAGGCGGCCGGCAAGGACATCCTCGAAGGCCTGCGCCGGATCGAAGCGGTCAAGGCCCCCTTCGTCTCGCGCGGCGACAAGAGCGGCACCCATGCCGCCGAACTGCGCTACTGGAAAGCGGCCGGCGTCGATCTCGCCGCGAAGAAAGGCGCCTGGTACCGCGACACCGGTTCCGGCATGGGCCCGGCGCTCAACACTGCGGCCTCGATGAATGCCTACATCCTCGCCGACCGCGGCACCTGGCTCTCGTTCAAGAATCGCGGCGATCTGGGCATCGTCGTCGAAGGCGACACCAAGCTGTTCAACCAGTATGGCGTGATCCTGGTCAATCCGGCCAAGCATGCGCACGTGAAACAAGCCGACGGCCAGAAGTTCATCGACTGGATCGTGTCGGCGGAAGGTCAGAAGGCGATTGCCGAGTACAAGATCGGCGGCGAACAGCTGTTTTTCCCCAACGCCAAGCGTTGACCGGTATGGAAGATGCACCGGCAGGGGCGATAGAATACGGCCCTTGCCGAATTTCAGCGGCCCCCTTCCGGTTGCATTCCAATGCTCGTTGCATCAAACGTCACCATCCAGTTCGGCGCCAAGCCGCTTTTTGAAAACGTCTCGGTCAAGTTCGGCGAAGGCAACCGCTATGGTCTGATCGGCGCCAACGGTTCGGGCAAAACCACCTTCATGAAAATCCTGGCCGGCGTGCTGGAGTCCACCGCCGGCAACGTCTCGCTCGATCCCGGCGAGCGCATGGCCTACCTCAAACAGGACCAGTTCGCCTTTGAAGACGTGCGGGTGCTCGACGTGGTGATGATGGGCCACGCCGAGATGTGGGCCTGCATGAGCGAACGCGACGCGATCTACGCCAACCCCGACGCCAGCGAAGACGACTACATGCGTGCGGCGGAGCTCGAATCGCATTTCGCCGAGTACGACGGCTACACCGCCGAATCGCGCGCCGGCGAACTGCTGCTGGGCGCCGGCATCCCGACCGAGAAGCACAACGGCCCCATGAGCGAAGTGGCGCCGGGCTGGAAGCTGCGCGTGCTGCTGGTGCAGGCGCTGTTCGCCAACCCCGACATCCTGCTGCTCGACGAGCCGACCAACAACCTCGACATCAACACCATCCGCTGGCTGGAGGACATCCTCAACGAGCGCGAGAGCACCATGATCATCATCTCGCACGACCGGCATTTCCTGAACCAGGTGTGCACCCATATGGCCGATCTCGATTACGGCACGATCAAGATCTACGGCGGCAACTACGACGACTTCATGGAAGCCTCGACCGTGGCGCGCGAACGCCAGGTCTCGGCCAACGCCAAGGCCAAGGAGCGCATCGCCGACCTGCAGGGCTTCGTGCGCCGCTTCTCCGCCAACAAATCCAAGGCGCGCCAGGCCACCAGCCGCTTGAAGCTGATCGAAAAGATCCGACCGGAAGACGTCAAGCCCTCGTCGCGCCAATATCCGTGGATCCGCTTCGACTTCGACGAAAAGGAAAAGCTGCACCGCCTGGCCTGCGAGATTGAAAATCTCGGCTTCGGCTATGAACCCAAAGTGCCGATCATCAAGTCTTTCTCGACCAGCATCGAGGCCGGCGACAAGGTCGCCATCATCGGCGAGAACGGCGTCGGCAAGACCACGCTGCTGCGCCTGCTGGCCGGCGAGACGCTGGGGGGCCTGACGCCCCAGGGCGGCAAGGTGAAATGGGCGGAGAAGGCGCGGCCCGGCGTCTTCGCCCAGGACCACGCGGCCGACTTCGCCGACAAGACGCCGCTCACCGAATGGATCGTGCAGTGGGTGCGGGCCGGCGGCTACGACGGCGGCGACGTCGAAACCCTGGTGCGCGGCACCCTGGGCCGGCTGCTGTTCTCCGGCGACGAGGCGAAGAAGCCGGTGAATGTGATTTCCGGCGGCGAGCAGGGCCGCATGCTGTTCGGCAAGCTGATGCTGCTGCGGAACAACGTACTGCTGATGGACGAGCCGACCAACCACCTCGACATGGAATCCATCGAATCGCTCAACAGTGCGTTGGAAAAATACAGCGGCACGCTGATCTTCGTCTCGCACGACCGCGAGTTCGTGTCCTCGCTGGCGACGCGCATCATCGACATCCGGCCCGATCGAAGCGTCATCGACTACCGCGGCAGCTACGAGGAATATCTGGCCAGCCAGGGACTGGGGTGAAACTCCTGTGCAGCCCCGCCCGCTCGCTGCTCAAACTCATGGGCTGGAAGTTGATCGATCTGCCGCAGCGGCCCGCCAATGCCGTGGTGATCGCCTACCCGCATACCTCGAACTGGGATTTTCCAATGACGCTGCTGGCGCTCGCCGCCCTGCCCTTCAGCGCGCAGTGGGTAGCCAAGGACACCCTGTTCCGCGGCCTGCTCGGTCCGCTGATGCGCTTTCTCGGCGGCATCGCGGTGAATCGTCGCGAACGGACGGGTTTCGTTGAGCGCGTGGCCGACGAGTTCCGGCACCGAGACGGCTTTCATCTGATAATCGCCACCGAAGGCACGCGCACCCGACAGGATGGCTGGAGGTCCGGCTTCTACCGAATCGCCTTGGCGGCTGGCGTACCGGTCATCATGGCGGTCGTCGATTACCCGAAGCGGGAACTCGGCCTACTCTCCTGCATCACGCTCTGCGGCGACGAAGCCGTCGACATGGCCCGCATTGCCGCCTGCTACGATGGCCGCCAGGGCTATCACCCCGAAAACGCCTCTCCCATTCGACTTCTATGATTCTTCTACGTGACCTGGGTTTTTCCCGCAACGGCGAGGCGCTGGTCACCGGCGCCACGCTGCAACTCCATCCGGGCTGGAAGGTGGGCCTCACCGGCGCCAACGGCTGCGGCAAATCCTCCTTCCTCGGCCTGCTGCGCGGCGAGTTGCATGCCGACCGCGGCGACCTCGAACGCCCGCCCGGCTGGGTGCTGGCCCACGTCGCGCAAGACACCCCGGCGCTGCCCGATGCCGCACTGGAATTCGTGCTCGACGGCGACGCCGAGCTGCGCCAGATCGAGCGTGATCTCGCTGCGGCGGAAGCACACCACGACGACCATCACGCCGGCGAGCAGATCGGCCTGCTGCACTCGCGCCTGTCGGAGATCGACGGCTATGCTGCGCCGGCACGAGCGGCTGCCCTGATGCACGGCCTCGGTTTCTCGGACGAGGACTTCCGGCGTCCGGTGGCCGAGTTTTCCGGCGGCTGGCGCGTGCGCCTGAACCTGGCGCGCGCCCTGATGTGCCGCTCCGACCTCTTGCTGCTCGACGAGCCGACCAACCACCTGGATCTGGACGCGATCATCTGGCTTGAAGCCTGGCTGAAGAGTTATCCCGGCACGCTGATCCTGATCTCCCACGACCGCGATTTCCTCGATGTCGTCACCAGCCACATCCTTGCCATCGAAAACGGCAAGATGCAGTTGTTCACCGGCAACTACTCGGCCTGCGAACGCGCACGCGCCGAGCGCCTGGCCAACGATCTGGCGCTGGCGGCCAAGCAGAAACGCGAGGCGGCGCACCTGCAAAGCTACATCGACCGCTTCCGCGCCAAGGCATCGAAAGCGCGCCAGGCGCAGAGCCGAATCAAGATGCTGGCGAAGATGGGCGACATCGTCGCCGCTCACATCGACACACCGTTTTCCTTCAGCTTTCCTGAACCCTCCGGCTTCTCCGATCCGCTGCTGCTGGTGGATGACGCAAGAGTCGGCTATGGCGCGCCTTGCGTGCCTGGAAATTCGCTTCGCGGGCAGGCAACGGTGATCTTCGACCAGCTCCGCTTCACCCTGCGCCCCGACAGCCGCATCGGCCTGCTCGGCCGCAACGGCGCCGGCAAGTCGACGCTGATGAAGCTGCTGGCCGGCGAACTGCAGCCGCTGGCAGGCAGCCGCGAAGCGGGGCGCAACCTCAAGCTCGGCTACTTCGCCCAGCACCAACTCGAACAGCTGCGCCCGGCCGAATCGCCGCTGTGGCACATGATCAAGCTGGAGCCGCGCACGCGCGAGCAGGACTTGCGCAATTACCTCGGCGGCTTCGATTTTCGCGGCGACATGGTCGATGCGCCCTGCGGCCGCTTTTCCGGTGGCGAGAAAACCCGCCTGGCGCTGGCGCTGATGATCCGCACCGCACCCAACCTGCTGTTGCTCGACGAGCCGACCAACCACCTCGACCTCGAAATGCGCGAAGCGCTGACCATCGCCCTGCAGGAAACCGAGGCCGGCATGGTGCTGGTCTCGCACGATCGCCATCTGCTGCGCGCCACCTGCGATGAACTCTGGCTGGTGGCCGACGGCAAGGTGACGCCCTTCGACGGCGACCTCGACGACTATGCCGACTGGCTCAACCAGTCGCGCGCCGCGGAGAAAGCCGCGGAACGCGAAAAAAGTCAGCAGCGGCGGGAAAGTGCCGCCGAAGAGGAACGGCGCAAGGCGGCGGCCAAATCCGGTTCCGCGGCGACGCTTGCAGCGCGGCGACCGCTGCTCAAGGAAAGCGAGAAGCTGGAGCAGCAACTCGCCGGCTGGCAGAGCGAACTCAAGCTGCTGGAAACCCGGCTCGCCGATCAGTCGCTTTACGCCAGCCCCGACAGCCGACTGCTGGACGACCTGACCCTGCGCCAAAATCAATTGACGCAAAACATCGAAGCGGCAGAATCACGCTGGCTGGAAATTCAGGAACTGCTTGAGGACGATCAGGAGAGCTAAATGGCAGCGAAAGCCCCTAGCAAAGCCCCCACCAAGACCCGCAGCAAGGTGCGCACGGTAAAGCTCAAAGCCCCGCCGGCCGCCAAGGCCGCGGCACCCCGGCGGCGGCCGACCTCCGGCGACGTGACGCCTTCGCACACCCCGCAGGGAATCAAGAACTTCGTGGTCAAGGACCGCTCGGCGGCCGCGCGCGACTCGAAGATCGAGGCGATCCACGACATCGTCGCCCACGCCAAGCCCGGCGAAGGCGCCAAGTTGGCACAGGCCCTGAAGGCAGTGGTCGAGGGTGCCTCGCCCGACGACGTCGAGGCGCTCAAGGATGCCCTGCTGCAGCGCGAAGCGGCCGCCGAGGGACACCCGGACGACGAGCTGGCGCCGGACTGGCGCGAAGGCGGCTACCCCTATCGCCACTTGATGACGCGCAAGAATTACGAAAAGCAGAAATACCATTTGCAGGTCGAACTGCTCAAGCTGCAGGCCTGGGTCAAGGAGACCGGGCAGAAGGTGGTGATCCTGTTCGAGGGCCGCGACGCGGCCGGCAAGGGCGGCACCATCAAGCGCTTCATGGAACACCTGAATCCGCGCGGCGCGCGCGTCGTCGCCCTGGAAAAACCCTCCGATGTGGAACGCGGCCAGTGGTACTTCCAACGTTATGTGCAGCACCTGCCGACCGCCGGCGAAATCTCCCTGTTCGACCGCTCCTGGTACAACCGCGCCGGCGTCGAGCGCGTGATGGACTTTTGCAACGAGGACGAATATGAAGAATTCATGCGCCAGACGCCCGAATTCGAACGCACCCTGGTCAGGAGCGGCGTACACCTGATCAAGTTCTGGTTCTCGGTATCGCGCGAGGAACAGCGCCGGCGTTTCAAGGAACGCGAGACCCATCCGCTCAAGCAATGGAAGCTGTCGCCGATCGACCTCGCCTCGCTCGACAAATGGAACGACTACACCAAGGCCAAGGAGGCGATGTTCTTCCACACCGACACCGCCGACGCGCCATGGACCGTGATCAAGTCCGATTGCAAGAAGCGCGCGCGACTGAATGCCCTGCGCTACGTGCTGCACAAACTGCCCTATGCCAACAAGGACGTGGCGCAGATCGGGACGCTCGACACGCTGCTGGTGGGTCGCGCCAATATCGTCTACGAACGCGGCGAGAGTCGCGGCGCGATGCTCTGAGGTCGACGGAACCGGCCCTCATGTATCTGCCCGCCCATTTCGAGGAATCGCGCAGCGAGGTACTGCATGCGCTGATGCGCGAGCATCCGCTGGCCACATTGGTTACGCAGGGTGCCGACGGCCTGACGGCGAATCACCTGCCGCTGCACTTTGCCGCGGAGGTTGCGCCCAGCGGCGTGCTACAAGGCCACGTCGCGCGCGCCAATCCGCTATGGCGGCAGTCGGCGGACGCGGAAGTACTGGTGATATTCCACGGGCCGCAGGCCTATGTGACGCCTGCGTGGTACGCCACCAAGCGCGAACACGGCAAGGCCGTGCCGACCTGGAACTACGTGGTGGTCCATGCCCGCGGCAGGCTGCGGGTAATCGAGGATCCAACCTGGCTGCGACGGCAGTTGGACACCCTGGTCGCCCGCCACGAGTCGGGCTTCGCCGAGCCCTGGCAGATCGCCGACGCGCCGCCGGACTACATAGACAAAATGCTGACGGCCATTGTCGGCATCGAGATCGCCGTCACCCGCCTCACCGGAAAGTGGAAGATCAGCCAGAACCAGCCCGCGATCAATCGCGCCGGCGTCGTGGCCGGCCTGCGTCAGCAGCCGGCAGCAGATGCCTGGGCGATGGCCGAACTGGTTGCCGGCACCCTCGACCCATGAACCTGAAGCCAGCCGAGCTGCCGCAACCTTCGGCCGATGCGCGGGCCGCGAGCCAAGCGCTGACGCACCTGATCGCCGCCGAAATCGAACACGCCGGCGGCTGGATGTCCTTCGCCCGCTACATGGAGCTGGCGCTGTATGCACCGGGTTTGGGTTATTACTCCGGTGGTTCGCACAAATTCGGTGCGGAGGGCGACTTTCTCACCGCACCGGAACTGACGCCGCTCTATGGCCGGGCGCTGGCGCGACAGGTGGCGCAAATCCTCGCCGCCTCCCAGCCGCTGGTGATGGAGGCCGGCGCCGGCAGCGGGCGACTGGCGGCAGACTTGCTGCCGGCGCTCGACGCCCTCGGCTGCGCTCCGGAGCGCTATCGGATACTCGAGCTTTCCGGCGAGTTGCGCGCGCGCCAGCAGGCGACGCTGGCTGCGGATGCGCCGCAGTTTCTCGATCGCGTCGAGTGGCTCGACGAATTGCCGGAGCGCTTTTCCGGCTGTCTGCTAGGCAACGAAGTGCTCGACGCAATGCCCACCCATGCCCTGCGCTGGGATACCGAAGGGGCAGTACCCGAAGTACTGGAACGCGGCGTCGGGCTGAACGACGGACACCTGGTGACGGCCGAATGCCCCGCATCCGGCGCCTTGCTGGCCGCCGCCAAGGCGCTGCCCGTGGTGGCACCGTATCGCAGCGAGATCAGCCTCGCGGCCCGCGCCTGGGTCACGGAAATGGCACGCCGGCTGGACCGGGGAGCGCTGCTCCTGATCGACTACGGCCTGCCGCGCCACGAGCTCTACCACCCGCAACGCGACGGCGGCACGCTGCGCTGCCATTACCGGCATCGCGTGCATGAAGACCCGTTCTGGTTTCCCGGCCTGTCCGACATCACCTCGCATGTCGACTTCACCGCCGTGGCCGAGGCCGGTTTCGACGCCGGACTGGAGGTGCTGGGCTATACCAGCCAGGCCAACTTCCTGATCAACTGCGGCATCGGCGAATTGCTGCTGCACCGTAGCGGCTCGGACAATCCCGCCTCAGGAGTCGGCGCTGGCAGTGCGGCGACCGATCTGCGCGCACGCGGCGCCGTGAATGTCCTCATCTCGCCCAACGAAATGGGCGAGCTGTTCAAGGTGATCGCGCTCGGACGTGGCGTGCCGGGCGCACTGCTGGGCTTCAGCCGCAGCGACCGGGTGCACGCCTTGTAAAGCAATATCAAATGAAGAACGGAGACAAGACAATGAGTACCCGCACGACCATCGCCGGCCTCGCCGGCATATCGCTGTTGCTGGCCGGCTGCGGCGAAATAAACGTCAAGAAGTACATCCCGTTCGGCAGCGACACGGTGCAGGAACGGTCGCGTACGCCAGCCAATGCGACCGAATACCAATGTGCCGCCGGCAAGCGCTTCTTCGTCCGCACGCTCGACGGCGGCGCCGCGGTATGGCTGATCCTGGCCGAACGCGAAGTTCGGCTCGACAGACTCGGAGCGAGTTCGCGTTACAGCAACGGCATCGCGGTGCTGGAGATCAACGGCAATGAAGCGACGCTGACGGACGGCGCGGCGGCCGCCTTTTCCGGTTGCAAGGCGGCAGGCAGCTAGCGCGGCCCGCTTCCCGCCCGCTCAGAGGCAAGCCTGCTCCAACGCCTTTTCGCACTTGTCGCAGAAACCGTCCTCGTCGACCGGGCCGGACGCACCGCAGCGCCGGCATACCGGCGGCGGCGACTTCGGATCGGAATCCGGGGCGGGAGGCGTAGCGGCATCGGTCACTGGCTGACTCCGTATTGAAGATTCATGTTTTGCCCAGGGCCTTGCGCACCGAGGCAAGCACTTTGGCCGAATCGAAGGGTTTCAGCAAGTAGCCGGCCACGCGCTGCGACAAAGCCTCCTTGACGATTTCGCCCTCGGCACGGGAGGTCGCGATAATGACCCGCAAATCGGGATGGACGGCCCGCAGGCAGCGCAGTACGTTGAGGCCGTCCAGTTCCGGCATGTCGACGTCGAGAAAGACCAGGTCGGGGCGCTGCTCCTCGATCAAGCACAAGCCCTGCATGCCGTCCGTCGCCTCGGCCACCACCTCGACCCCCTCGGTGGCAAGCAGGGCTTTGAGAAAGCCGCGAATCGAAGGGCTGCTGTCGACGACGACGCAGCGTGCCGCGGCCGACGACGGCACCCGCGCGGCAGGACGCTGTCCGTTGCCTGCCGGCTTGTCGGACCTGAGCTGGTCGATGGTCCGCAGAATGCGATCGGCATTGAGCGGCTTGGCCACGGAACCGATGGCGCCGAGCGCGATGGCCTGCTGGATCATCGACTGGTCCTGGGTGCCGCTGACCACCAGCACCGCCGTGCTCAGGCCCGTGCTGTTGATTTCGGCCAACACCTCCAGTCCGTTCATGCCGGGCATCATCATGTCCAGCAACACCACGTCCGGCTTCAGGTGCTTGAACAGGGCCAGGGCCGACTTGCCTTCGCCCGCCTCGCCCACCACGTCGTGGCCGTCGCTCTTGACGATGGCGCGCAACGCCGCCCGCATCGAGGCGTTGTCATCCACCACCAGCACCGACAGACCGCGTTTTGTATTGTTGGTCACCCGATTCCCCGCCCAGCCGCAACGATCCCCGCCAATGGTACCCGCAGAAACAACTCGGGGCCGCTGCGGCGGCAAGAACGCCCCGGTAGGCGAAGTTCAGAATCCCATCCTGGCCTTGCCCCGCTGCAGACGGGAGGCATCCAGATCCTTCACTTGCAGTTCGTCGCGCCGGTCCAGCTTGGCATTGCCGAAGGCCGTCATCAGGCGCTTCCTCATGTCGCGCGGCGGTGCCGCCGCCAACGCTTCCATGACGTCCGCCGGAGGTTGCGGCGGAAACCCCCAGTGGTGGTCGGCAAGAATTTCCGAATACAGACGGCAGGCGATACCAAACGCCTGCTCGGCGTTCGGTCGCGGCACGCTGTAGACGTTCATCCGGTTGAGTATCGGCTCCGACAGCGGACGTTCGTCGTTGGCGGTCGACACCCAGAGGATATGGCTGGCATCGATTTCGACGTCCACGAACTCGTCCTTGAACTTCTTCGCCGTATCGCGTTCGAGCAGGCCGTAGAGCGGGCCCATCGGGTCGTAGCGTGAATCGCCGCCGGCCTTGTCCACCTCGTCCAGCACCATCAGCGGGTTGGCATATTCGCCATGGATCAGCGCCGCCGCCACCTTGCCCGGCTTGGCGTTGTTCCACTGGCTCGATGCGCCGGAGAGTATCCAGCCCGCGGTGATCGAACTCATGGGCACGAATTCGTAGCCAGTGCCCAGTGCGTTGGAGAGGCATTTGGCGAAATGCGTCTTGCCGATACCCGGCTCGCCGAGCAGCAGGATGGGCGTGAAATGCACCGGTTCGTTGCCCGACACCGCCAGCGCCAGATACTTCTTCAGGTCGTCGATGACTTCGGCAAAGTTCGGGCAGTCGTCGTAGAGGCTGTCCAGCGCGTCGGTGGAAGACGGCTTGACCAGATAGCGGTCGCCGCCGAGCTTTTTCATTTTCTCGTAGATGGCGGAAAGCGCCTCGCTGCGGCCTGCCGGCGCATCGTCGAGGGCGCGGTCGATATCGCCGACACGATAGATTTCACGCACATCGGCCAGGGGAATCTGTATATCGGCGTGAGACATGGCGTCCTCCTCTACACATCTAACGTCAGCGGAGCGCCCCGGGTTGAGCGCGGCCTCGTCGATAGTTCTCAAGCAAGTTTGACGCCACGACGGCATCAACGTTCCGGTGAATTGCCGAACTTGTGCCGTCTATTTGACCTGATCCGCCAGCCATTGACGAAACGGCTCCACCGCGGGATTGGCCGCCGCCCGGTCCGCCAGCAGCAGATAGTAGGAACGCGGATTGGAAAAACGCTGCGGCAGCGGCGCCACCAGTTTGCCCTGGCGCAGCAGCTCGGCGACCAGGGCCAGCGTGGCCAGCGCGACGCCCTGGCCATCGACGGCGGCGCGAATGGCGGCTTCATACTGGTTGAAGGCGATGCTGCCGGCCGGGCGCAGATCGGCGACGCCGGCCATCTCCAGCCACACCGGCCATGACAGCCAGGGCCGGCGCTGGCCTTCGTCTTCATAGGCCAGCAGGATGTGATGCGCAAGATCGGCCGGCCTGGTCAGGGGCTTGCCGGATTTTTTCAGTAGCGCCGGGCTGACCACCGGCAACACCGTGTCGCCGAACAGGCGCAAGGCCGACGCCGGCGCGTTGCGGTCCTGCAGATAGCGCACCGCGGCGTCGAACCGCCCACGCTCCAGATCGACGACGCGAGAGTCCGCCGAAATACGGATGTCGATGCCGGGGTGGCGACGGCGGAAATCCGCCAGGCGCGGAATCAGCCAGAAACTGGCGAAGGCCTGGGTGGTCGCCAGCGTGACGGTCGGCTCGTCGCCGCCGCGCAGTTCGGCCGCCGCCGCGCGCAGCTCGGCAAACGCCGCCTCGGTGGCGCGCTGCAAGCGCTCGCCGGCGGCGGTAAGGACCAGGGCGCGCGTCTTGCGTTCGAAGAGGCGTGTCGCCAACGCCGACTCCAGCGCAATGACTTGTTTGCTCACCGCCGACTGCGTGACGAACAGCTCCTCGGCGGCGCGCGTGAAGCTCAGGTGGCGTGCCGCCGCATCGAAAGCGCGCAAGGCATCGAGCGGTGGCAGATCGTCTTTACGCATTCCAATTACTCATGCATGACAGGCCTCGATATCGCTGGTCGATGTTGCGCGGAAATCCAATAATTCGCTTGCAGATTGAACCACAGGAGGCAAATCATGGCAACAGAGAGCATCGAACGCAACATTCTTGGATTCCGTTCAGGCATGCATAAGAGCTGCGCCGCGTATGCCGAGGCGGCCCTCGCCCTGCGCCTGACGCCCGTTCCGGCGCAAGAGACGGCGCCCGTGCCGCGCGATCACAGCCTTGCCGCGCGACAGATGCTCGCGCTACCGGATGCGCCGCTGACGCTGCGATGCTTGAGCGGCGAACTCTGGCTGACTCGCGACGGCGACATCGAGGACTACATCCTCGGCCCTGGCCAGAGTTTTTCCGTGCGGCATGGCGACCGCGCCGCAGTGCAGGCGCTCAAGCCGAGTCGCCTGCATCTGGTCGCCGCCTGAGCGCCAGCGGCGCCAGCAGGCACCAGATGCCCAGACTGCCGGTGGCGAGCATCCAGGCCAGCGCCGAGCTGCCGCCGCCCCCGGCATCGAGCACCGCGCCGGCGACCAGCGGCGAGAGAAAGCCGGCGCCGAAGCCGGCCATCGAATACACCGCCATCACCGCGCCGCGCCGCGCCGGATCGGCCACCGCCACCAGGCCGGCGGTGAGCGCGGCCGAATCGGCCATCACCACCACCTGGTAGATCAGCAGCAGGAACAGCAGCGCCAGCGGCCAGCTGGCGGCCGCACCCACCGCCCAGGCCAGCACGCCGGACGCGAGCATGATGGCAAGGATGGTGCGGCGGCGGTCATGGCGGCCGGCGAACTCGTTGCCCAGAATGCTGGCCGGGATGCCGACCAGGTTGATCAGCGCCGCCGCCGTCGCCGGCGCCAGCGGCAGGCTGCCCTGTGTGGCCGAAAAGGCCAGCAGGCCGACGATCCACGAACGCAGGCCGAACAGTTCCCAGCAATGCGCGGCATAGCCCAGCACGTAACCGCGCACCGCGCGATCCTTGAGCGCGCCGAGCTGCGCCGCGACGCCCGGCACATGGCCGCCGTGCGGCGCCACCGGAGCCAGCCCGCGCAGGATCAGGGCGATCGCGACGAAGGGACCGAGGCCACCGACGATGAAGGCCGCGCGCCAGTCGATCAGGGCCAACCAACCGGAAAGCGCATAGGACACGGCGGCGCCGATGCCGAAGGTCGAGGTATAGAAAGCTATATAGCGCGGCAATCGCGAGCCGCCGACGCGATCGGTGAGCGCCTTCAGCCCCGGCATGTAGGTGCCGGCCAGGCCTGCGCCGCCAATGGCCTGCAGCAGGCAGGCGGACACGGCGTCGGTGGCGAGCAGGGCGAAACCGAAATGGCCCACCGAGGCCAGCAGGCAGGCACCGACATACACCCGGCGCGCGTCGATGCGGTCGGTGAGGCCCGACAGAACGGGCACCGCCAGCATGTAACCGGCGAAATAACTGCCGCCAATGGCGCCCGCCGCCTTGCCGGACAAGCCCCACGCCGCCTGCAATTCCGGCAGCAGGGCCGGCCAGGTGGAAAATCCGGTCATGCTGAAGATCGCCGCGACACACAGCAGGAGCACCGTGCTCGCATCCTTCATGGCCGACACCCCTGGCGTCGCCCGCTCAGGGCTTCAAACGTTCGAGACAGGCGCGGATAGCCGCCGGGATCGCCGTCGGCCGGTTCTCTTCGCGACCGACGAAAACATGCACGAAATGGCCCAACGCGGCAGGCGCATCCTCGCCCTGGCGGAACAGCGCGATTTCATAGCGCACCGAGGACTTGCCCAAGTGCGCGACGCGCAAACCGGCCTCGATGGTTTCGGGAAAGGCCAGCGGCGCCAGATAGCGGCACTGCGATTCGACGCAATAGCCGACCACGCTGCCATCATGAATGTCCAGCCCGCCGTCGCGGATCAGGTGTTCGTTGATGACGGTGTCGAAATAGCTGTAATAGACGACGTTATTGACGTGGCCGTAAACGTCGTTGTCCATCCAGCGCGTCGGAATGGCAAGAAAATGCGGATAATCGGCGCGGCCCGGCAGGACGGCTGGAGTGGCGGGTACAGCAGGCGTGGAAACGAAACTCATCATGTGCTTCCTGGATAGCGAAGCGCACGATGATACCAACAGGAGTCAGCAGGACTTGCCGGCGCTCACTGTTGATTGCGGTACATCGCGGCAAGAAATGCGTCAGCGTCGACTTCATGCGAAGTCGCGGCGCGATGCTGGACTTCCTGCAAGCCCAAGCGAAGCTCGGGGCTGGCAGGAGTCCACTCGGCGTTGAGAACTTCGTCCTCGAACGCTCCGAATTCGTCCTCGATGAGTTTGCCTGTACTCATGTCCATCACCATCAACATTGCGGCCTCCTGTAGTGGAACCGTGCGTCTAGAGGATATAACGTCGCACGCGCCGAAAAGTTGAACGAGGTTTCAAATTCGTCGGCGCCTGTCGTGTTTACACCACGACGCGCGCCGGTTGCGGAATTGCCCACTATGCCGGAGATGGAATGCGCGCCGCCGCGCGTCCGTTCCAGGGGGCCACCCTGAACAGCAGCACCATGCCTGGCACCGCGAGCACTGCACAGAGCAGGAAGAAGGTCAGCCAGCCCAACTGTTCCACCAGATAACCGGTGGTGGCATTGATGAAAGTGCGCGGCACGGCGGCCAAACTGGTGAATAGGGCCAGTTGTGTCGCCGTATACAACGGATGGGTGGCGCGCGCGATGAAGGCGACGAAGGCCGCAGTGCCGAGGCCGACGCCGAGCGCCTCGAAGCCGATCACCAGCGCCAGTTGCGCCAGTTGCGCCGCGCCCACCGTCTCATGCCGCCCCAGCCACGCCAACCAGGCGAAGCCGAAAATGGAGACCAGCTGCACCACGCCGAACAGCCACAGCGCGCGGTTGATGCCCAACTTGACCATCCACAGGCCGCCGATCAGGCCGCCGATCACCGCCGGCCACAAGCCGGCGTTCTTCGCCACGATGCCGATCTGCGACTTGGCGAAACCCATGTCCAGATAAAAGGGCGTAGCCAGCGCGGTGCACATCGAATCGCCCAGCTTGTAGAAGAAGATGAAACCGAGGATCAGCAGCGCCTCGCGCAATCCGGCGCGGGTGATGAATTCGTGGAAGGGCTCGACCACCGCGTCCTTCAGCGTCCGCGGCGCGTTGCCGGCCACCACCGGCTCGCGCGCGAACAGCGCCAGCAGCATTCCCGGCAGCATGAACAGCGCCGTGATGACGAAGACCTGAAACCAGGGCAGGCGGTCGGCCAGGATCAGCGACAGCGAGCCCGGCACCAGCCCGGCGATGCGATAGGCATTGACATGCACCGAGTTGCCCAGGCCCAGCTCCTGCTCCGAAAGAATCTCGCGCCGATAGGCGTCGAGCGCGATGTCCTGGGTCGCCGAGAGCAGCGCCACCGCCGCCGTCAGCCAGAGAATCGGCACGATCTCGCTGCCGGGCGCGAACAGGCCCAGCGCGGCAATCGCCGCCAGCAGGCCGGCCTGGGTGATCAGCATCCAGCCGCGACGACGGCCCAGCGGCGGCGCGTAGCGATCGAGCAGCGGCGACCAGAGGAACTTCCAGGTGTAGGGAAACTGGATCAGGGCGAAGAGACCGATGGTCTTCAGGTCCACCCCCTCCGAGCGCAGCCAGGCCGGCACCAGGTTGAGCAGCAGATACAGCGGCAGCCCCGACGAGAAGCCGGTGAACACGCAGATCAGCATGCGCCGGGTGAACAGCGCGGCGAGCCAGGGCGGCATCAGGGCTTCACGGGCCGGGTTGCGGCGGCTTCAGACCCGGCAAGCGCAGGGCGCAGGCCGAGATGCTCGACGAAGGGATCGAAATCCCTGTCGCTGTACAGCAGGGGCAGCCGGCTCACGATGCAGCGCGTGGCAATAACCGTATCGATGGTCTTGCGCACGGTGACGCCGAGTGCCCGCAGCGCCCGAAAGTTTCTCGCTGCTTGAATGGCAATATCCTTGCCGCCCATGTCGACCACCGCCAGCGACGTCAGCAGCTTCCTGGCCTGGTTGAAATCGCGGTCGCTGCCGAAGCCCTGGAGTACTTCCACCAGAATGAGGTCGCCGATTGCCAGGGGTTCGTTTCCCAGCAGCGCATCCAGCATGTCGGACTGCGGCGTCGATACTCCGCGGAAGTAGTCGATCCAAACGCTGGAATCGACCAGAATCAATGATCCGTCCTCATTGCATCGAGATCGCCCTGCCAGTCAAGCTTGCCGCGAAAGCGCCGAATCTGTTCCTGCTGGCGCAAGCGCAACAGCGTGCGCAACCCCTCTTCCACCGCCTCGCGCTTGGTCTTGAGCCCGGTCGCGCGCAGCGCGTCTTTCATCAGCTTGTCGTCAATCACGATATTGGTTCGCATGATGTGTATCCGTATCAAAGTTAATACACATCCTAGCAGCCGCTCGCCGCTGGCGCAAGCACGGAACAGCCGCGATCACGCAGCGAACTCACGCCAGCCCCATTCTGTCGATGGGACTGACCACTCCTCGCCCTCCGCGATTGAGGACGTGGGTGTAGATCATGGTGGTCTTGACGTCGGAATGGCCGAGCAGTTCCTGCACCGTTCGGATGTCGTAGCCGCCCTCCAGCAAATGGGTGGCGAAGCTGTGGCGCAGAGTGTGCGGCGTGGCCGGCTTGTCGATGCCGGCGGCGCGCACCGCGACCTTGATCGCGCGCTGCACCGCCTGATCCAGTACGTGATGGCGACGCACCGCGCCCGAGCGCGGGTCGACCGACAAGCCGGCCGACGGAAAGATGTATTGCCACATCCATTCCCGCCCTGCCAGCGGATACTTGCGATCCAGCGCATAAGGCAGATGCACTTCGCCATGGCCCTCCGCCAGATCCTGCCGGTGCAGTTCGCGCACCCGTTCGAGATGATCGCACAGGGCCGGCGCCAGGCTCGCGGGCAGCATCGTGACCCGGTCCTTGAAGCCCTTGCCATCCCGCACCAGGATTTCGCCGCGCTCGAAATCCACATCCTTCACCCGCAGGCGCAGGCATTCCATGATGCGCAGGCCGGTGCCATACAGCAGCCGCGCGATCAGTCCGTGACTTCCTTCCAGCCGCGCCAGCATGGCGGCAACCTCGGCCCGGCTCAGGACCACCGGCAACCGCCGCGGCGCCTTGGCCGCCTCCACCTTGTCCAGCCAGGGCAGATCGACCGCCAGCACCTCCTTGTAGAGGAACAGCAGGGCGCTCTTTGCCTGGTTCTGGGTGGAAGCCGCGACCCGCCCGGCGACCGCCAGATGGGTCAAAAACTCCTGAACCTCCTCCGCGCCCATGTCCCGCGGATGCCGCTTGCCAAAATGCCGGATAAATCGTCTAATCCAATCCAGATATGCCTGCTCAGTGCGGATGCTGTAATGCTTGAAGCGAATCCGCCCCCTGACCTGCTCCAAAAGCCGCGGCGCTGCCACCGAATCCAGTTGTGACGGAATTGAAGACATATTAGGCTCCACTAAATTTCAGCAAGGCTCTGATGAAATTCAGAATAGCACACATTACTGATGTTTTATACAGCACTAATGACGGAATGCTTTACGTCACGACGGAAAACATTCCGGCATTTAGGCACCACATTTAACGTTGGGCCTAGCGAGGTGACCATGCTTACTAGACTTTCCCTCAATGCTAAAACCGGCGCATTGCTGGTTATTACTTCTCTAGTCGTGGCGTACGTTCGCACGTACTTGCAGTACCACAGCTATGGATGGGAATCTGTGGGCGCCTTCCTCACATCCTGGTTTATTCACTATCTTGCAGTTTGGGTTTTCGTTATTGTCTGCGGAGCATTCATTTCATCGGCGAGCCCATTCTTTCTCGGCAAAGACTCCCAGCGCCGTGAGCTAACTTCTAACGAGTTGCTTGTCTTCGTAGCACTCGGCACATTGGCAGCCGCTTTAGTTTTGTTCGTCCTCGCTCATTGGCCGGCATCTGGGTCGTATGAGTAAAGCTAGGCCCAACCCGGCGGTCGACCCCGTTCGCTTCGCTCTCTGGACGCTGCGCGATGAAGCCGCGCAGCGCCGGTCACCTTGAACGTTCGGCGTCATGGATGCGCCCCGTACAGAAATGACCCGGACATACAACCACGAAACCACCCGGCTGCCGCAAGTTCGTGCAAGCGGTAATCTGTTGGGTCGCTTTGCGGCATCCACCAATGCAGAGATTTCGCCGGGACAGTGCGAACCAAATCCTCCATGCAGCCAAGTTCTACTGTGTCCGTCTCGGCGTTGTAAATTCCAGCGGAGGTTAAAAACTGTTCCGACCGCCCAGACCGACGGTCTACCCACTCACGCGCAACCACTATTTGTTTGCCGTTCTCTGGCCTGTGGTGCATGCGCTTCCATCCTGCACGCTGGAGTTCCGTCTTGACCGAAATTCTTGAATTTAGTGGCATCTCAGTTCCTTTCAAAATACGGCGCTTCGTTGTCGCTCGCCGCCGAACCCAGCAGTCCACACGGACTCGCCGATAAGGCCGGCGAGCCGGTGACTTTTACGTTATGCGTCTCAACTTTCATCCTCACGCGAGTAATTCATCGTGACAAAAGAATTGGAACCCCACCCCGTTGGGCGTAAGCAGGCTAGCCCTCTGCAAAGAAACACCCTGGCCAGGGTACGGGGCGGGTTCCTCGCGAGGCTCGCAACCTCGCGGTTTGGTGGCCAAGAGGGGCAATCCGTTGCCGGACGAAAACCGGGAAAAGACCTCGTAACCATCAACCAACGTCCGTCTAACGGCGGTCGCTGGGGCCTCGGCGGTCGCTCTTTCATGGAGAAATCCCATGTTGGAGTTCACGCTGTCGGTGAAAGTCACCATAAAGCAACTCATCAAGCTCGGCAGAGTTTTGGTGGTTTTGTTGCTCATGGTGTAGCCCTTCACCTTTCTGTGGCGGGTCGGGGAGCAATCCCCGGCCCGACCATAGTCACTTTGCACAAGACGCATAACCTTACGTTCGAGGGGACGCGCCGCGATGAAGCTGCGTCGCGCCCCTCAACTTCACGTTGGGCCTCTTCATCATGACCAAAGCCGACCGCGAATCACGCCTTCTCGAACTCTGGCTTCAACGCCCGCAAGACGAAAGAACCATGAATGACGTTCTCGCCTTTGCAGGATGGGTTCAGCAAAATTATTCGTATCTGTTCTACGGCATGCGGGGTGATCCATATCAAACCCTCAAGTCCGTGCTACGAAATCACATCCGCGAATAGCCACAACAGTGGTCTTGCATATTTTCTCCGGGGTAACGCATCGTGAATATTCCTACTGATCCCATCGTTTGGCTAAAAATCGCCGGGGCTGCTTCAACAGCAATCGGCTCCATTCTTCTCGCGTGGAGAGTCAAATCAATTCTCCAGTGGGTTGTCTATTGCCTCGCCGCCCATGAGCAGTCAATCTCGCAGCTCAGGAAAATCGCATCAAACCAAGCTCAAGACGAAGTCATAGTTGAGGGCGTGACAAAACATCTTCTCGATGTAGAGAGCAAGTTGGGGCTGGTTCTACTCGTTCTTGGTTTTCTACTTCTCGGCGTCGGCATGCTTTGCCAAGCAGCGGGCTATTTCCTTGTGGCCCAGTAGCCGTGTCCCGAGGCCCAACCCATCATTCCACCGGACCTGCGCAAAAAGCCGCGCAGGCCGGTGAATTCAAACGTTGGGCCTCTCAAGCATGAGCACTTCGTTTCCTATCAGCAACCATGAAAAGTGGGCAGTCTCGCTGGCAACAGTGATACTGCTCGCTGGCGTAGCCATTGCTTGGTTTCACGGCCCGAGTTGGATCAATCGCTCTGGGTCGCTGGTAATAGTGGTTGGCGTTCTCTTGGCGATATCACGGCTGGCGGACTTAACGGAGACCAATGTATCGGAGCTCATGAATGCGCATTTTGAGAATGGAATGCAACGTGCCGTTCAAGATATCGAGGCCACGCATGGCCACGTGCTGACACCGGCGCAACGCGAAGCACTTGGTCAGGGCGTTCGTAGCTCAATGTCGCGCGGCTTCTCAGCGATGTTCGAAGACTGGCGAATCAGGGTCAAGCGTTTTGAGGTTTCTTTGGTAATCGTCGGCACCCTTGTCAACGGATTCGGAGACTGGCTTTTTTGCCTAGCCGTTACTTGCAAGGCGGCAGCGTGAAGGCGCCCAATCCATTCCACCGGACCTGCGCGAAAAGCCGCGCAGGCCGGTTACTTCTACGCTGGGCCTCATAGGAGCCTCACATGGGTATTGAACTTGTCATCGGGATGGCCGTGTTGGTGGCTATCTTCATCATCTTCTTTACGAACATCGGCGGCGACTACTCGAAAAGAACAGATCAGCAGCTATTGGATCTATGGTCACTCCATGAAAGTAATGTTCGCGCAGCGAGGTCCGTTGGACCGGAGGCACATAAGAAGGCCGTGGAGAAAATGTCCACCTTGACGAATGAAATGAAGAAGCGTGGCTTGCTTAGGTCCGACTACACACAGGAAAGCGAAGCGCTTGACTCACTATCAAGGAACCTATTCTCCCGTGGCTTAGATGAGATCAAGAGCCTCGCGAAAGCAAATGATGCAGTAGCCTTGTATCAACTTGGAATGATATTCCGGGGAGTTAAGGAACTGAGCACGTCGATCAAATACATGTCCGAATCCGCCAACCTCGGCTATGCAGATGCGCAATACGCGCTTGGGTGGGCGTTTATGACTGAAGAAAGTGGTGTTGCGCGTGACGCCTACGAAACCATAAAATGGTTCAAGATTGCAGCAGAACAAGGGCATATCGAGGCTCGAAAGGCACTTGATGTCGCCCTCAAGTCATTTTCAAAGGCCGAAGCCGAGTTCGCTTTTGCCGAAGCGGAAAAGTGGCTTACACGCAAGAATGTCGAGGTGTCTCACGTTGGGACTGAACCGCAACAGCCAAGTACCAGTGAGGGTTTACAGAATCCGGGCGCGAACAACGATACTCTGAGCACTGTTGTAAGTGAGCTTGAACAGCTTGCCAAAAGCGGCGACACCAAAGCACAGCTTAAGCTTGGAGAGATGTATTTCGGTGGAAAGGAAATCCAACAGGATTTGCGAAAGGCAGCCGTATTGTTCTTAAAGGCGGCAAAGAGCGGTAGCCCTGATGCGCAGCTTTACCTTGGAACTATGTGCGAAAACGGTAGAGGTATGCCTAAGAATTCATTGATGGCGATGGAGTGGTATGTCAAGGCTGCGGAGGGAGGCAATGGAATGGCACAAGTTATTCTCTCAACAAGAATTGCCAAGCCATAGTCATAGAAGGTCGGGAAGTCGATGCGGCCCAACCCATCATTCCAGCGGACGCTGCGCGATGAAGCCGCGCACCGCCGCTGAATTCAAACGTTCGGCGTCTTGTAATCTGTAACGTGTCGGGTTACGATAGCGCATGATCCTCAGTTTCAAACACAAGGGCTTAGCGCGCTT
>MHZX01000110.1 GCA_001828935.1 Rhodocyclales bacterium RIFCSPLOWO2_02_FULL_63_24
CCAGGCCTTCTACGCCGATCACGCCGCCTTTCTGGCACGCCAGGGCTTTCGCGTCTGGACCTTCGACTACCGAGGCATCGCCGAATCCGCGCAGGGGTCGATGCGGCACTGCACGGCCGATATTTCGGACTGGATCACGCGCGATTTCGATGCCGTGGTGCGGCACGCCACCGCCAGTCTCGACGGCCGGCCGCTGTACGTCCTTGGACATAGCCTCGGCGGTCAGGCCGCGCCCCTGCTGCCCTCGATAGCGAAGGTCAGCGGCCTGGTCAATATAGCGGTCGGCAGCGGTTCGATCCGCCACAACCAGCCCCGCGTGAAACGCACCGCGCCGCTGCTCTGGTATGTGCTGGCGCCGTTGCTGTGTCCCTTGTTTGGCTATTTCCCGGGCGTGCGCATCGGCATCATCGGCGACATTCCGCGTCGGGCCTTGTTTCAGTGGCGCCGCTGGTGCCTGGCACACGAATATCTTCTGTCTGCCGAACCCGGTGCGCGCGAAGCCTATGCCGGCGCCCGCTATCCGGTGCTGGGCCTGACCTTTGCCGACGATGAGTTGCTGCTCGAAGTCGGCTCGCGCATGCTGCACGCCGCCTATTCGGGAACACAGGTCGATTACCGGGTGATCAGTCCGCAGCAGTTCGGTCTGCGCCGCATCGGCCATTTCGGCTTCTTCAAAAGCGCCCAGGGCGAGTCGCTGTGGCCGCTGGTCAGTGCCTGGCTGCACGAACAATGTGCCGCCATGGCGGCGCGGACCGCGCCGGGGACACGCGCTGCATTGCGTGGTTAATCGGGAATCGTTTTAACGGCCGCCAGCAGCCGCGCCATCGCCTCGTCGTCGAGGCTGCTGCTGAGCGCGAAGCGCAGCCGGCTGGTGCCTTCGGGCACCGTCGGCGGGCGGATGGCGACCGCGAGGATGCCGGCGTCGTCCAGCTTTTTTGCCGCCGCCAGGGCATCGGCCTCGCTGCCGATGATGGCCGGCACGATCTGCGTCGTCGATTGCTGCGTGGACAATCCGACGGCGGCCAGGGCCTCGCGCAGGTGCTGGGCATGGGTCGCCAGCCGTGTGCGTTCCGTATCCATGCTCGGGATCAGATCGAGCGCCGCATCGACCGCACCCAGCACGGGTGGCGGCAGGGCGGTGGTGTAGATGAAGCCGCTGCAGCGGTTCACCAGGTAGTCGATCAAGGCCCGCGAGCCGGCGATGTAGGCGCCGAAGGCGCCGACCGCCTTGCCCAGCGTGCCCATGACGATGTCGATGCCGCCACATTCAGCGGCGAGGCCGCGTCCCTGCGGGCCGCAGACGCCGGTGGCATGGGCCTCGTCGACATAGAGAGCGGCGCCGTGTCGCTCCGCCAGCGCCACTAGCGCCGGCAGGTCGGCGCGGTCGCCGTCCATGCTGAACACCGATTCGGTGAGGATCAGCTTGCGGCCGCGGTGCCGGGCCAGCAGTTGGTCGAGATGGGCGAGGTCATTGTGGTGGAAGATTTCCGTCGGGCGCCTTGCCATGCGCACGCCGTGGATGATGCTGGCGTGGTTGAGTGCGTCGCTGAAGATCACCGTCTCGCCAGCGCCGACTCCCGTCAACGCAGGTATTACCGTGGCATTGGCCTGGAAGCCGGTGTTGAACAGCAGCGCCGCTTCGCAGCCCTTGAAGGCGGCCAGCTTCTCCTCCACCGCCAGGGTGATGTCGCGGGTGCCGGTGATCAGACGCGAGGCCGGCGCGCCGGCGCCGTGGCGCTGCGCCCATTCCGCCGCCCGTTGCTTGACCAGCGGATGCTGCGACAGGCCCAGGTAGTCGTTGGACGAGGCGTCGATCAGCGGCCGGCCGGCGGCGTCGTGCATGCCGCCGTCGCGCCACTGCACGGGGCGCAGGCGACGCCGGCGGTTGACGGCGGTGAGGCGGTCGAGTTCGGTTTGCAGCAGGGCGTCGAGGTGGGTGTCCATCAGAGTGTCCTTGCGCGCTCAGTGAGCGCGGTGCGAACCGCAGCAGTGAGGATGCCCAGTTCGCCGGTGGAAATGACAAAGGGCGGCATCAGGTACACCACGTTGCCGAAGGGCCGCAGCCAGACGCCGAGTTCGGAAAAGCGGCTGCGCAGGGCGTGGAGATCGATGGCGCCGCCGGCTTGGCAGCTGAGTTCCACCGCGCCGATGGCGCCCTTGACGCGCACGTCGGCGACGCCCGCGAGATCGCGACAGGCTTCCAGTTCGGCACGCAGTTGCGCTTCGATCGCGGCCACCTGGGCCAGGCACGGCGAATTGTGACTGGGTTCGAACAGGTCGAGCGAGGCATTGGCCGCGGCGCAGGCCAGCGGGTTGGCCATGTAGGTGGGGCCGTGCATCAACGCCGCGGCCGGGTCGTCGGCAAGGAAGGCCGCGAACACATGGCGCCGCGCCACGGTTGCGGCCAGCGGCAGCGTGCCGCCGGTCAGCGCCTTGGACAGGCAGATGATGTCGGGAACAACCGCGGCTTCCTCGCAGGCGAACATCCGCCCGCTACGGCCGAAGCCGGTCATGATCTCGTCGGCGATCAGCAGCACCTGGTGGCGGCGACAGGCCTCGGCGATGAAGGCCAAGGTCTGCGCGTCGTGCATCTTCATGCCGCCGGCGCCCTGTACCAGCGGCTCGACGATGACGGCTGCGACGCGTTCGCCGTGGGTCGCCAGCAGCAGGTCGAAGGCGCGGCGCAGGTTCTCGTCGGTCGGCAGTTCGGCCATGATCTGGTCCGGCAGGGTCCCGGCGAACAGCGTGTGCATGCCTTCCTCGGGATCGCACAGGGCCATGGTGGCGAAAGTGTCGCCGTGATAGGCGTGGCGGAAGTAGACGATGCGCTGCTTTTCCGCCTGACCCTTGTTGCGCCAGTACTGGATTGCCATCTTGAGCGCGACTTCCACCGCGACCGAACCGGATTCGGTGAAGAAGACGCGTTCGAGATCGCCCGGCAACAGTGCCGCCAGCCGCGTCGCCAGGCGCAACGCCGGCTCGTGCACCAGGCCGGCGAACATGACGTGCGGCAGGCTGGCCAGCTGCCGTTCGACCGCGGCGCGGATGTGGGGATGGTTGTAGCCGTGGCAGGCGGTCCACCACGAGGAAATGCCGTCGATCAGTTCGCGGCCGTCGCCCAGGCGGATGCGCGTGCCCTGCGTCGCCGTCACCAGCAGCGGCGGCGACGCGGTGGCCATCTGGGTGTAGGGCAGCCAGATATGGGGCAGGCCCTCGGTGAGCCAGTCGCGGGCGTCGGACATGGGTGGGAAACGGCCTAGAATGCGCGCCAGCGTAGGCAAAAGCGGCGCAAGGAGCAGCGAAATGGACGCGCATTTTATCACCGGCACCGGTACCGACATCGGCAAGACCTGGCTGGCCTGCGCCCTGCTGCGCCATTGGCGGGACGCGGGCATGCGGCCGGCGGCGTTCAAGCCGGTGCTCTCCGGCTTCGATCCCCAGCGTCCTGAGGCCAGCGATGCCGGAGCCTTGCTGGCGGCGCTGGGGCGCGCTGCCAGCGTCGGCGAGCTGGATGCCATCGCACCCTGGCGCTTCGCTGCACCGCTGTCGCCGGACATGGCGGCGGCGCGCGAAGGGCGCACCATCGATTTCGCCGAGCTGGTCGCGTATACCCGCCGTTGCCTGCCCCCGCGGGGGAATCCCAGGCATGCAGAGCGAGCCAGCGCTGTTTGCGCGGATAACTCCGGTCCGATCCTGGTCGAAGGCGTCGGCGGCGTCATGGCGCCGCTCGACGAAAGCCATACGGTGCGCGACTGGATCGCCGCCAGCGGCCTGCACTGCGTGCTGATGGCCGGCAGCTACCTCGGCAGCCTGAGCCATACGCTGACGGCGCTGGAGGCCCTGGCAAGAGTCGGCGCTGGCGTCACGGCGGTCGTCGTCAATGAGACGCCAGATTCGACAGTGGCGCTCGATGCGACGCTGGAGGCCCTGTCGCGCCACGCTGTGGGCATCCCCCTGGTGTCCATAGCGCGCGACACTCCTCAGCCCGGGGTCGTCCGCCTGGCGGCGCTGCTGTGCCCCGAAATCGTCTAGGCCGTATACTGCGCCCCCTTGAGTCCCCTTCTCCCCGGATGAACCATGACCATCAAGTCTGACAAGTGGATCCGCCGCATGGCGGAGCAGCATCGCATGATCGAGCCCTTCGAGGCCGGGCAGGTTCGCGAGGCCAACGGCCAGAAGATCGTCTCCTACGGCACCTCGAGCTACGGCTACGACATCCGCTGCTCGCGCGAATTCAAACTGTTCACCAACATCAACAGCACCATCGTCGATCCGAAGAACTTCGATCCGAATTCCTTTGTCGAGGTGACTGCCGACTACTGCATCATCCCGCCGAATTCCTTCGCCCTGGCGCGCACCGTCGAATATTTCCGTATTCCGCGCAACGTCCTGACCATCTGCCTGGGCAAGAGCACCTACGCGCGCTGCGGCATCATCGTCAATGTGACGCCCTTCGAGCCGGAATGGGAAGGTTATGTGACGCTGGAATTTTCCAACACGACGCCGCTGCCGGCCAAGATCTACGCCGGCGAAGGCTGCGCCCAGGTGCTGTTCTTCGAGTCCGACGAAGTCTGCGAGACTTCCTACAAGGACAGGGGCGGCAAGTACCAGGGCCAGGTCGGCGTGACGCTGCCAAAAATCTAAAGGCATTGACCACAGCGACACTGAGGTACAGAGAGAAACCATGAGGATGCTCTGTGAAGTTCTCTGTGTCTCTGTGTCTCTGTGGTTCAAGAATTAGGAATTCCCATGCGCTTCCATTTCCCTATCATCATCATCGACGAGGACTTCCGTTCCGAGAACGCCTCGGGACTCGGCATCCGCGCCCTGGCCGACGCGATCGAGAAGGAAGGCATGGACGTGCTGGGCGTCACCAGCTACGGCGACCTCTCTTCCTTCGCCCAGCAGCAGAGCCGCGCCTCGGCCTTCATCCTGTCGATCGACGACGAGGAACTGGCCAACCGGGAAAAACAGACCATTGCCGAGTTGCGCGCCTTCGTCGAGGAAATCCGCTACAAGAACGCCGAGATCCCGATCTTCCTGCATGGCGAGACGCGCACCAGCCGCCACATCCCCAACGACATCCTGCGCGAGTTGCACGGCTTCATCCACATGTTCGAAGACACGCCGGAATTCATCGCCCGCCACGTGGTGCGCGAGGCCAAGTCGTACATGGATTCGCTGCCGCCGCCTTTCTTTCGCGCGCTGGTGCATTATGCGGCCGACGGCTCCTATTCTTGGCACTGCCCCGGCCATTCCGGCGGCGTCGCCTTCCTCAAAAGCCCGGTGGGCCAGATGTTCCACCAGTTTTTCGGCGAGAACATGCTGCGCGCCGACGTCTGCAACGCGGTCGAGGAGCTCGGTCAGCTGCTCGACCATACCGGCCCCGTGGCGGCCTCCGAGCGCAATGCCGCACGCATTTTCAACAGCGACCACCTCTACTTCGTCACCAACGGCACCTCGACCTCGAACAAGATCGTCTGGCACTCCACGGTGGCGCCCGGCGATGTGGTGATCGTCGATCGCAACTGCCACAAGTCGGTGCTGCACGCGATCATGATGACCGGCGCGATCCCGGTGTTCCTGATGCCGACGCGCAACAACTTCGGCATCATCGGGCCGATTCCGAAGGAAGAGTTCCGCTGGAAGAACATCCAGAAGAAGATCGCCGCCCATCCCTTCGCCTCCAAGGTCGAGGGCAAACCGCGGGTGCTGACCATCACCCAGAGCACTTATGACGGCATCCTCTACAACGTCGAGGAAATCAAGGAGATGCTCGACGGCAGGATCGACACCCTGCACTTTGACGAAGCCTGGCTGCCGCACGCCGCCTTCCATGATTTCTACGGCGACTACCATGCCATCGGCGCCGACCGGCCGCGCTGCCAGGAATCGATGGTGTTCTCCACCCAGTCGACGCACAAGCTGCTGGCCGGTCTTTCGCAGGCTTCGCAGATCCTGGTGCAGGACGCCGAGAACAGCAAGCTCGACCGCGACGTGTTCAACGAAGCCTACCTGATGCACACCTCGACCTCGCCGCAGTATTCGATCATCGCTTCCTGCGACGTCGCCGCGGCGATGATGGAGGAGCCGGGCGGCAAGGCCCTGGTCGAGGAATCGATCGCCGAGGCGTTGGATTTCCGCCGCGCCATGCGCAAGGTGGACAAGGAATGGGGCGCCGACTGGTGGTTCAAGGTATGGGGTCCGGACGACCTCTCCGAGGAAGGCATCGAGGAACGCGACGCCTGGATGCTCAAGCCCGGCGAGCGCTGGCACGGTTTCGGCAAATTGGCCAAAGGCTTCAATCTGCTCGACCCGATCAAGGCTACTGTCATCACGCCGGGGCTCGATGTGGACGGCGACTTTTCCGACGACTTCGGCATTCCCGCCGCGATCGTCACCAAATACCTCGCCGAGCACGGCGTGATCGTCGAGAAGTGCGGCCTCTATTCCTTTTTCATCATGTTCACCATCGGCATCACCAAGGGCCGCTGGAACACCCTGGTTACCGCCCTGCAGCAGTTCAAGGACGATTACGACCGCAATCACCCGTTGTGGAAGGTGCTGCCCGAGTTCGTGGTCAAACACCCGCGCTACGAGCGGGTCGGCCTCAAGGACTTGTGCACCCAGATTCACGAGGTGTACAAGGCGCGCGACATCGCCCGCCTGACGACCGAGATGTACTTGTCCAACATGGTGCCGGCGATGCGTCCGGCCGATGCCTTCGCCAAGATGGCGCATCGCGAGATCGACCGCGTCGCCATCGACGAACTGGAAAACCGGGTCACCGCCGTGCTGCTGACGCCGTATCCGCCGGGCATTCCCTTGCTGATTCCGGGCGAGCGCTTCAACGGCACGATTGTTCGCTACCTGCAGTTCGCGCGCGAGTTCAACGAGAAATTCCCCGGGTTCGAAACCGACATCCACGGCCTGGTCAAGGACGCCAGCAACGGCGCCGTGCGCTATTACGTAGACTGCGTGGCGAACTGATCCGCCGCCGGGGCCAGCCCTGGATCAGGCCTGCTGCCGGACATGGGGCATGTATTTCTTGTCCTCGCCCAGAATGTGATCGGCAAACCACTCCTGCATGATGGTCAGGATGTCGTCGGCTGCGATCGATCCCGGGTTCTTGATGTAGGCTTCCTTGGCGGCGTGCACCCTTTTCGCAAATGCCTGGTGGACTGCCCTGTGCTGCTCCAGCCCGGGATAACTGACCTGCTGCATCAGCTTTTCCTCGGCGCCCAGATGCATGGTCGTGTATTCCGCAAGAAAGGCGATGCGTTTCTTCATGGCATCGTGACTGTCCCGTTCCGGGGATTGACTGAACTGCCTGACCATCCGGAAAAATACTTGATGGTGCGCGTCCATCAATGCGTCGCCCACGCTGTAGGAGTCATTCCATTCAAGCAGTTCCATACGGCGCTCCTTTGCTTGCGGGATGCCCGTCCGGTGCAGGATCTGCCCCTGCTTCCACATGGCGGGTGGAAGGAACTATATATGCAGAAAGCCCAGCTCGGCAAATAGCCTCACGGTGCCGGTAGCGCCACTCGCCGGAAGCCGGATGTCGTTCCGCACCCGCCCTATTTTCTCTGATAGAGGACGAATGCATAGTCGAGACCTGTTTCGTCATGATGCTTTTCGCGGCTGACCTCTCGCCACCGGCTGCGGTCGACGGCAGGGAACCGGGTGTCGCCCTCGAAGCTGGCGTCGATCTCGGTCAATTGCAGCCTATCGGCGAGGGCCAGCGCGGCCTGGTAGAGCTCGGCGCCGCCGATCACGAAGGCTTCGTCGGGATCCGCCGCAGCAAGGGCGGCCGGCAGGGACAAGGCGACCGTAGCTCCAGCGGCGCGGTAATTGCCGTCGCGGGTAACGACGATGTTGCGGCGTTCCGGCAGCGGGCGAAAATTGGCCGGCAGCGACTCCCAGGTCTTGCGTCCCATGATCACCGTGTGACCCAGGGTCAGGGCCTTGAAGTGCTTGAGGTCCGCCGGCAGGCGCCAGGGCAGGCGGTTGTCGATGCCGATCACGCCGTTCCTGGCGACAGCCGCGATGAGGGTGAGGGTGGCCTTGGACATCGGCCGGCGATTATACCCGCTGGTACAGGGCGACGTACTGGCGGGCCGCTTCCGCCCAGCTCGAATCGCGCGCCATGCCGCGCTTCTGCAGCGCGCGCCAGCGCACCGGGTCGCGCCACGCTGCCGTGGCGCGTTGCAGCGCCTGCAACAGGGCGTCCGCGGTAGCCGGCCCGAAGACGAAGCCGTTGCCGTGCTTTTGGTCGGCGGCATCGATCACGGTATCCGCCAGGCCGCCGGTGGCGCGCACCACCGGCGGGGTGCCGTAGCGCAGGCTGTACATCTGGTTGAGGCCGCAGGGTTCGAAGCGCGACGGCATGACGAAAATGTCGGCGCCGGCCTCGATGCGATGGGCCAGTTCCTCGTTGAAGCCGACGGTTACTGTGCACTGGCCGCCATGTCGCTGCGCCAGGGCTGCCCAGGCTTGCTCCAGCGCAAGCGTGCCGGTGCCGAGAACCGCCAGTTGCGCCGGCAGCTTGAGTACCTGCGGGGCCACCTCGAGCAGCAGATCGAGGCCCTTTTGTTCCGTCAGACGGCTGACCACGGCCAGCAGGGGCAGGTCTGTGCGTTGCTGCAGGCCAAGCTGCCGCTGCAGCCCGGTCTTGTTGTCCGCTTTGGCATCGAGATTCCGCGCACTGTAGTTGCGGAACAGGTGCGGATCGGTGGCCGGGTTCCAGGCCTGGGTATCGATACCGTTGAGAATTCCTGAAAGCCGTTCGCTGCGATGGCGCAACAGGCCGGCCAGGCCCATGCCCTCGGCATCGGTCTGGATTTCCCGGGCATAGCTCGGGCTCACCGTGGTGATGGCGTCGGCAAGCTGCAATCCGGCCTTGAGGAAGGACAGGAAGCCGTAATACTCGACGCCATCCAGATGCCAGGCGCCGTCCGGCAGCCCCAGTTCAAACAGGGAGGCGTGGTCGAACAAGCCCTGGAAGGCCAGGTTGTGCAGTGTGAACAGCGACTTCGCGCGCGGTCCCGGCAGGTAGCGCAGGTAGGCGGGGGCGAGTCCGGTTTGCCAGTCGTTGCAGTGAATGATCTCGGCTTGCCAGGCGAGCGTGTTGGCGTCCGAACCCAGCCAGGCGGCGACGCGCGACAGCAGTCCAAAGCGCAGGTGATTGTCCAGCCAGTCGCGTCCTTCCGGGCCAAGATATGGGTTTCCCGGACGGTTGAAATAGGGCGGATAGTCGACCAGCAGCAGCGGCGTGCCGTCGGGCGCAAGCGCTTGTCGCAGGGTCGGGGTGGGCAGCAGGCCGCCAAGCCCGTGGGGCCGCGCGATCTCCTCTGCGTGGGGGAAGCTCCGCAGCATTTCCGGATAGGCCGGCACCAGGACGCGGACGTCCAGTCCCAGTGCACGCAGGGCGGCGGGCAGCGTGCCGGCCACCTCGCCGAGTCCGCCGGTCTTGACCCAGGGCGACAGTTCCGAGGTGGCGAAAAGCACTTTCATCAATGCGCTATCCAGTCAAATAGGCGTTGGCTGCGGCAGGGCGAGCGGATCGCATGGCTTGCTGGCCGCCGTGGACGCTTCAGGTTTCGCGGCAGGCGGCAACCAGTCCGGCGGTGGAGCTGTCCAGATGCTCGCCAGGAGACGCGCCGACGATCACCGGCAGCAACCGGCCGGCGAGTTGTTTGCCGTATTCCACGCCCCACTGGTCGAAGGGATTGACGTTCCAGATGATGCTGGCGGCGAAGACCTTGTGTTCGTAAAGCGCCAGCAGTGCGCCCAGGTTGAAGGGGTCGAGGCGCGGCAGCAGCAGCGTGGTCGAGGGCTGGTTGCCGGGAAAGCTGCGGTAAGGGGCGAGCAGCGCCACCTGGTCGGGCGCCATGCCGCTCGCGCTGAGCTCGGCCGCGGTTTCGGCCAGTGTCCTGCCGCGCATCAGGGCTTCGCTCTGGGCGAAACAGTTCGCCAGCAGCTTTTCATGGTGCCCCGCCATGGGGAAATCCGGCTGCTTGCAGACGACGAATTCGCAGGGCACCAGGCGGCCGCCCTGGTGGATCAACTGGTAGAACGCATGCTGGCCGTTGGTGCCGGCCTCGCCCCAGAGGATCGGCGCCGTATCGTAGTCGAGCGGCGCGCCCTGGCGGTCCACATGCTTGCCGTTGGACTCCATTTCCAGTTGTTGCAGATAGCGCGGCAATAGCGCCAGCGACTGGCTGTAGGGCAACAGGGCGCGGTTGTTGGCACCGAGGAAGTTGGTGTTCCAGATTTCCAGCAGTGCCAGCAAGCCGGGCAGGTTCTCGGCGGCAGGCGCCGAAAAGAAATGCTCGTCCATGGCATGGGCGCCGGCCAGCAGTTGGCGGAAGTGGTCGAAGCCTACCGCCAGCACCAGCGGCAAGCCGATCGCCGACCACAGCGAGTAGCGCCCGCCGACCCAGTCCCAGAACGCAAAGGCGTTGGCCGGGTCGATGCCGAAGCGCGCAACTTCCGCCAGATTGGTCGACACCGCGACAAAGTGCCTGGCCACAGCGGCCTCGCCCAGCGCCTGGACCAGCCAGTGGCGCGCCGATGCGGCGTTCTGCATGGTCTCCTGCGTGGTGAAGGTTTTGCTGGCGATGATGAACAAGGTGGTGCGCGCCTGCAATGCGCCGAGCACGGTGGCCAGATCGGCGCCGTCCAGATTGGCGACGTAATGCACCCGCAGTTCCGGGTGGCGGTAAGCGGCCAAGGCCTGGGTGGCCATGCGCGGGCCCAGATCGGAGCCGCCGATGCCGATGTTGACGATGTCGGTGATCGGTTCCCCGGTGGCGCCGCGCCAATGGCGGCCGTGTATCTGTGCGGCAAAGCGTTGCAGCTTATCCAGTTCGGCGTGCACCGCCGGCATGACGTCGCGCCCGGCGTGCAGGATCGGCCCCTTGTGCGCCGGATGACGCAAGGCGATATGCAGCGCGGCGCGCCCCTCGCTGTGGTTGATCGCCTCGCCGCCGCGCATGCGTGCCATCCAGCCGGGGACGTCGGCCGCCTGCCACAGGCTGCAAAGCTGTTCCATGGCTGCTGCGCTGACGCGCTGCTTGGAATAGTCCAGCAACCAGTCGTTCCAGCGGGTGGAAAAGTGTGCGAAGCGCCGCGCATCGGCGGCGAACAAATCGCGCAGATGGACGCGGCGACCGGCCTCGGCGGTGCCGCTCAAGGCCTTCCAGGCGGCGCGGGTCGCGGGTGTCATGGCATTCCTCTCACAGCCAGAGCATCATGCCCATCTCGAAGGGATGGGTCAGCAACGGGTGGGTGGGGAATACCCGGATGCGATACTCCATTTTCCCGCACTGGTCGGGCGTCAGTTCGCGCGAAAACAAGTGCTCGCCACTTTCCAGGGGGCGTTCATGCTTCAGTGCATAGCGCCGCGCTCGGGCCGAGGTCGGTTCGCCGGGACGGGTGAATACCAGTTCCACCGTCAGGTCTTCCGGCTGCAATCCGTCGAGCTGGACGCCGACGGCAAAGTGCAGCGTCTCGCCGTAACGGATGCGTACCACCGCCTGGTCGATGCGGCGCAGGCGAATGCGCGGCCAGGCTGCACGTACCCGCGCTTTCCACTCGGCCACCTGGCGCGCCCCGGAATAACTGTCGATCGAATATTTGCGCCCCTGCTCGGCGGCGACCGAATAGAACTTTTCGGCATAGTCGGTCAGCATGCGCTGCATGTTGAAGCGGGGCATGATGGAGGCGATCGACTGCTTGGCCATCGCCACCCAGGCCGGCGAGTAGCCGAGCGAGGTGTTGCGGTAGTACATCGGGATCACGCTGTCCTGTAGCAGCTCGTACAGCGTGCGCGCCTCGTCCGCATCACGCTGCGCGGGATTGAGGCCCTCGGCGGCCGGTTTGATGGCCCAGCCGTTCTTGCCGTCGTAACCTTCCCCCCACCAGCCGTCGAGCACCGAGAGGTTGATCGCGCCGTTGATGGCGGCTTTCATGCCCGAGGTGCCGGAAGCTTCCAGCGGATAGATCGGATTGTTGAGCCAGACATCGACGCCGGCCACCATGCGCCGGGCCAGGTGCAGGTCATAGCCTTCGACCAGCAATATGCGGCCTTCGAACTCGCGTTGATGCGAGAGCTCGGCGATCTGGCGAATCAACTGTCGCCCCGGTTCGTCCGCCGGGTGCGCCTTGCCGGCGAAGATGAACAGCACCGGGCGCTGCGCGTCGGACATGATCTCGCGCAGCCAGGCCAGGTCGTTGAACAGCAGCGCGGCGCGCTTGTAGGTGGCGAAACGGCGGGCGAAGCCGATGGTCAGTACCGTCGGGTTGGTCGGGTCGGCGCCGCGCAGGACGCGATCGAGGTGCGCCTCGGAACCCTGGTTGCGCAGATGCTGGGCGCGTACCCGGGCGTGCACCAGGTGCAGCAGTTGCGCCTTGAGCGACTGGCGGATGCTCCAGAAGATCTGGTCCGGGATGCGATGCACGCCGTTCCAGCAGCTCTGGTCGGTGAGGCGGTGCTGCCAGCCCAGGCCGAGATGGCGGTCGAAGGTCTCGTACCAGTCCGTAGCGAGGAAGGTCGGTATGTGCACCGCGTTGGTGACGTAGTCCATCGGGTTCTCGGCGGGAGTGACCTGCGGCCACATGTCGCCGCAGATCCGCGACGATACTTCGCCATGGATGCGCGAGACGCCGTTGTGAAAGCGCGAGCTGCGCAGCGCCAGGGCGGTCATGTTGAACTCGCCGCTGCCGCCGACGCGGCCCATGTTGAGCAGCCCGTCGCGATCGAGGCCGACCGACTTGCAGAACTCGCCGAAGTAGTGCATCACCATGTCGTCGGCGAAGTGGTCGTGGCCGGCGGGCACCGCGGTGTGCGTGGTGAATACCGTGTTGGCGGCGGCCGCTTCGAGCGCGGCGGCGAAGGGCATGCCCTGGCCGACCAGATCGCGGATGCGTTCCAGCACCAGGAAGGCGGCGTGGCCTTCGTTGATGTGCCAGACGGTGGGACGCAGTCCGAGCGCGCTGAGCGCGCGGACTCCGCCGGCGCCAAGCAGAATTTCCTGCTCGATGCGCGTCCGCCGGTCGCCGCCGTAGAGATGATGCGCGATGCCGCGATCGGCCTCGCTGTTCTCTTCCAGGTCGGTGTCGAGCAGGTAGAGGCTGTTGGTGCCGACCCGCGCCCGCCAGATTTTGGCCCACACCGTACGCCCTGGAAAATCGACGCCGATGCGCAGGTCGCTGCCGTCTTCGGTGCGTATCGGCTCGATCGGCATGTCCTCGAAATCGTTGTCGCCGTAATGCGCGGTCTGGTTGCCTTCGCGGTCTATGGTCTGGTGGAAATAGCCCTGGCGATAGAGCAGGCCGACGGCAACGAAGGGCAGGTGCAGGTCGGAGGCGCCCTTGCAGTGGTCGCCGGCAAGAATGCCGAGGCCTCCCGAGTAGATCGGCAGGCTTTCATGGAAGCCGAATTCGGCACAGAAGTAGGCGATCAGGTCGGAGGCCTGCAGCGGTGGTTTGCCTGGCAGTTCCAGCCTTGGTTCCGTGTGGTAGGAATCGAAGGCCGAGAGCACCCGGTTCATGGTGCCGAGGAACACCGGATCGTCGGCTGCTTCGTTGATCCGCTTCTGGTCGATGCGTTTGAGGAAGGCCTTGGGGCTGTAGTGCACGGCACGCCACAAGCCGGTGCTCAGTCGCGCGAACAGGGAACGGGTCGGCCGGTCCCAGCTGTACCACAGGTTGTTGGCGAGTTCTTCAAGCCGCGCCAGGCGCGGCGGAATGTTCGGATTGACTTCGAGCTGATGACGGGTGCCGGGCATGATGGTGGGCCGTACGAAAGTGGAAGACGTTGTCGAATGATTCTACGTCGCAGGGATGACTCTGAGCGTGATGCGCTGTTCGCTGCCGGCGAGCGGCGACCACGCCAGGGCGATGCAGACGGCCTGCATGATTTTCTCGAAGCCAGCCTCGGATTGGGATACGGTTCGATGCGGTTGCGCCTTGAGCCGGACCGGCAGGCCGGTTTCGATCCGCAGCGCGCCGCGCAGTTCGCTGTCGTCGAGAGTCAGTTGCAGCATTTCGTCGAGTTCCAGCGGCTGCCCGAAGCCACCGGGAATATCGCCGCTGGCAAGCACATAGCGCCCGCCGTAGCCATCGCAGCTGGGCAGGGCGAGATTGAGCTCGGTTTCGATCAAGGCCGGAAATGCGTCGCCCTCGGTGCGGAAGATCACGCTCAGGCTGTCGGCTTCCAGGCGGTAGGATTTTTCCAGGCGCCAGCCTTCGCCGCCGGCGATCCAGGTGCCCTCCCGGTTTCCGGCGCGGTAGTCGTCGAGCGCCCGCAACGGGCCGTCGGCGCTGCACAGGCGGTCCAGGAAAATTCCCCGCGGACGCAGGTCGGGGGTCGCATCTCCCGGCACGATGGCATGCAGGAAGGCGACGCGGTCATGGGCCGAGGCGATGCCGGCGCCATGTTCGGCGTGCGCCGTTTGGGCCTGGTCGATTTTGGCGTGGTAGGCCTCGCCGTAGGCGCGCAGCGTATCGCCGAAATTGTGTGCCAGGACGAGGCTGGAAAGCTCCACCAGCGTGGCGTCGCCATCGTCGCGGACAAAGGCCTGCAAATGGCCGTTGCGCAGGACGGTTTCGAGGTGGCCGTCGTGGTCGAGGTCGACGCTTTCGAAAG
The DNA here is from genome assembly GCA_001828935.1 of Rhodocyclales bacterium RIFCSPLOWO2_02_FULL_63_24. Taxonomy (GTDB): domain Bacteria; phylum Pseudomonadota; class Gammaproteobacteria; order Burkholderiales; family Rhodocyclaceae; genus Sulfuritalea. Next base: position 14,654 of record MHZX01000110.1, read on the forward strand.
TCGGCGCCGGCGCCACGGTGGCCAGCGTGGCTTCCAGTGCCAACAGGTTGTTCCATACGGCGCGGCGCAGGTGGGGCAGGTAGAGGCCGCCGAACAGCCCGTGCCAGTAGGCGTCGTTGGCTTGTGCCCGGTGCAGATGCTCCTGCATGGCGGCGCTGCGCTGTGGCGCCGGCAGTGCCGCGAGCCGCTGCGAGGCGCCCAGCATGCGCTTGTGCATCCAGTTGGCTTCCGGATAGCGCGACATGAAATTGCGCCAGATGCCGCCGCGCAAAAAAGGCTTGTGCAGCTCGAAGCGTCCCGCGGCCTTTTCCGTGTCGACCAGGGCGTGATAGGCGGCGGCGCGCGGCGCGGGCAGCGTCCATTCGTTCATCTCGATGTAGGACGTGGTCGGCAGATAGACGATGCCCCGGGTTTTCTCGCGGGCGTGAAAGTCGGCAAAGGTGTCGGTGCGAATCAGCGGCGAGGCGAGCACGCCTTCGACGAACTGCGTCAGCCAGCCTTTCTCGAACACCCATTCGTAGGTCTCGGGCCAGATACCGAACTTTTCGATGTCGTCGAAATAGATCGAGGCGCGGTGACCCTGGCTCGCCAACGCCTCAAGCCAGGCGACGGCCTCGGCCGCCGGCGAAAACGGCAGCCGGTAGCGTGCCGCTTCGGAGATCGGGAACAGGTCGAGGCAGCGGCCGTCCTCTTCGGTGGTGTAGAAGCTGTCCAGCCTCGCGCCATCTTCCCCGGCGCACAGAAAGTGGTAGTCGTCGACCGCCACATAGCGGATCCCGGTTTCCACCAGTGCCGGAACCACCGAGGATTCCCAGACCCGCTCGGTCAGCCAGGCCCCGGCCGGGCGCATGCCGAAGCAGCGCTCGATCTTGTCCGACAGCGTGGCGATCTGGGTCACCCGGTCGCAGTGAGGAATCGCCGCCAGCACCGGTTCGCAGTCGCCGGAGCCGAACCACTCGACCTGGCCACGCCGCGTCATTGCCGCCAGGCGCGCCATGTCGTCGGGGAAGCGCTCGAACAGCACATCCAGCAGCCAGCCGGAGAAGTGCACGCTGAAGCGGAACTCCGGGTAGCGCTCCATCACGCGCAGGAACATGCCGTAGCTGCGGACATGGGCGTCGTCGATGACGGCGGGGAAATTGCCTACAGGCTGGTGGGCGTGGACCCCGAACAGAAGACTGATGGTCATGGATGGGTTCAGTGTTAGGAAACGGTGGCACGACGCATCGAGCCGCTTTCCGCGGTGGCCGACCCGGCGCAAATGGGGGTATCGAGCTGGGACGGCGGTTGCAGTTGGAGCAGGCGGTAGAGCCGCTCCAGGTTGCGCCGGTACAGGCTGTCGAAGCTGGCGACCGCGGCCGAGGGGTTGTAGTCGCCGAACCACCAGAACCAGTCCGAGCTTTCGCAAATGGCCAGCTGCGCCTCCACGGCGGCGATCTGCGCGGCATCGAGCCGCCCGCTGGCGAGAACCCGGTCGCAGCTCTGCTTGGCCTCGCACAGGAGATCCCAGCCGCGGTTTTTCGCTTCGTCGCCGATCCAGGTCGACAGCGTTCCATATACCCAGCTTCCTGCGGTCAGGTGGGGCAGTACGGCGGCAGGCGGTCTTGCCCGCGTCATCAGGTCGCCGTAGGTGGTACTGCGGATGCGCGGATGTTCGGCCAGCAGGCCGTAGAGATCGTCGAAAAAGTAGTAGCCATTGTAGGGATAGTGCTCCCAGGCATTTTCGCCGTCGAGAATGATGCTGACCACCGGCGTTGCGTTTTCGCCGGCGGCATCGAGTATGGCTTCCAGCTGGTTGACCAGGTGTTGGGCGGCGTCGCGGCCGTGCCACTTCGCGTAGTCGAAACCGATCAGGTCGGAAAGCCGTTCGTCGCGGAAATACAGCGTCAGCCCGGGTGCCTTTTCCAGTTGCCAGGGATGGTAGGCCGCCGCCGGGTCGGTCATGCGGCTGGCGGTGAGGCTGTTTCTCAGCACTCCTTCGCCGCTGGCGATCCAGCGGCAGCCTGCCGCGGCCAGATGCTTGACGAAGTCCTCGGAGACGGCCCCCTCTGCGGGCCACATGCCGACCGGAGGCGCGCCGAAACGCCTGGCATGACTGCTGCGCGCGGCCTCGATCTGGGCGATGACGCGGCTGCGTCCGCCGGGGTAGGCGGCATTGAAGGGCAGCGGCGCCTCGGGCAGGCTTTCGCGCGCGGCGCGGAAGTCGAGCATCAGCGGCGACAACGGATGGGTTTGCGGCGTTGTCGACAGTTCCACCTGGCCGCGCGCGGCGAGCGCCCGCCAGCGCGGGATCAGGCCCGTGATCAATTCGCCGATGCTGGTCAGGAGGCGTTGCCGGTCGTCCGCGTCGTAGCCCTCGCCCTGGCTCATCAGCGTGGCCAGCAGCGGATTGCGGCGGCGTTCGGATTCGCCGGTCCAGGCCAGGTGGTACCAGGTCACCAGGTCGGAGAAGTAGGCGCCGGAGAAATAGCGGCTGGCCGCCGGATGCTCGTGGGCGGCGAGCAGGTAAAGGTCGTGCAGGCGCTGGTAGCGGGGGAAGGGCGCCAGCATGGTGACGTGGTTGCTGCGGAAACAGGTTGCCAGCAGCAGGTGCCGGTCCGCTTCGCTGATGTGTTCCAGGTCGCGGGTGCCCAGCATGCGCAGCAGCGGGTCGCGGAACTCGCCGCTGGCGAATTGCTGCACGTAATCCTCGATCTGGTCGAGCAGCACCGGCACGAAATTGACCACGCAGCGGATCTGCGGATGACGTTCGAGATGCGCCGCCATGTCGGCGTAATCCTTCATGGCATGCAGGTATACCCAGGGCAGGACGAACTCGCCGGCCGCCGTATCGCCAGCGCCGACTCTTGAGGCGGCGCCATGGTCGCGGTAGTCCGGCTGGTGCATGTGCCAGAGAAATACCAGGTCGAGGGTCTTCATTGCCGATGTTGCCTTTTCTAGCGAATGTGATGTGTCTGCTGGCCGAGCATTTCCGGCGTGACCAGGGTGACGCCGTTTTCGCTGACATGGAAGCGCCGGCGGTCGGCTTCGATGTCGTAGCCGATGGAAGTGCCTTCGGGAATCCGGCAATGCTTGTCTATCACCACGCGGCGCAGCTTGGCGTGCCGGCCGATGTGTACGTCGGGCAGGATCACCGAGTCTGCGATTTCCGCGTAGCTATGCACGTGCACGCGCGAGAACAGCAAGGACTTGCGCACCACGGCACCGCTGATGATGTCGCCGCCGGAGACCAGGGAATCGATCGCCATGCCGCGCCGGCCTTCATCGTCGAAAACGAACTTGGCCGGCGGCAGCTGTTCCTGATGGGTCCAGATCGGCCAGTCGTCGTCGTAAAGATTCAGTTCGGGGGTGACCTTGGTCAGTTCCATGTTGGCCTCCCAATACGCGTCGATGGTGCCGGCGTCGCGCCAGTAGGGTATCCCGCTGCTGTCCATGCCGACGCAGGAATTGGCGAAATTGTGGGCAAACGCCCGGTAGCGCTCGACGCAATGCGGAATCACGTCCTTGCCGAAGTCGCGCGACGAGCGCGGATCGTCGTGGTCGCGGATCAACTGCTCATAAAGGAATTCGGCATTGAATACATACACCCCCATGCTGGCAAGGGCCCGGTCGGGGCGCCCCGGTATCGGTGGCGGGTTTGCCGGTTTTTCGACGAAGGCCCCGACGCGCTGGTTGTCGCCGACCTGCATGACGCCGAAGCCGCTGGCCTCGCCCAACGGCACATCGAGGCAGGCCACGCTGAGATCGGCCTGGCGATGCACGTGCTCGGACAACATGCGGCCGTAGTCCATTTTGTAAACGTGATCGCCGGACAGCACCAGTACGTACTTGGGCCGGTTGCGTCGAATCAGGGCAAGGTTCTGGAATACCGCATCGGCGGTACCCTGGTACCAGTTTTCACCTACCTGTTGCTGCGCCGGCAGGATGTCGACGAACTCGTGAAAGCGGCCGTCAAGAAAGCTCCAGCCGCGCTGCAGATGCTGGATCAGGCTTTGTGCCTTGTACTGCGTCGCGACGCCGATGCGACGGATGCCGGAATTGACGCAATTGGACAAAGTGAAGTCGATGATGCGGAACTTGCCGCCGAAAGGCACCGCCGGTTTCGAGCGCGAGTCGGTGAGTTGCATCAGGCGGCTGCCGCGTCCGCCGGCCAGCACAATGCCGAAGCTGTTGCGAGTGAGTTCGCTTACGTTCATGCCTGCGTCCCCTTGCTGTTTGCCTGCAGATGGATGTGGCGGCCGCCCATGCCTGCAATCGAAGGCGTGGCGATTTCCCCGTTGCGGCTACAATCCGCACGATAACAAAAAAACACTTCGAACATATATCCATGTCCGAGCTTGCCTGCACCGCGCTGCTCGAAGCGCGCGAACACGATCCGTTTTCCGTGCTGGGTCTCCACGCGGAGGGAGCGGGTTGGCGCCTGCGGGTTTTGCGCCCCCACGCCAAGTCGGTCGCCGTGGCGCTGGCCGATGGCGAATGGGCGCCGCTGAAACGTCGTGGCCGCACGGACCTGTTCGAGTGGCGGGGCACTGCGCCGCTGCCGCGGCCGTGGCGCCTGAATGTCGATGGCGTGGCGCAATACGATCCCTATGCTTTCCCGCCACAGGCGCCGGCCGACGACCTGTATCTGTTCAACGCCGGGCGCCTGCGCCAGGCCTGGCGCACGCTGGGCGCGACCGCGGCAGTCCGCGACGGCATTGCCGGCGTCTGTTTCCGTGTCTGGGCGCCGAATGCCGAACGGGTTTCGGTGGTGGGCGGCTTCAATGGCTGGGATGGGCGCGTGCATCCGATGGCGACCTTGGGCGGCTCCGGCGTCTGGGAGCTGTTTCTGCCTGAGCTGGCCGACGGCGCCCTGTATCGCTTCGAATTGCGGGTGCGCGGCAGCGGCGCACTGCGGCTCAAGATCGATCCCTATGCGCGTGCCTTCGAGCGGCGCCCGGCTACCGCCTGCTGTGTGGCTCCAGCCTCGGCGCATGCCTGGAACGACCATGGCTGGATGGAGGCGAGGGCGAGGCGCGACTGGTTGTCGACGCCGATGAGCACCTACGAAATGCATCTCGGCAGCTGGATGCGCCATCCCGATCGCAGTTTCTACAGTTACCGCGAACTGGCGGCGCGACTGGTGCCCTATCTGACCGGATTGCGCTACACCCATGTCGAATTCCTGCCCCTGATGGAACATCCGCTCGACGAATCCTGGGGCTACCAATGCACCGGTTTCTTCGCGCCGAGCTCCCGCTTCGGCAACGCCGACGATCTGCGTTTCCTGATCGACAGCCTGCATCAGGCGGGCATCGGCGTCATCCTCGATTGGGTGCCGGGCCACTTTCCGGCCGACGACTGGGCGCTGGCCCACTTCGATGGCACGGCCTTGTACGAGCACGCCGACCCGAGGCAGAAAATGCATCCCGACTGGGGCACGCATGTCTTCAATTACGGGCGCAACGAGGTCAGGAGCTTCCTGCTTTCTTCCGCGTGTTACTGGCTGTCCGAGTTTCATGTCGATGCCCTGCGCGTCGACGCCGTGGCCTCGATGATCTATCTCGATTACTCGCGCAAGGCCGGCGAATGGACGCCGAACGTCCATGGCGGGCGCGAAAACCTTGAAGCCATCGCCTTCCTGCGCGAGCTGAACGAAATGGTCCATGCCGAGTTTGCCGGTGCGCTGACCATTGCCGAGGAATCCACCGCCTGGCCGATGGTGTCGCGGCCGACCTGGCTGGGCGGCCTGGGCTTCTCGATGAAATGGAACATGGGCTGGATGAACGATACGTTGGCCTATATGCAACAGGATCCGGTGCATCGGCGTTATCACCACGAGCGCCTGACTTTCGGTCAGCTCTACGCTTACAGCGAGAACTTCGTGTTGCCTTTGTCGCACGACGAAGTGGTGCACGGCAAGAGTTCGCTGTTGGGCAAGATGCCGGGCGACGAGTGGCAGCGCTTCGCCAACCTGCGCCTGCTGCTGGCCTACCAGATGACGGCGTCGGGCAAGAAGCTGCAGTTCATGGGCGCGGAGTTGGGGCAGTCCTGGGAATGGCGAGCCGGCGAAGAACTGCCCTGGCATCTGCTGCAATATCCCATGCACGCCGGCGTACAGCGGCTGGTGGGCGACCTCAACCGGTTTTATTTGAAAGAACCGGCGTTGCACGAACTGGATTTTTCCGTTGAGGGTTTTCAATGGATCGACTGCCATGATGCCGACCAGTCGGTGGTGAGCTGGCTGCGTCGCTCGCGCGATGGCCGCCATGCCGTGGTGGTGCTGAATTTCACGCCCGTGCCGCGCCACGACTACCGCCTCGGCGTACCCCGGCTGCAGGACTACGTCGAGCGGATCAACACCGATTCGGCGCACTACGGCGGCAGCGATCTGGGCAACAGCGGCCGCGTACAGGCCGAGCCCAAGCCGTGGATGGGCTTCCCCGCTTCGCTCGCGCTGACCTTGCCGCCGCTGGCGGCGCTGGTATTGCTGCCGGCTGACTGAGCCCGGCGCGGCTCTTTACCCGCCCAAGAGCCCTTGCGTCAGCAGCCGGTCGATTTCTGCCTCGGCTTGCACCCAGTCTTCCAGCGGATTGCCGGGCGCAAAGCCGCGTCGCTCGGCAATGTAATAGGCGGCCATTTCGATGTAATGCTTGCGCTGCTCGGGAGGCACGCCGGCCGGCTTCTTGGCGGCGCGCGCTCGCACCGGTTTAGCCGCTGCCGCCGGCTTTGGCGCCGCCTTGGCTCTTGCTGCGGGCTCCGGTTTCGGCGCCGGCTTCGCCTTGGCGGCCGTTTTTGCCTTTGTCGCGCTGGTTGCCGCGGCAGGCGCCGGACGCTTGGTGGGCGGACTCTTCGCACTAGTCTTGGTTGCCATGTGATCTCCTCCGGATTTCAAAAAACACTTCCATTGTCATCCTGCTCCCGCTACATGACAAGATATTGACGAACGTCAAGTTGCAGCATGTTTGCGCGGTCGCGAACCGCGACGGGATCAGGAGCGGAGGGCGGCCAGCTGCAGTGCGCCGTGCAGGCCCAGCGCCGGATCGGTGGCGACATGGACCGGCATGCGTGCGGCGATGGCGGCGTGTTCGGCCTTGGCCTTGAAGGCGGCGAGGAAGCCGCTGTGTTGCAGTATCGGCAGCAGTTTGGCGGCGATGCCGCCGGCCAGGAATACGCCGCCGCGCGCCAGGCAAGCCAGGGCCATGTCGCCGGCGAAAGCGCCATAGGCGGCGAGGAACAGGTCCAGCGAGCGCCGTTCGGCGCTGTCCGGCGCGTCCGGGTCGTTCAATGCGGCGCGCGCGGCGATTTCCTCGGGCGGCAATTCGACTCCGGCAAGGAATTCGTGGATCGCCGTCAGCCCAGGCCCGGACACCACTCGTTCCCAGGTGACGCGGCCATGCCTGGCGTGCAGGAAACGCCACAACGCCATCTGCTGCTCGTCGGCGGGGGCGAAAGCGACATGGCCGCCCTCGCCGGCAACGATCCGCCATTGCCCGTCCTGCGGCAGGACGATAGCCATGCCCAGTCCGGTGCCGGCCCCTACCACCAGACAAGGCGCTGTGCCTAGCGGTTCTCCAGCCTGCAGGGTCAGTGTTTGCGCGCGGGAGGCGGTGACCGCACCCATGGCGGCGGCAGCGAAATCGTTCGCCAGGCGCAATACGGGAAGGCCGAATCCGCTCGCCAGGGATTCGCTGGCGATGCGCCAGGGCAGGTTGGTCAACTCTGCCGTGCGGCCGTCATCGGCGATCGGGCCGGCGACAGCGAGACAGCCGTCGTCGATGGTGGATGGGTTCGTCTGCGTGTCGGCGAAGAAGGTCGCGAGCAGACTGGCGAAATCGTGAAAGTCGGCGTTGGCGTAACGGCGTTCAACAACAAAATTGCCGTTGTGCGCCAAGCCCAGCAGCGTCTTGGTGCCGCCGATGTCGCCGCAAAGGATATAAGGCCTTTCCCCCAACCCCCGTCCCACGGCCGGCTTTGCACAGCCGGCCGGCTCCGGCGGCGCGGAGCCGTGCTCCGCGAATTCCCGCCTTTGCCCCTGGGAAGGGGGTGACGGCGGTTCGTCGGCTACGCCTCCTTCGGCGATGGATGGTCCCGTCTTGGGGCGGCCCTGCGGCGGGACGTTCACACGGCCACCGGCGCCGCAATGTGCGGATATGGGTCGTAGGCTTCGAGCGCGAAGTCCTCGTAACGAAAGCCGAAAATGTCCTTTACCTCCGGGTTCAAGAGCATGGTGGGGCGTTGACGCGGTTCGCGGGAAAGTTGCTCGCGGGTCTGTACCAAGTGGTTGGAATAGAGGTGGCAGTCGCCGCCGGTCCACACGAATTCGCCCGGCGTCAGATCGCAGACCTGCGCCACCATCAGCGTGAACAGCGCATAGGAGGCGATGTTGAAGGGCACGCCGAGGAAGATGTCGGCGCTGCGTTGGTAGAGCTGGCAGGACAGCCGTCCGTCGGCGACGTAGAACTGGAACAGGGCGTGGCAGGGCGGCAACTTCATTTGCGGGATGTCGGCCGGGTTCCAGGCCGAGACGATGTGCCGGCGCGAATCCGGATTCTGCTTCAGGCCTTCGATCAGTTGCGCGATCTGGTCGATTTCCTTGCCGGGGTTGTCGGATGTGCCGGCCGGCCAGTGCCGCCACTGATGGCCATAGACCGGACCCAGGTCGCCGTTGGCGTCGGCCCAGTCGTCCCAGATCGAGACGCCGTGGTCCTTGAGGTAACGGATGTTGGTGTCGCCCTGGAGGAACCACAGCAGTTCGTGGATGATCGAGCGCAGGTGCAGCTTCTTGGTGGTCAGCAGCGGAAAGCCCTCGGCCAGGTCGAAGCGCATCTGCCAGCCGAACACCGAGCGGGTGCCTGTGCCGGTACGGTCGGATTTCTCGTGTCCGTGGTCGAGGACGTGGCGCATCAGGTCAAGGTAGGGGCGCATGGATGGCGGCGGCGGGACATATAATCAAGCGTCCATTTTACTGGAATCGTCCATGACGCTCCCTCGCCCCATCGTGCAGCCGGCACGTCGCCACTCGCGGCCCGCGCCCTCTCTCGTATCCTGGGGCTCGGTTCGTCCGGCGCCGCGGTTGCCGCTGAAATGACAATGATGTTTCGACCGTCTATGCTGACAAGTCAATAGCCTGACGACCAATCGCCCATGCTCGGATTCTTTTCCAACAAATCAACACATCCGCTGGCCGATGCGCGCGAGGTCAAGCGTATTCTTGCCGAGATCGTCGCCGGCGAGCCGCAGAGTGCCGTGGAAGAGGCCACCGCCTGGCTGGAATCGCTCACCGCGAATGAGAGCTTCAAGCTGGCGCAGCGCCTCGAACTGATATTCAAGCTCGACGAAGCGGCCGTGGCGCAGGCGCGACGCCTTGGCCGCGACTATCCCGCCCTGGGCAGTACCAGCCGCGCCGCGGAAACGCGGCAGTGGGAACTCAGCCACGGCTATTGGCAACAGCTTGCCGCGGCCTATTTCGACTGCCTCGCCGGCTACCGCGCCGCGGAAAAGGAGCACGACGCGCTGCGGCCGCAGCTGCCCATGCTCTACGGCCGCCTGGTCAATGCCTTGGCGGCCCGGCTCAAGTGGATGCAGTTTCGCTACGGTCCGGTCGATCCGGAATTCTGGATGAGGGTGGGCGGCGTCTATCTCGCCGCCGTCGATGCGAAAGTCGCGCAGAAGCCGCTGCAACTCTATCCCGGCAGTGTCGAAAGCAGCATCGAGGCGGAATACCTCAAGGTGCTGCTGTTCCACGCGACCTCGATGGACAACCTGCAGCCGCTCGAGATCGAGATCGCCGAACGCTTCATTACCCATTTCCTGCCTCACTTTTCGTTGATACGGGAACTCCTGAGGGAGAACGTGTACTGGGTGGATGCCGCCAAGCCGTTGCCGCCGACGCGGCTTGCCAAGCACCCCGAGATCACGCCGACCTTGCGCTTCTTCAACGGGGCGCGGGCGGTAGAGGCCGTGGCGACCACCATCGAGCAGATCCGCAGCGAGGGCCGCGTGCCGCCGGGCATCAATCTCGGCGCACAGTACGAAGCCGCCAAGGTGATTCCGGTGCTGGAACACCTGGCGATGTGCTGGGCGCCCAAGCCGCCGATGCGCGGCAACGTGCGGCATCGGATCAATTCGCCGTTGAAGGTGGTGAATGGCCTGGCCGCCGTGCATCAGCGGCTTTCCGGACGCAGCGCCGGCACGCAAGGCTTCGAAACCTGGACCGTTGACGATGTCAGCCTGGGCGGTCTCGGCGCCCAGGCCGGGATTTCCCGCAACGACTGGATCCGCATCGGCGGCCTGGTCGGCTTGCAGCCGGAGGGCGGCGACAACTGGCTGGTCGGCATCATCCGCCGCTATGTGCGGACCACGCCGAATCAGGCTTCGGTGGGGATCGAAACCATATCGAAAACCCCGCGTGCCGTGTTTGCCGATGCTGGCGGTCTGCAGACCGAAGCCTTGCTGCTCGATGTCCCCGAAGTCGGCGAATACGCGCGCATGGCCTTGCCCGCCAATGCGCTGGAGGACAAGGTGACGCTGGTGTTTGCGCTGGACGACAAGAATGCCCGTCTGCATCCGCGGGAGACCTTGTCGACGGGCGCCGACTTCGTCATCGCGAATTTTTTCGTGCAGTCGTTCAGCTGACCGGGCGCACCGCCGACTTCGGCCGGAAGGCCTTGACCACGGTTTCGTGGGTTTCCACGTAGGGCCCGCCGATCAGGTCGAGGCAATAGGGCACCGCGGCGAAAATGCCGGGTACGCGCTGGCTGCCGTCGGCATTCCTGACGCCTTCCAGGGTTTCACGGATCGACTTCGGTTGCCCCGGCAGGTTGAGGATCAGGGACTTGCCGCGGATCACGCCGACTTGCCGCGACAGGATGGCCGTCGGCACGAAGGCCAGCGAGATCTGCCGCATCTGCTCGCCGAAGCCGGGCATGAGCTTGTGCGCCACGGCCAGCGTGGCTTCCGGCGTCACGTCGCGCGGCGCGGGACCGGTGCCGCCGGTGGTCAGCACCAGGTGGCAGCCGGCGACATCGCAGAGTTCGATCAGGGTCTGTTCGATCACGGCTTGTTCGTCCGGAATCAGGCGCGTCTCCAGGCGCCAGGGCGAGGCCAGTGCGCCGGCAAACCATTCGCGCAGCGCGGGGATACCCTTGTCCTCGTAGACGCCGCTGGAAGCGCGGTCGGAAATCGATACCAGGCCGATCAGGAGTTCTTCGTTCATGACTAGTCCTTGAGGCGGTTGTAGAGTTGGCCGAGATACTCGTTCAATGCTTGGCGGCTGCGGTTCAAGTCGCGGGGAAGCAGATCTTCCATCCGCGAAGATGATGCGGTGGTGAATGCTGTCGGTGCCGGAATCACCTCCAACCCCTGCTTCTGGAACAGCGGAATCGCCCGCGGCAAGTGCCAGCCGTGGCTGACCAGCGCAATGCGGGCGATGCCCGCGGCCTTCAGCATGGAGGCCGACAGGCTGGCATTTTCGGCGGTGTCACGTGAGGCGGCCTCGATCCAGCGCACCTTGACGCCGAAGTCGTGTTCCAGTGCGTCGCGCATCAATTCGGCCTCGGGCCGGCCGCCGAAGGGCGCGCCTCCCGTCACCAACAGCGGCAGGCGGGATTCGCGCGCCAGCCGGGCGCCGTAGCGCAGCCGTTCCAGCGTGGCGCGGCCGACCGTGTCGCCGCCGTATTCGGGCGCCCCGTAATAGGTGCCGCCACCGAGTACCACGATGGCTTGAGCCTTGGCGAGATCGCTGCGGGCGATCGGCGGGGCGGGTTCCAGGCTGGCCAGCAGACCGTTGCCGACGATGGGCAGGGACAGCACGAATAGGCCCAGCAGGGAAAAGGCGGCGAGCAGGCGGCCGCCGTGCTGCCAGCGCCGACTCCTGGCGCGCGTCAGCCACAGTCCCAAGAATGCCAGCAGCAGCGGCCCGGTGGGCGGCAGAATCAGGGCGGCGAGGAGCTTCTTCAGCAGAAACATGGGTTAAAGAGGAGGTTGATCGCGTTTTATGAGGACTTACCGGGCCGCTATTATCAATGTAATTTACCCTGACCACGATTACTGCCAACGTAGGCTCTAAATGACGGATCGCCATTACGGCATTGAAACGCTTTGCCTGCATGCCGGCGCCCAGCCGGACGCGGCGACCGGCGCACGTGCCTTGCCGATCCACCAGACCACTTCCTTCGTCTTCGATTCGGCGGAGCACGCGGCCAGCCTGTTCAACCTGCAAACCTTCGGCAACGTCTATTCGCGCATCGGCAACCCGACGGTCGCCGCCTTCGAGGAACGCATGGCGGCGCTGGAGGGGGGGCGCGCCGCGGTGGCCGCTGCCACCGGGCTGGCGGCGCAGATGGTGGCGCTACTGACCCTGTGCGAGGCGGGCGACCGCATCGTCGCGGCGCGGTCCTTGTATGGCGGCAGCTTTTCGCAGCTCGACGTCAGCCTGCGCAAGCTGGGCATCGAGACCGTCTTCGTCGATTCCGACGATCCGGGGAACTTCCGTGCCGCACTGTCGGACAACACCCGTTGCCTGTTCGCCGAGACGGTGGCGAATCCGCGCCTCAATGTGCTCGACATCGCCGCGGTGGCGGAAGTCGCCCACGCTCACCGCGTGCCGCTGATCATCGACAACACCGTGCCTTCGCCCTATTTGTGCCGGCCCTTCGAGCATGGGGCCGACATCGTGGTGCATTCGGCGACCAAATTTCTCGGCGGCCACGGCACCACGTTGGGCGGCGTGGTCATCGAGTCCGGCCATTTCGACTGGGGCAACGGCAAGTTTCCCGGCATGACCGAGCCTTCGGCCGGCTACCACGGCGTCAAGTTCTTTGAAACCTTCGGCGACTTCGGCTTCACCATGAAGGCGCGCATGGAAACCCTGCGCACCTTCGGTCCCGCCTTGTCGCCGTTTTCCGCCTGGCAGCTGATGCAGGGCATCGAGACGCTGCCCTTGCGCATGCAGCGGCATTGCGAAAATGCACTGGCCGTGGCGCGACACCTGGCAAGCCATCCGCGTGTGGCCTGGGTTAACTATCCGGGCCTGCCGAGCAGCCCGGCGTACGCATTGGCACAGCGTTACCTCGGTTCGTCGCGCCATCCCGGTGCTGGCGCGCTGCTGGCGTTCGGCGTCAAGGGGGGGCAGCAGGCAGGCGAGCGCTTCATTGATGCGCTGCAGTTCTGCTCCCACCTGGCCAATATCGGCGATGCCAAGACGCTGGTGATCCATCCGGCCTCGACCACCCACCGGCAGTTGAGCGAGGCCGACCAGCGCGCCTCCGGGGTGATCCCGGACATGGTGCGCCTGTCGGTCGGACTGGAGACGCTGGACGACATCCTGTGGGACATCGACCAGGCCCTGGAGCGCTGCGCCTGATGGACTTCGACTTCATCGGCGGCATCGGCTGGCGCGATCTGGTGCTGGTTCTGGCGGCGATCATCGGTGTCTATCTGGTGTTGTCCGTGATGCGCCTGTTTCAGGTCGGCGGTCGGCACCGGCATGGCGCCAAACACGACACCAAACGCACGTTTTCCGGATGGGAACCCTATTCCCCGCGTCAGGACCCCGAGCCGCAGCCCGAATCGCTGCCGTTGCCGCGGTCCGAGCCGGCTGCGCCCGAGCGGGGATTTGCCCAGGCGCTGGCGCGTTCCAGTGTCGAGGCCGAGCTTCAGGGCTTGCGGCGCGAAAGCGCCGAACTGCGCGAGGAACTGGTGCGCCTGGCCGAGGAAGTCTCGCGGCTCAAGGCAAGTCGCAACGTGTCGCCGCTTTACAACGAGGCGATGACGCTGGCACAGCAAGGCATGCCCGCCGATGGAATCGCCGGCCGCTGCGGCATTTCCATCGGCGAGGCGGAATTGGTCGCGGCGCTGGCCCGCGGCGGAGCTGAATTTGAGCGTCATGGACAAAGCGAGGATCGCGATGAACGAAACACCGACTCCGGAAACCGACCCCGCGGCTGAAGACGCCCTCAAGCGGCGTCTCCTCAATCGCATCGCCGTGGCCGCCGTGGTGGTGGTGGGTCTGCTCGGCAGCCTGGCGATGTTCGATGCGATTTACACGTCGAAGCCTCCGCTGACGACCAAGGTGGCCGCCCTGCCGCCCAAAACCGAGGCCCCTCCGGTCGCGGAGCCGGTCAAGGAAGAGCCGGCCGCCGCCCCGACGGAAGCCAAGCCGGCCGAACCGGCAGCCGCGCCGGCAGCCGAGGGCAAGCCGGAGCCCGCCGTCGCGGCCAAGGCGGAGGAAAAGGCGGTGCCGGAGCGCACCGCCTCGCCGGGCGCGCCGCCGCTGCGGCCCTTGCCGCCGGAGAAACCGTTGACCCGTCCGGCCGTCAGCCGACCCGCGTCGGTGCGTCCTTCCGAACCGGTGCCGGCCGCGACTTCCCCGGCAGCGCGCCCGGAGCCGGCGCGCGAACTGGCGCGCGGGCCGGCCGCGCCGCGCCGGGCGCCTGCTTCGCGACCGATCACGCAGGCCGGCGAACGCCAGTACGCCTTGCAAGTGGGGGTTTTCGGCAACGTCGCCAATGCTGAAGACCTGCGCGCGAAACTGGAATTGCACGGGATTCCCTCCAGCATCGAGGCGCGGGTCCATGTCGGTCCGTTCCGGACGCGCGAGGAGGCCGATGCCGCCCGTGCCAGGCTCAAGGAACTCGGGCTCGACGGCGGCCTGCTGGTTACCATGAAGGCGAAATCCCAGTGAAGGCTAACGCAAGTATCATAGGCGTTGGGAAGAGAGGGCATAACCAAAAAGTGAACAGGACAAAGCCATGAAAATTGAAAGCCCGCGTTTTGGCACACTCGAAGTAGAGCCCTCGCGCATCATCGAATTTCCGCGCGGACTGGTCGGGCTGGAGCAGTGCAAGCGCTTTTCCCTGTTTCATCCCGAAGGCGAACAGCCCAGTTACTTCATCCTGCAATCGCTGGACGATCCCGAACTCGCGTTTCATATCGCCGATCCGTCCCACTTCGGCTTCGGCCACGAGATCATCCTGTCCGACGAAGAGGCCGCCGATCTTGCGCTGTCCGCGGCCGATTGCGAGGCAGCCAAATCGGTCGCCAATTCCATCTCGAAACTGGTCGTGGTGGTGATGCTGACCAAGGAAGGCCCCGGCCGGCCGGTGCGCGCCAATCTGAACGCGCCGCTGATCATCAACATGGAAACCCGGCGCGGCCTGCAGCACGTGTTTTCCCGTCTCGACTACAACGTATCCCCAAAGTAATCCGGAGCCTGTCATGACCCGCAAAATCGTTTCCACGGTCGCCGCCCCGGCCGCCATCGGCACCTATTCCCAGGCGGTGCAGGCCGGCAACACGATCTACCTGTCGGGCCAGATCGGCCTCGACCCCGCCAGCATGCAGATGGTGGACGGCATCGACGCGCAGATCGTGCGCGTCTTCGAAAACCTCAAGGCCGTTGCCGCCGCTGCCGGAGCGACGCTGAACGATGCCGTGAAGTTCAACATCTACCTCACGGATCTGGCCAACTTCGCCAAGGTCAACGAAACCATGGCGAAGTATGTCAGCGAGCCCTATCCGGCACGCGCCGCGGTGGGCGTCAAGGAATTGCCGCGCGGTGCACTGGTCGAGGCGGACGCCGTGCTCGTCCTTGGCTGAAAAGCCGGCTGCCGGCGCCAACACCCTCGCGGCCCGCCTGGCCCGGCTCGGTCTGCGCACCGATGCCGATTTCATCCTGCACCTGCCGCTGCGCTACGAAGACGAGACCCGCATTACCGCGCTGCGCGACGCGCGACCCGGCATCGCGGCGCAGTTCGAAGTCGAGGTGGTCGACAGCGAAATTGCCTACCGGCCGCGGCGCCAGTTGCTGGCGCGGGTCAGGGATAGCAGCGGCGCACTGCTGCTGCGCTTCCTGAACTTCTATCCGAGTCAGCAAAAGGTCTTGCATCCGGGCGCGCGCCTGCGCATCTTCGGCGAAACCCACGAGGGCTATCTCGGCGCCGAAATCATTCATCCGCGCTTCCGCGCCGTCGCCGCCGACGAGCCCTTGCCGGAGCGCCTGACGCCGGTCTATCCGACCACCGCAGGCCTCGGCCAGGCCACTTTGCGCCGCCTGATCGGGCGCGCGCTGGAGCGCGCCGACCTGGGCGACACGCTGCCGCCGGCGCTGCGTCGGCGCCTGCGCCTGCCTGAATTCGCCGCCGCCATCCAGCGCCTGCACACGCCGCCGCCGGAAATGAGCCAGGCGGTGCTGGAGTCGCGCGAGCACCCGGCCTGGCGCCGCGTCCAGTTCGACGAACTGCTGGCGCAGCAACTCAGCCTGCGCCGCGCCTACAGTGCCCGCCGCGCGCGCGGCGCGCCGCCGCTGGTGCCGACGACGACCCTCACCGCGGCCTTGCTCGAATCCCTGCCGTTTCGTCTCACCGCCGCGCAAGCCAGCGCCTGGCAGGAGATCGCTGCCGACCTCAAGCAGCCGCATCCGATGCAGCGCCTGCTGCAGGGCGACGTCGGCAGCGGCAAAACCGTGGTCGCCGCGCTGGCCATGCTGCAGGCGGTCGAAGCCGGCTATCAGGCGGCCCTGATGGCGCCGACCGAGATCCTCGCCGAGCAGCATTACCGCAAGCTGGCGGCCTGGCTGGAACCGCTCGGTCTGGAAGTCGCCTGGCTTACCGGCAGCCTGAAAAAGCGCGACAAGGATGCGGCGATCGCAAGAGTCGGCGCTGGCGAGACGCCGATCGTGATCGGCACCCACGCCCTGATCGAAGATAAGGTTGGGTTCGCCCGGCTCGGCCTGGCGATTGTCGACGAGCAGCACCGCTTCGGCGTGCGGCAGCGTCTGGCGCTGAAGGAGAAGGGCCTCTTCGCGCATCAACTGGCGATGTCGGCGACGCCGATTCCGCGCACTCTGGCCATGAGCTATTACGCCGACCTCGATGTCTCGGTACTCGACGAACTGCCGCCCGGGCGCAGCCCGGTGACCACCAAGCTGGTCTCGGAGGCCCGTCGCGAGCAGGTCGTGGCGCGCGTGCATGAGGCCTGCCGCGGCGGGCGCCAGGCCTATTGGGTCTGTCCGCTGATCGAAGAAAACGAAGTTTCGGTGGAGGCTAACGAGAGCGAAGCGAACGTTAAGCGCAGCGGCCGGAACCAAAACGCCGTTTTGCAGCTCAAGACCGCCGAGGAAACCTATGCGCGTCTGCTCGCCGAGCTGCCGGACCTGCGCGTCGGCCTGGTGCACGGCCGGCTCAAGACAGCGGAGAAGGCCGCGGTGATGGCCGCCTTCGTGCGCAACGAAATCCAGGTGCTGGTGGCAACCACGGTGATCGAGGTCGGCGTCGATGTGCCGAACGCGAGCCTGATGGTGATCGAGCACGCCGAGCGCTTCGGCCTGGCGCAGCTTCATCAGCTGCGCGGCCGCGTCGGGCGCGGCGTCGACGCTTCGACCTGCATCCTGCTCTACGCCCAGCCGCTGGGCGAATTGGCGCGAGCACGGTTGAAAGTCATTTTCGAAAGCACCGACGGCTTCGCGATTGCGCGCGAGGACCTGCGCCTGCGCGGTCCCGGCGAATTCATCGGTGCGCGGCAAAGCGGCCTGCCGCTGTTGCGCTATGCCGACCTGGAAGATGCGGCGCTGGTCGAGCAGGCGCGCGCCGCGGCGGAAGACATGCTGCGCGACCAGCCGCAGCTCGCGGCCGCCCATCTCCAGCGCTGGCTCGGCGGGCGCGAGGAACTGCTCAAGGCATGAGGCCGAGGAATCGCAAGAGCCGTGGTCGCGACGCCGGCGGCTGGCCGGCGTTGTGTACCGAGCGCGGTGCGCTGCGCGCCTGGTTGCGCGAAACCGGTTCGCTCACCGCGCGCCTGCGCCTGAGCGGGCTGGTCGGCGTGCACCTGCTGCGCCAAGGGCTGCGCCGGCCGCAGCACGACGAGCGGCGCGCGCTGCACCTGGCGGCCGGCCGTCTTGCGCCGGTGCGCGAGGTGGTGTTGCAGGTGGCTGGCCGTGTCGCCGTGTTTGCCCACACCGCCGCCAACCTCGCGGCCTTGAAACTGCTGCGCCGCGCCGGCCGGCGCCCGCTGGCCAGTGTGTTGTTTGCCGACCCGCGGGTCAAGGCTGGGCCGCTCTACTACCGCCAGCTCGATGCCCGTCATCCCTTGCATCGCGCCGCGGTCTTCTGGTGCGAAGGCCCGGAGCCGCGCCGCCTGCCGGCCCGGCGCGCCTTGTTTGTCCGCGGCGCGGCGCGCCTGCTGGTCACCGAAGTCTTTCTGCCGTGGTCCCGCGGTCAATCTTGAATCGTTTGCCCGCCGTCGCCGGCTGCGGCCATTGCGCGCGACTGCCGTTAAAATCGGCGCATGACTTTCGCTGACCTCAGGCAACGCCTCGATCTCTACGAGAAGCTGATGCGGCTGGACAAGCCGATCGGCACGCTGCTGCTGCTATGGCCCACGTTCTGGGCGCTCTGGATCGCCAGCGAGGGCCAGCCGCAGGCGCTGCTGGCCTGGATCTTCGCACTCGGCACGCTGCTGATGCGCTCCGCCGGCTGCGTCATCAACGACTATGCCGACCGCGATTTCGATCCGCACGTCGAGCGCACCCGGGAAAGACCGCTGGCGGCGCGCCGGGTGTCCACCCGCGAGGCGCTGACGCTCGCCGCCGTTCTCATCGTGTGCGCCTTCCTGCTGATACTGCCGATTCTGCGCGATGTCTGGTGGCTGGCGCTGATCGCGGTCTTCCTCGCCGCGAGCTATCCCTTCACCAAACGCTTCTTCGCCCTGCCGCAGGCCTATCTCGGCGTTGCCTTCGGTTTCGGCATTCCCATGGCGTTTGCCGCCGCGACCGGCGAAGTCGGCCTGCTGGGATGGACGCTGCTGGTCGCCAACATCTTCTGGGCGCTGGCCTACGACACGGAATACGCCATGGTCGACCGCGAGGACGACCTCAAGATCGGCATTCGCACCGCAGCCATTACCTTCGGCCGCTTCGACGTCGTCGCGGTGATGCTCTGCTATGCCGCGACGCTCGCCATCCTCGCCGTGGTCGGCTGGCAACTGGGCTACGGCGCCGGGTATTTCATCGGGTTGGCCGCCGCCGCCGCGGTGGCCGGCTACCACTACACCCTGATCCGCGATCGCGGACGGGAGGGCTGTTTCGCCGCGTTCAGGCACAACAAGTGGTTTGGCGCGGCGATCTTCGCCGGCATCGTCGCGGAGCTCAATCTCCAGCCCTGGCTGGTGCAGTGACCGCTGCCTGCCCGCTGCGGCGGTCCTCATCCCGGTTCAGCGCGATCACTTCGCTGAGTGCGGCGCGCAAGCGGGCCGGCTTGATCGGCTTGTGCAGCATGACGAGATTGGCCTCCCTGGCCGCCCGCAATGCGGCCTGGCTGGTGTCGCCGCTGACCAGCAGCGCCGGCAAGTGGGCGCCGTAACGTTTGCGCAGGGCCTCGATGGCATCGATACCGTTGCCCGGGCCCGACAAACCCATGTCCGAGATGACCGCGTCGATCGTCGCCTGGCCGCGCTCGATCCGGGCCAGGGCCTCGGCGACGGACCCGGCGGTCGTTACCTCGCAGCCCCAGCCCTGCAGCAGGGCGTGCATTCCGGTGCGGATCGCCTCTTCATCGTCGATCATGAGTATCCGGCGCCCCTTGAGGTTGCCCGCGGCCGGCGCGGGTTCCGGTTTGGACAGGGGCGTCGCCGCCGGATCCGGCGCGGTGGTCAGGGGCGCCGACACGGCGAAGCAGGAGCCCCGCCCCGGTTCCGAACGCAAGGACAAGGGATGGTCGAGCAGACGCGCGACGCGCTCGACGATGGACAGGCCGAGGCCGATCCCCTGCTGCCGGTCCCTGGCCTTGTTGCCGGCCTGGTAGAACTCGCTGAAGATCGCTGCTTGCTCCTCGTGGGCAATGCCGATGCCGGTGTCGAACACGCCGATCAGCAGTCGGTCCTGGCGCCGCCGGCAGCCGAGCAGGACGCGGCCTGCGGGCGTGTAGCGGATGGCGTTTGACAACAGGTTGCGCAAGACCTGGCCGAGCAGCGCCGGATCGCTGACGATCTGCGCCGAGCAGGGCATGACGCGCAACCGGATACCCTGGTGTTCGGCGATCGGCATGAATTCGCGCGCCATCTCGGCAAGTACGGTTTGTACCGGAAACGGGCGGCAGTCCGCCTTGATCACATTGGCGTCGAGCTTGGAGACGTCGAGCAGGGCGTCGAGCAACGCGTTCATGGCCTCGGCCGACTGCCGGGCGTGGGTCAGCAACTCGGCGCCGCGTGGCGTTTGCGCTTCGTGGCGCAGCAGTTCGTGAAAGATCGACAAGGCCTGCATGGGCTGGCGCAGGTCGTGGCTGGCGGCGGCAAGAAAGCGCGCCTTGGCGTGATAGGCCTGTTCCGCCACGTCGCGCTGCGTGGTCAGTTCCTTGGCCATGGCTTCGTTGCGGAAACGCAGCTGCTGGGCCTCGATGAAAATCCGGTTGCGCTTCCGCGCCTGCCAGATCGTCATCGGCAGGAATACCAGCAGCATGAGGGCGAGGATGGTATGCAGGCGGTCGCCGACCG
This sequence comes from Rhodocyclales bacterium RIFCSPLOWO2_02_FULL_63_24, assembly GCA_001828935.1. Lineage (GTDB taxonomy): Bacteria > Pseudomonadota > Gammaproteobacteria > Burkholderiales > Rhodocyclaceae > Sulfuritalea. Next base: position 35,120 of record MHZX01000110.1, read on the forward strand.
TCAGCAGCCAGACCGTGGGCGGGCCGATCGAGGCGACGATATAGGCGCGCGACGGCGGCATGTAGGAAAAGCCTTCCGAGGCGTTGCTCGAGGCCGCCACCGTGATCACCGTCAGAATCACCAGTTGGGACTCGGTCGGCAGATGCGCGAGCATGGCGGTGTTGGCGAGGCCCCAGCAGACCCCTGCCAGGCCGCCGCCGATGGCCTGGCTGCGCCCCCACTCCCGGGTACTGCGGCTGCCCGGTGCACGGCGATAGCGCCATACCTGCCAGGCGCGTACCAGCGTGACGACATAGAGGGCAAGCAAGGCCGGCTGCCAGGTCCAGTCCGGGATGCCGTCGTGCACCACATAAACCAGCAGGCTCAGTACCAGCGCACCGGCCAGGTTCTGGTCGTTGGTTTCGCTGAAAAAGGCCCTGATCTGCTCGGCTTTGACGACAGCGCGCTCTTCCTCCGACAGGAATTCGATGGACATCGTGCGTAACGGATTGCTTGGACGGGAAACAGGTCGACACTGTAGCCGACAACCCGGCAATCGGCGCGCGGCGGCGTTGCGCTTGCGTAATCCGTGCCCGGCGATGAAGCACGCTTGGACGCGGGCGGTTAAACTCGCGCCATGAACTACTCCGATCTGCGCGATTTCATTGCTCAACTGGAAGCGCTTGGCGAGCTCAAGCGGATAGCGGTCGAAGTCGATCCCTGCCTGGAAATGACCGAAATTGCCGACCGCGTACTGCGCGCGGGCGGGCCGGCGCTGCTGTTCGAGAAACCGAAGGGGCACTCGATGCCGGTGCTGACCAACCTGTTCGGCACGCCGCGCCGGGTGGCGCTCGGCATAGCCGCCGCGGAGGGCGATGACGGCGCTGCGGCCGACTGGACGCGCCGCCTGCGCGAGGTCGGCAGCCTGCTGGCCTTTCTCAAGGAACCCGAGCCGCCGAAGGGGCTGAAGGACGCCTGGGACAAGCTGCCGGTGTTGAAGCAGGTGCTCAACATGGCGCCCAAGCTCGTGAGCTCGGCGCCGTGCCAGGAAGTCGTTTGGGAGGGCAGGGAGGTCGGCCTGGCGCGCCTGCCGCTGCAGACCTGCTGGCCGGGCGACGCCGCGCCGCTGATTACCTGGGGCCTGGTCGTCACGCGCGGGCCGGCCAAGACGCGGCAGAATCTCGGCATCTACCGCCAGCAACTGCTCGGCCCGAACAAGCTGATCATGCGCTGGCTGGCGCATCGCGGCGGCGCGCTGGATTATCGCGAGCATTGCGCGGCCCACCCCGGCGAGCCTTTCCCGGTCGCGGTGGCGATCGGTGCCGATCCGGCGACCATCCTGGCGGCCGTCACGCCCGTACCCGATACGTTGTCCGAATACCAGTTCGCCGGTTTGCTGCGCGGCGCCAAGACCGAGGTGGTGAAATGTCTCGGGTCCGACCTGCAGGTGCCGGCTTCCGCGGAGATCGTGCTGGAGGGCGTCATCCACCCCGGTGAAGTCGCGCAGGAAGGCCCTTTCGGCGACCACACCGGCTATTACAACGAGACGGCCGAGTTTCCCGTGTTCACCGTCGAACGCATCTGCATGCGTCGCGATCCCATCTACCATTCCACCTACACCGGCAAGCCGCCCGACGAACCGGCGATGCTCGGCCTGGCGCTGAACGAGGTCTTCGTTCCGCTGTTGCAGAAGCAGTTTCCCGAGATCGTCGATTTCTACCTGCCGCCGGAGGGCTGTTCCTACCGGATGGCTGTGGTCAGCATCAAAAAACAGTATCCGGGGCATGCCAAGCGCGTGATGTTCGGCATCTGGAGCTTCCTGCGCCAGTTCATGTACACCAAGTTCATCATCGTCACCGACGCCGACGTCGATGTGCGCTCCTGGCCGGAAGTGATCTGGGCGCTCACCACGCGCGTTGACGCCGCGCGCGACACCCTGATTGCCGAGAACACGCCCATTGATTACCTCGATTTCGCCTCACCGGTGGCGAGCCTCGGTAGCAAAATGGGCATCGACGCGACCAACAAATGGCCGGGAGAAACAGCGCGCGAGTGGGGCCGCCCGATCGCCATGGAGCAAGCCGTCAAGCAGCGCATAGACGCGCTCTGGCAGCAATTGGGATTGTAGGAGGAACAATGACCGAATCCGAGGTGATTCCCGCGGACGATGGAGCGGACGGCGAGCTGGATGGGCCGCGCGCCTGGTGCCATGTGATGTACGGGCTGCATGCGCTGTCGGCGGCTTCCGGGATACTCAGTTCAGCCACCATCATCGGCGCCTTTGTCTTCGGCTGGCCGTCGATCATTGCCGTGATCATCAACTATGTCACGCGCGACAGGGTGCGCGGCACCTGGCTGGCCACCCACTGGCGCTGGCAGTTGCGCAGCTTCTGGTTTGCCGCGCTATGGCTGCTGGTGGCGGGCCTGCTGACGATTACCCTGATCGGCATTCCGGCGGCGTTCATGGTGGTTGTCGGTACCGGCCTGTGGGTGCTCTACCGCGTGATCCGAGGCTGGATGGCGCTGCTTGATCGCCGCGGCATGCCGGTTCCGGCGGCCTGAGCTTGCTTACCCCGGATTCCGCTGCGCGGTGGGCAACGCCGGCCCGCGTCCGAGCGGATACCGTCCCTCCGGGACATAGAGCGGAGCTCACCGGCGCGCCAAGCGTGTTCAAATGCCACTTCCTGCCCCCATCGTTCACATTCAAGTCTTGCCATGGAAAATCAGCAGCAATCGGCCATTGCGACGCTCCTGCAGCGTATGGACAGCAGCCCCGGATTCGCCGGGCTGGGCGCTTCGGTACAGACCATCAGCCGTTTGAGCGACGATGTCGACGGCGGCACGCGCGATATCGCAGAAAGCATTTTGCGCGATGCGGCGCTGACCGCCCGGTTGCTGCGCATGGCCAATTCGAGCCGCAATGCGCGGGGCGGGCGCAACATCTCGACCATCGACCAGGCGCTGGTGATCCTGGGTTTGAATACCGTCAAGTCGGTCGCGCTGTCCCTGGCGCTGCTCGATTCCCTGTCGCGCAAGCCGCAATCCAGGCTGTTGCAGGCCGAGATTGTCGCTGCCTACTTCTGCGGCACCCTGGCCGGCGAAATCACCCGCGTCAATGCGCCGCGCTTCAGTGCCCAGGAAGCCCAGGTGTGCGGACTGATGCAGAACCTCGGCCGGATGATGGCGACCTATTATCTGTACGAGGATATCGAGCAAAGTCGCATCCTCCAGGCGGAAAAGAACCTGACGGAAGACGATGCGGTCGAAATGACGCTGGGCATGAGTTTTGAAGCCATCGGCGCCGCCATCGCGCGCCACTGGTGCCTGCCCGATGTGCTGCAGAACAGCCTGGCCCCGGAAATCGGCAAGGCGCCGCCGCGCGCCGCGGCCAACGCCCTGAGCTGGCATCAGTTGTGTTCCTCGTTTTGCCGCCGTGTCACGGAGGCCCTGTTTCGCCTGCCGGAGAACCGGGAGCGGGTCGAGATCAACCGCGAACTGGAGTTCTTCCGCAGCGCGCTGCGCCTGAAGGACGACGAGGTTCGCGAGTGGATCGAGAACTGCCTGCATGAAACCGACGTGCTGCTGGCCGAAATGGCCTTTCCGTGCAACGTCGAACAGGCCCGAACGCTGCTGCGCAAGGCCTCCGAGCGGGTGCTGGACGTGCTTTCGTCGGGCGACAGCCTGACCAAGAACAAATACAGCGTCGACGGCCGCACCCCGGTCGAGGTGATCCAGTACGTCCTGCGACTGATCCACGACCGGTATAGCTTCGACCACACCCTGCTGTGTCTGCCGGACGGTTCGTCCGGACTGGCGGCGATTGCCGGGGTGGGCAAGAATGCAAGCCAGGTCACCTCCCGCTTCCGTTGCAGCGGGCCGAAGCCGGACCTGTTCCGCGCGATCATGGCGCGCAAGCTGGACACCTTTGTCGCCGACGCCAACGCCCCGGCCTATGCCAAACTGCTGCCGGCCTGGTACCAGGAACTGGTCGGCGCTCGTTCATTCGTGATCCTGCCCCTGATCGCAGGCGGCAAGTTGCTGGGACTGATCTACGGCGACTTTTCCGAGCCGCGCGCCAGCCCGCCGTCGGGGCTGGCGGAAGGCCTCATGCAGGATTGGCGCGCGCAGCTGATCCACGCCCTGCAATCGGGCGCGACGAAGCAGTTGTAGCGGACGACGCCCACGGTCGTCCGTCGGCGGCCATGCGAACGTGGCATTTCGGAGGACTGCGATGCGTTACCCGATGCCCGTGCTGTTGCTGATGTGCGCGACTGCCGCGTGCCATGCGCAGGTGGACATCCCTCCGGCCGGGGCAGGCTGCGGCGAGGTGGTCAGGGTCGACACCCACGAACGCAGCACCACCCGTTACGCGCTGGCCCATCCGCGGATCGCGCCGGCGCACCAAGGCGTCCGTATGGCTCGCCGGCACCAGTCGCGGTACCATTTCGGCGCTGAATGCGGCGACAAGACTTAGCGGCCCCGCGGCACCCGACGGCCTGGTGCTGACGTCGGCGTTACGTTTCGCCGGACATTGTTATCGATTATGATGCGGCGCGACATCCGGCGTTGACGACATGACGAAAGATTTCTTCTCCAAACTCTGGTACCAGGCCTGGTCGCTGATCCTCGTCGAAATGAGTGGACAGGAACTGGCCTGGCTGTTCCGCCCGGGCGGGCATCTCTCGCTGCTGGCGGCGCGGCGCACCACCATCGTGGTGACGCGGGTGAGGCTGGTCGCCGGCCTCTTCGCGGTGCTGACGCCGCTGTGGGTCGTGATCGACATTGCGGCCTTCCCGGCCGAGGTCTGGCATGGCCTGGTCGCCGCACGCCTGGCGGCCACCGGGGCCTTCGCCGCCATCCTGGTTGCCCTGCGCCGTATGGACAGCATGTCGGATGCGTATCGCGCGCTGGGCATGCTGCTCGCCGTCCCCACCTCGTTCTTCCTGTTTTCCTATCAGCACATGGCGCAGTTCGAGCTGCACGGCGTCCAGGCGGCGTTTGCGGCGGGCTATGCTTTCCTGCCCTTCGTCATGCTCGCGGGCCTGTCGATCTTTCCCCTGACGCTGATCGAAAGCCTGTCCTTCGCGACGCCGATGCTGATGATGCAGGTGGTTGCCGCCGCCCTGCGCTGGCCGATCTTCGACTGGCCGACGGTGGCCGCCTCGTTCTGGCTGCTGCTGCTGATCACGGCGGTGTCGGCGCTGGCGGGCTTGTCCCAGCTCGGCTTCATGATCGTGCTGGTGCGCGAGTCGATCCGCGACCGGATGACAGGCTGCTTTTCGCGTCACAGCGGCGAAGAACTGATCGAACTCCAGTTCGTCCTCGCCGAGCGCAGCCAGACGCCGCTGGCGGTGGCCTTTCTCGATCTCGACCATTTCAAGCAGGTGAATGATCGCCATGGCCACGACGCGGGCGATCAGGCGCTGATCGGCGCCGCCAGCCAGATGCGCCTGCAGCTGCGCACCGGCGACATGCTGACGCGCTGGGGTGGCGAGGAATTCCTCGTCATCATGCCCAATACCAATGCCATGCAGGCCGGCCATGCGCTGCAGCGGGTGCGCCAGGCTGGGCTCGGACGGCGTCCGGACGGCACGCCGATGACCGCCAGCATCGGCATCGCCGAGCGCTTGGCCGACGCCGCCGCCGACTGGCGGCAACTGGTGGAGAAGGCCGACGCCAGAATGTATGAGGCCAAGCAAGGCGGGCGCGACCGCATCGTGGGGCCTGTCTAGAAAGTCGGCGCCGGCGCTACGGCAGTCGTGGCAGCGCATCGGGCAGCGCGCGACTCGCGGATCGCCCGGCCGGCTCGATGAAGCGCATACTTCCCGCTGCTCCGCCACCCACCAGGGGAATCCCCATGACTGTTTGCCCGATTGCCATCGTCGCCGGTTGCCGGAAATGCCCGGCCTTCAAGATATGCCCGCTGAAGGGCGTGCTCGGCGACGCGCCGCCTGCGCCTGAAGCGCAGACCGGCGACAAGGCCGCCGCAAAACCCAGCGCCGGCGCGAAGAAGAAGTAGCGGGCGACGCACCAATAGGGAGCAGCGAAAAATTGCTGTTTCTTCATTCTGGTGCGCGCCGTTTTCCCTCTCCGGCAGTTTGTCCGCGACCGGATATTGAGGCTTAAACCAGCCGCCGCAGTCGACTGCGGCTTTTCGGCCGAGCTTGTCGATGGCATGGCACGCCCTTCGCTATGGAAGGCCTGCACCGTTTCAAACCAAACGGTCGGTCCGCTCACATCCATCGAAAGGGGTATTCCATGCAACGACGCAATTTCATCAAGGCCACCGCCGTCTCGCTCGCTCTGGCTACCGCAGGCCTCATTACCCAGCCGGCGATTGCCGCCGACACCATCAAGGTCGGCATCCTGCATTCCCTCTCCGGCACCATGGCCATTTCGGAGACTGCGCTGAAGGAAACGGCGCTGATGACCATCGCCGAGATCAACGCCAAGGGCGGCGTCATGGGCAAACAGCTCGAAGCCGTGGTGGTCGACCCGGCCTCCAACTGGCCGCTGTTCGCCGAGAAGGCGCGCCAGTTGCTGACCCAGGACAAGGTCGCGGTGGTGTTCGGCTGCTGGACCTCGGTCTCGCGCAAGTCGGTGAACCCGGTGTTCAAGGAACTCAACGGCCTGTTGTTCTATCCCGTGCAGTACGAGGGTGAGGAACTCGAAAAGAACGTCTTCTACACCGGCGCCGCGCCCAACCAGCAGGCGATCCCGGCCGTCGAATACCTGATGAGCAAGGACGGCGGCTTGGCCAAGCGCTGGGTGCTGCTCGGCACCGACTACGTCTATCCGCGCACCACCAACAAGATCCTGCGCGCCTTCCTCAAGAGCAAGGGCGTCGCCGAGGCCGACATCATGGAGGAATACACCCCCTTCGGCCATTCCGACTACCAGACCATCATCGCCAAGATCAAGAAGTTCGCCGGCGAGGGCAAGAAGACGGCCGTGGTGTCGACCATCAACGGCGATTCCAACGTGCCCTTCTACAAGGAACTCGGCAACGCCGGCCTCAAGGCCACCGACGTGCCGGTGGTGGCCTTCTCGGTCGGCGAGGAAGAACTGCGCGGCGTCGATACCAAGCCGCTGGTCGGCCACCTGGCGGCCTGGAACTACTTCCAGTCGGTGAAGAATCCGGCCAATGACGCATTCATCAAGATGTACAAGGACTGGGCCAAGAAGCAGAAGCTGCCGAAGGCCGACACCGTCGTCACCAACGACCCGATGGAAGCCACCTACGTCGGCATCCACATGTGGGCGCAGGCGGTTGAGAAGGCCAAGAGCACCGACGTCAATAAGGTGATCGCCGCAGTGGGCGGGCAGAAGTTCAAGGCTCCTTCCGGCTTCGAGATCCAGATGGACCCGAAAAACCACCACCTGCACAAGCCGGTGCTGATCGGCGAAGTGAAGGCCGACGGCCAGTTCAACGTGGTGTGGAAGACCAAGGGACCGGTCAAGGCCGCACCGTGGTCGCCCTTCATTGCCGGCAACGACAAGAAGAAGGGCGAGCCCGAAGGCAAGTAATTGATTTGCATAGCTAGAGAGAGAAGCAGCACCTTGCGCGGCCGGTGAAGGCCGGCCGCGCCGTTTTCCAGACACTCGCCATGATCCCGAGATTTTTCCTCCTGCTGATGCTCCTGCTGGGCTTTGCCGCGCACGCGGCACCGGACCCGGCCGTGGTACGCCAGCTCGCGGCGGAGGAGTCGGACGACAAGATCGCCGCGATCCACAAGCTCGCTCTGACTGCCGAGCCCGAGGCCTTGGCCGTGCTGCAGCAGCTCGCCGACGGCACGCTGAAGGACGCCAAGGGCGAAGACATCACCATCAACAACCGGGTGCGGCGCGAGCTCGAAGGCGCGCTGGCCGTGCTCAAGCTGATCGATCCCGACGCCACGGTACGCTTCAAGGCGGTCAAGGAAATCGCCAGCAATGTCGATGCCGCCATGGCGCCGATGCTGGCCAGGGCACGCGATCGCGAAACCGATGCGAACATCCGCGCCCTGCTGGTCGAGGCCCACGCGCTGGCCACGCTCAAGGATGCCGATCCGCAGATCCGCATTGCCGCCGCGAAGTCGCTGGCGACCAGCGCCGATCCCAACACCAAGGCGGTGCTGAAAGCCCAGTCGGAACCCGCCAACGAAGCCGAGACCGAGGTGCGCCGCGCCGCCTTCCAGTCCTATCTCGCAGTCGAGGACCGCCTGACTTTGGCCGAGACCATCGGCCGCATCTTCTCCGGCTTGAGCCTCGGCAGCATCTTGCTGCTGGCCGCGCTGGGGCTGGCCATCACCTACGGCGTGATGGGCGTGATCAACATGGCCCACGGCGAACTGCTGATGATCGGCGCCTACGCCACCTACGCCATGCAGGGCCTGTTCCGCAGCCAGTTTCCGGCGCACGAGGACTGGTATTTGCTGGCAGCGGTCCCCGTGGCCTTCTTCGCCGCGGCCGTGGTCGGCATTCTGCTCGAACGCACGGTGATCCGCTGGCTCTACGGCCGCGCGCTGGAAACCCTGCTCGCCACCTGGGGCCTGTCCTTGATGCTGATCCAGGCCGCACGCGTGATCTTCGGCGCGCAGAACGTCGAGGTCGCGAATCCCTCCTGGATGTCGGGCGGCCTGGAGATTCTTCCTTCCATCGTGCTGCCGCTCAATCGCATTGTCATCGTCGGCTTCGCGCTCTTCGTGCTGGCCCTGGTCTGGGTGCTGATGAACCGGACGCGACTGGGCATGTTCGTCCGCGCCGTGACGCAGAACCGTGCCATGGCCGGCTGCGTCGGCGTGCCGACCGGGCGCATCGACACCGTCGCCTTCGCCCTCGGCGCCGGCATCGCCGGCCTGGGCGGCGTCGCCCTGTCGCAGATCGCCAACGTCGGCCCCGATATGGGCCAGGGCTACATCGTCGACTCCTTCATGGTGGTGGTGCTGGGCGGTGTTGGCCAGCTCGCCGGCGCGGTGTGGGCGGCGCTGGGCCTCGGCATCGTTACCAAGTTCATCGAAAGCTGGGCCGGCGCCGTGATTGCCAAGATCGTCGTGCTGGTGTTCATCATCATGTTCATCCAGAAGCGTCCGCAGGGACTGTTCGCGCTCAAGGGCCGCTTCGTGGAAAGTTGATGATGGGAAAAATCTCACCACCAAGGCACCAAGGACACCAAGGTGCACCAAGAAGTGCAATGCAAACGTCACGCAGGGTTTCCTTGGTGCCTCTTGGTGTCCTTGGTGCCTTGGTGGTGAAGGAACTTGATTTTGTCCACTACCATGCCTAAGCCCTTCATCGTCCGCTTCATCGGCGCCACGCCGACACAGGGCTGGCTCGCGATCGCCGCCGTCGCCGCGATCACGCTGGTGCTGCTGCCGGCGCTGCACCTGCTGCTGCCGGCGGACAGTTCCTTCCATGTTTCGGCCTATGTCATCACCCTGGTCGGCAAGATCATGTGCTACGCCATCGTCGCCGTGGCGATGGACCTGATCTGGGGCTACACCGGCATCCTTTCGCTCGGCCACGGCCTCTTCTTCGCGCTCGGCGGCTACGCCTTCGGCATGTATTTGATGCGCCAGATCGGCCGCGACGGCTCCAACCAGTCGGACCTGCCCGACTTCATGGTCTTCCTCGACTGGAAGCAATTGCCCTGGTACTGGACCGGCTCGGATTCCTTCCTCTGGGTAATTTTCCTGGTGCTCGTCGTGCCGGCGCTGGCGGCCCTGGTGTTCGGTTTCTTCGCCTTCCGCTCGCGCATCAAGGGCGTGTACTTTTCCATCATCACCCAGGCGCTGACCTTCGCCGCGATGCTGTTTTTCTTCCGCAACGAAACCGGCTTCGGCGGCAACAACGGCTTCACCGACTTCAAGCGCATCCTCGGCTACAGCATCACATCGCCCGAGATGCGCGTCAGCCTCTTTGCGCTGACCGCGCTGATGCTGTTGGCGACGCTGGTGCTCGGCCGCTATCTGGTGACGTCGAAACTCGGCCGGGTGCTCGCCGCGATCCGCGACGCCGAGTCGCGCGTCATGTTCATCGGCTACAACCCGCTCTACTACAAGCTGTTCATCTGGACCCTGTCGGCGCTGCTGTGCGGCATTGCCGGTGCGCTCTACGTGCCGCAGGTCGGCATCATCAATCCGGGCGAGATGTCCCCGGCGAACTCGATCGAGATTGCGATCTGGGTCGCGGTCGGCGGCCGCGCCACGCTGATCGGCCCGGTGCTCGGCGCCTTCATCGTGAACCTGGCGAAGAGCTTCTTCACCGTGGCCTTCCCCGAGTACTGGCTGTTCTTCCTCGGCGCGCTGTTCGTCGGCGTCACGCTGTGGCTGCCGGACGGCGTGGTCGGCCTGTGGCGCAAGTTGCGCGAGCGGCACCAGGCTGCCGCAAAGGATGCGCCATGAGTGCCGCCAGCATTCTGTATCTGCACGAGGTGACGGTCAGCTTCGACGGTTTCCGCGCGCTGAACGAGCTCTCGCTCGACATCGAGGTCGGCGAGCTGCGCTGCATCATCGGACCCAATGGCGCCGGCAAGACCACCATGATGGACGTCATTACCGGCAAGACGCGCGCCGACCGCGGCAAGGTGCTGTTCGACCAGGACATCGACGTGCGCCGCATGTCGGAAGCCGACATCGCGCATCTGGGCATCGGCCGCAAGTTCCAGAAGCCGACGGTGTTCGAGAACCTGACCGTGTTCGAGAACCTCGAACTGTCGATGAAGATGGACAAGCGCGTCCGCACCAGCCTCTTCGCCTGGCTGGACGGCGGCGCCCGCGACAAGATTGCCGACACCCTGCGCCTGATCCGCCTCGACGACGACGCAGAGCGTCAGGCCGGCCTGCTTTCCCACGGGCAGAAGCAATGGTTGGAAATCGGCATGCTGCTGATGCAGGACCCCAAGCTCCTGCTGCTCGACGAGCCTGTGGCCGGCATGACCGACGACGAGACCGCGCGCACCGGCGAGCTGTTCAAGTCGCTGGCCGGCAGGCATTCCCTGGTGGTGGTCGAGCACGACATGGCCTTCATCGCCCAGCTCGGCGGCAAGGTCACCGTGTTGCACGAAGGCTCGGTGCTGGCCGAAGGCGATCTGGCCACGGTGCAGAACGACCAAAGAGTGGTTGAGGTGTACCTTGGACGCTAAAGGCTTTGAAAGATTCTGATGCTGAAAGTCGACAAGCTCAACCAGTACTACAGCGGCAGCCACATCCTGCGCGATGTATCGTTCCAGGCACCGATCGGCAAGGTGACCACCGTGCTCGGTCGCAACGGCGTCGGCAAGACCACGCTGCTGAAATGCCTGATGGGCCTCGTCCCTTCGCGTAGCGGCAGCATCGGCTTCGACGGCCGCGACCTTACGCGCGCGCCTTCGCACGAACGGGTCAGGGCTGGCATCGGCTATGTGCCACAGGGGCGCGAGATTTTCCCGCGCCTGACGGTGCTGGAAAACCTGCAGATGGGCCTCGCCACGCGCCCCGGCGGCACGCCGATACCGGAGCGGATTTTCGAAATGTTTCCGGTGCTCAAGCAGATGCTCAAGCGTCGCGGCGGCGACCTCTCCGGCGGCCAGCAACAGCAGCTCGCGATCGGCCGCGCGCTGGCCGCGGGACCCCGCCTGCTGATCCTCGACGAGCCGACCGAGGGCATCCAGCCCTCGATCATCAAGGACATCGAACGCGCCATCCGCAGCCTGGCCGCGGATGGCAACATGGCCATCCTGCTGGTCGAGCAGTACTACGACTTCGCCGCCAGCCTCGCCGACCAGTACCTGGTCATGGAACGCGGCGAAATCATCGCTCGCGGCGCCGGCGCGAATATGGATGCCGATGGCGTGCAGGACATGCTCGCGGTGTAACGTGGCGCTATGATCCGCCGATGCCGCCTTTCCCGTCCTGCGCCGATCCGATCACATCCTGCTGGCAGGCTTCGCTCGAACTGGGCTTCGAGCGGCGCGGCGAATCGACGATCCTGGCCCGGCGCGAGCATCGCGGCCCGCTGCGCGTGCAGAAGGCGCTCTATCCGGAAGGGCCGCGTGTATGCCATGCCATCGTGCTGCATCCGCCGGCCGGGATTGCGGGCGGCGACCAGCTCGACATCCGCGTCGACGCCGCTGCGGCGTCCCAGGCCTTGCTGACGACGCCGGGGGCGGGGAAATGGTATCGCTCGGGTGGGGCGCAGGCTGCGCAGCGGGTGCATGCAAGAGTCGGCGCTGGCGCCACGGTGGAATGGCTGCCGCAGGAGAGCATCGTGTTCTCGGGCGCCCGCGCCGGCATGCACACCACGGTCGAGCTGGAACCGGGCGGCTGCTATGTCGGCGTCGAGACGATTTGTTTTGGCCGCCGCGCCAGCGGCGAGACCTTCGAGCGCGGCAGTTTGCGGCTGGCGACCGACATTCGCATCGACGGCCGGCTGGTCTGGCGCGAACGCGGCGCGATCGACGGCGGTTCGCCGCTGCTGGCCTCGCCGATCGGCCTCGCCGGCTTCAGCGTCTGCAGCACGGTGCTGGCAGCCGGTGCCGAGGTGGATGCGGAAACGCTCGCCGCCTGTCGCCGGACGGCGTCGAAGGAGATGGGTGCCCGCTGCGGCGTCAGCGCCCTGCCGCAACTTTTCGTCGGCCGCTATCTCGGCCATTCCGCCGAGGCGGCGCGCGAATGGTTTGTCGCACTCTGGCAATGTTTGCGGCCGACAATCATAGGCCGCGAAGCTGCCGCGCCGCGCATCTGGAACACATGAAATTGGAAAGCGCGCCCGCAAAAGTCGGCGTTGGCGGAACGGCGCCGGAAACGCCGAGCCGCGCTCAAAGTCCCGCCGCAGCGGTGCCTTGGTGCGCGTTGCGGATTGTTGCTTTGTATATATACAACAAAAGCTTGCGATATTTATTGATTTAATGTAAAAACTTTTATATTAACTTCACCTGCCCAATTGACATGGCAAATGACGTTCCTTGGTCATTCTACGGCCGTCGTTCCGAGCTGCAGCAGATGCAGCGGATTCTGGAGCGACGGCGCTGGTTCTTCTTGCAGATTTCCGGCCGGCGGCGGATTGGCAAAACGGCGCTGATCCAGGAGGCTCTGCGGGGTGCCGGCATCGCCAAAACGCTCTACGTGCAGATACCCGATTCGGACCCGGCAGGCGTGGTCGCGGCCTGCAACGGCTACCTGGAAACCTTCGGCATCGATGCGCGAGTGACGAGCCTCGGCGAACTGGCCCAACTCATCGGCCGGCTGGCGGAGGAGGGCTATGTCGTGGCCCTCGACGAGTTCCAGTATTTCCACCGCAAGCAGCTTGCCGACTTTTGTTCTCTGTTGCAGGCGGAAGTGGACCGGCTCGCGGCGCGTGCGGCGAGCGTGCCGGGCGGCCTGATCGTGCTGGGTTCGCTGCACGCCGAAATGACGGCATTGCTGGAGGACAGGGATGCACCTTTGTTCAACCGCGCGACGGATACGCTGGAACTGGGCCATCTCGACATCGGCTCGGTGCTGGAAATTCTGCGCGTCCATGCCGACGACGACCTGGCGCGGCTGCTGTTTCTCTGGAATCTTTTCGAGGGCGTGCCGAAGTTCTACCGCGATGCCTACGAACAGGGCGTGCTCGGTGCCGAGCGCAAGCATTTGTTGCGCAGCCTGTTCTTCTCCAGTTCCTCGCCGCTGCGCAACGAGGCCGACAACTGGTTCCTGCGCGAACTTCGAGGCCGTTACGACATGGTGCTGCAATTCCTGGCCAAGCACCCAGGCTGCACCAATGCCGATATCGAAGCGGCGATGGCCGACCTGTCCGGCCCCGGCGAAGTGCGCCAGGTCGGCGGTTACCTGAAAATCCTGTCCGAGCGCTACCGCATGATCGAACGGCGCTTGCCGATCTTTTCGCCGCCGCGGGCGCGCAGCGGCCGCTATTACATTCGCGACAACTTCCTGCGTGCCTGGCTGTCCGCGTTGCAGCGGCCCGTGTCGGCGGTGGCCTTCCGGCCGGTGGATGCGCTGATCGACCAGGCGAACGAGCGGCTGGCCGATGTCGAAGGGCATGCATTGGAAGACCTCGCCGGCCAGCTTTATGAAGAGCGCAGCCGTCTCGGCCTGGGGGATTTCCCCCTGAGCGAGCGTATTCGCGGCTATTGGGAACGGGCCGACGTGGAAATCGACTTGGTGGCGGTCAATGAGGACGAGCGCAGACTACGCTTCGGCACCTGCAAGCGCAACCCCGAACGTCTGCCCGGCGCGGTGGATGCGCTCAAGCGCAGTGCCGGCCGCTTCCTGGATTCGCACGCCCGGTTTGCGGACTGGCGAACGGAATTTGTCGCCATAGCGCCCGACATCGGTGAAGCGGTGAAGGCCGAGTTGCAGACCCTTGACGTCGCGCCCCAAAGCCTGCGCGATCTCACCGCCGGGTTGTAGACGCGAGCGCCGCGCAACTGGAATACCTGAAGGAGAACGTATGGAACTCACGCCAAAAGAGAAAGACAAGCTGCTGATCTTCACTGCCGCTTTGCTCGCCGAACGCCGCAAGGGGCGCGGACTCAAGCTCAACTACCCGGAGGCGGTGGCCTTCATCAGCGCCGGCATCCTCGAAGGCGCGCGCGACGGCCGCAGCGTGGCCGAGCTGATGAGCTACGGTGCGACGCTGCTGAAGCGCGACGAGGTCATGGAAGGCGTGCCGGAGATGATTCCCGAGATCCAGGTCGAGGCGACCTTCCCCGACGGCACCAAGCTCGTCACCGTGCACCACCCCATCGTCTGACCGCCATGGCGATGACGCAGCAGAGCTTCCTCAGCCTCGGCCCGGACGGCTTCCACCGCATCGCCTATACCGACTGGGGCGATCCGCGCGATCCGCGCGTGGTGCTCTGCGTCCATGGCCTGTCGCGCAACAGCCGCGACTTCGACCGTCTCGCCGCCGCGCTGGAAGGCGGTCACCGCGTGGTCTGCATGGACGTGGTGGGGCGCGGCGACAGCGACTGGCTCGACGACAAGTCCGGCTACAGCTTCGGCACTTACCTGGGCGACGCCGCGGCGCTGATCGCGCGCGTCACCACGCCGGCGCCCGGCGGCCTGCTGGAAAGCCTGCAGGCGCGCCTGCGCGGGCAACGGCCGGCGGCCACGCTGGACTGGGTCGGCACCTCGATGGGCGGCCTGATCGGCATGCTGCTGGCTGCCAAGCCGGGCTCGCCGATCCGCCGCCTGGTGCTCAACGACGTCGGCCCCTTCGTGCCCTGGAACGCGCTGATCCGCCTCAAAGGCCATGTCGGCAGCGAGACTCGCTTCGCCGACTTCGCCGGCGTCGAGGCCTGGGTGCGCCAGGCCTGCGGCAGCTTCGGGCCGCTCGACGAGGAGTTCTGGCGCCACCTGGCCGCGCATGCCGCGGTGCGCGAGGCCGACGGCGGCTACCGCCTGCGGTATGACCCGGACATCAGCCGCGGGCTGCCCGTGCATCGCGACCCGGAACTGCCGATCGGGCCCGAATTCCTGCGCGGCATCGATCTCTGGTCGGCCTGGGATGCCGTGCGCTGCCCGGTGCTGGTGCTGCGCGGCGCCGAGTCCGAGGTGTTGCCGCGGGCGACGGTGGACGAGATGCAGCGGCGCAAGCCGAACCTGCAGGTGGTCGAATTCGCCGGTGTCGGCCACGTTCCGGCGCTGGCGTCGGCCGACCAGATTGCCGTGGTGCGCGACTTCCTCGCCGCCGCCGAACAACAGCCATGAAGACGGAAGGAGGCAGCACATGATTCCAGGCGAAATGCAGATCGAGGCGGGCGAGATCGAACTCAACGCCGGCCGCCGCACGCTGACCATGGAAGTCGCCAACACCGGCGACCGGCCGATCCAGGTCGGCTCGCATTACCACTTCTTCGAGACCAACGCGGCCTTGTCGTTCGATCGTGCGCAAGCGCGCGGCATGCGGCTCAATATCGCCGCCGGCACGGCAGTGCGTTTCGAGCCGGGGCAGGTGCGCACGGTCGAGCTGGTCGACTACGCCGGCGAGCGAAAAGTGTACGGCTTTCAGGCCAAGGTGCAAGGAGCGCTGAAATGAAAATCACCCGACAAGCCTACGCCGAGATGTTCGGCCCCACGGTCGGCGACCGCGTGCGCCTGGCCGATACCGAACTCTGGATCGAGGTCGAAAAGGATTACACGATCTACGGCGAGGAAGTGAAGTTCGGCGGCGGCAAGGTGATCCGCGACGGCATGGGCCAGGGCCAGCGGCTCGCCAAGGACGTCGCCGACACGGTGATCACCAACGCCCTGATCGTCGACGCTGTGCAGGGCATCGTCAAGGCCGACGTCGGCTTGAAGGGCGGCATGATCGCCGCGATCGGCAAGGCCGGCAATCCGGACGTGCAGCCGGGGGTGACGATCGCCATCGGCGCCGGCACCGAGATCATCGCCGGCGAAGGCATGATCCTCACCGCCGGCGGCATTGATTCGCACATCCACTTCATCTGCCCGCAGCAGATCGAGGAAGCCCTGATGTCCGGCGTCACGACCATGCTCGGCGGCGGCACCGGGCCGGCCACCGGCACTTTCGCCACCACCTGCACGCCGGGGCCGTGGCACATCCATTCCATGCTGGCCGCGGCGGAAGCCTTCCCGATGAACCTCGGCTTTCTCGGCAAGGGCAATGCCTCGCTGCCGGGGCCGCTCGCCGAGCAGGTCGCCGCCGGCGCCATGGGCTTGAAGCTGCACGAGGACTGGGGCACCACGCCGGCCGCGATCGACAACTGCCTCTCGGTGGCCGACGCGATGGACGTGCAGGTCGCGATCCACACCGACACGCTCAACGAATCCGGCTTCGTCGAGGCCACGCTGGCGGCCTTCAAGGGCCGCAGCATCCACACCTTCCACACCGAAGGCGCCGGGGGAGGACACGCGCCCGACATCATCAAGGCGGTCGGCCAGCCCAACGTGCTGCCCTCCTCGACCAACCCGACGCGGCCTTACACGGTCAATACCATCGACGAGCACCTCGACATGCTGATGGTCTGCCACCACCTCGATCCGAGCATCGCCGAGGACATCGCCTTCGCCGAATCGCGCATCCGCCGCGAGACCATCGCCGCCGAGGACATCCTGCACGACCTCGGCGCCTTCTCCATGATGTCCTCCGACTCGCAGGCCATGGGCCGCGTCGGCGAGGTGCTGATCCGCACCTGGCAGACCGCGCACAAGATGAAGCTGCAGCGCGGTGCGCTGAAGGAAGACACGGCGAAGAACGACAACATGCGCGTCCGGCGCTATATCGCCAAGTACACCATCAACCCGGCCATCACCCACGGCATCGGCCATGTCGTCGGCTCCATCGAGCCGGGCAAGCTGGCTGACCTGGTGCTGTGGAAGCCGGCCTTCTTCGGCGTCAAACCGAGTTTGATCCTCAAGGGCGGCATGATCGCCGCGGCGGCGATGGGCGACCCCAACGCCTCGATCCCGACGCCGCAGCCCGTGCATTACCGGCCGATGTTCGGCGCCTACGGCCGCGCGCTCAAAACTTCCCTGAGCTTCGTCTCGCAGGCGGCATTGCAGAATCCGGCGGTCGCCGCGCTGGGCCTGGCCAAACGCCTGGAGCCGGTGCAGAACTGCCGCCGTGTGACCAAGGCCGACATGCTGCACAACAGCGCTACGCCCGTGATCGAGGTCGACCCGGAAACCTACGCCGTGCGTGCCGACGGCGAGCTGCTGGTCTGCGAACCGGCAAGCGCACTGCCCATGACGCAACGCTACTTCCTGTTCTGACATGCTGCTCATCGAACAGCGCGCCGCAGTCGATGCGGCGGCGACCGAACAACTGCGGCTGCCCTTCGAGAGCCGCTGCAAGAGCCGCCTGCGCACGCGACTGGCCTCCGGCGAGGAATGCGGCCTGTTCCTCGAACGCGGCGGCGTGCTGCGCGGCGGCGACAAGCTGCTGGGCCAGGACGGTCGCGTGGTCGCGGTAGTCGCCGCGTCTGAGCTGTTGCTGGAAGCGGTGAGCAATGACCCGCTGCAACTGGCGCGCGCGGCCTACCATCTGGGCAATCGCCATGTCGCCGTGCAATTGTTGCCAGGCCGCCTGCGCTTCGCTCAAGACCACGTGCTGGGTGAGATGGTGCGCGGCCTCGGCTTGCCGGTGGACTCGATCGAGACGCCGTTCGAACCCGAGAGCGGCGCTTACGGCGCGCACGGCGGGCATGGCCACAGCACCGACGGCGAAGGCCGCGGCGCACGCATTCACGATCACTTCGCTGCCGGATGAGCCTCGCGCTGACTCGCCTGCTGCAACTCGCCAGCCCCGCGCTGCCGGTGGGCGCCTACACCTATTCGCAGGGATTGGAGTGGGCGGTCGAGGCCGGCACGATACAGGACGAGGCCAGCGCACTGGGCTGGATAGTCGGCCAACTCGAATGGAATCTCGGCCGCTACGAGGCGCCCTTGCTGATTCGCATGATGGAAGCGTGGAGAGTCGGCGCTTGCCCGCCCGCGAAGCGGAATCCCGGGCAGACAGAGTCCGACGCGGCGCTTGAACTGGACGTCGAGTATCTGGCGACGCGCGAGACGGCCGAGTTGCGCGCCGAGACCCTGCAGATGGGCTATTCGATGCAACGCCTGCTGCACGAGCTGGGCGACTTTCCGCAGCCTTTGCTGGATGCAGTCGCCGTGTCGCCGGCGCCGACTCTCCCCTATGTCTGGAGTTGTGCCGCCGCGGCCTGGCAGATCCCGCCGCCGGATGCGCTGACGGCCTGGCTCTGGAGCTGGGCCGAGAATCAGACCATGGCCGCGCTGAAGGCCGTGCCGCTGGGCCAGGCTGCCGGCCAGCGCATCCTGCAGGAGATCGGCCGCCGCCTGCCTGCCTTCGTCGAGCGCGCGCTGGCGCTCGACGAGGCCGACTATTCCAACTTCGCGCCGGGCTTCGCCATCGCCTGCTGCAATCACGAAACCCAATACACGAGACTCTTCAGATCATGAAACAGGCATTGAGAATCGGCATCGGCGGCCCGGTCGGCTCCGGCAAGACGGCGCTGACCCTGGCCCTGTGCCAGGCCCTGCGCGAGCGCTACAACATCGCGGTGGTGACCAACGACATCTACACCGAGGAGGACGCCCAGTTCCTCGTGCGCAACCAGGCCCTGGCGCCGGAGCGCATCATCGGCGTCGAGACCGGCGGCTGCCCGCACACGGCAATCCGCGAGGATGCCTCGATCAACCTCGAAGCCGTGGATCGTCTCAGCCGGCGCTTCGCCGGACTGGACATCATTTTCATCGAGAGCGGCGGCGACAACCTGGCCGCCACCTTCAGCCCCGAACTCTCCGACCTCACGCTATACGTCATCGATGTCGCCGCAGGCGAAAAGATTCCGCGCAAGGGGGGACCCGGCATCACCCGCTCCGACCTGCTGATCATCAACAAGATCGATCTGGCGCCCATGGTCGGCGCCTCGCTAGAGGTCATGGCGACCGACGCCAAACGCATGCGCGGCGCGCGGCCCTTCGTCTTCAGCAACCTCAAGACCGGCCAGGGCTTGCCCGAGATCATCGCCTTCATCGAGCAGGCCGGACTGCTGCGTCCCTGAAGTTCTCCGCTCCAATCGAGGGCCTGGTACCGACCGCCATGCCCGCTGAGTCTGGCGGCGTCGGTTACAAATGCGATGGCATGAATTAGACTGGCGCCACCGAAATCGCCAAGAGGAGGGCGGGATGATCCCGCAGCAGCCGGCATTTTCCCAGGAGCGCGGCCACGCGCTGCGCATCGCGCTGATCTATGCGGTGATCGGCGTCCTCTGGATGCTGCTCACCAGCGGCATTCCCGCGCTGTTGTTCAGCCGCCAGGTGTCCCTGCGCGACCTGCCCTGGAGCCAGACCGTGAGCGGCATGCTGGTGGTGCTCTCGTCCTCCCTGCTGCTCTTCCTGCTGGTGCGGAAGAAGCTGGAGGACGCGCACCGCGCGGCGCAGGCCCTGAACCTGCGGGATCGCGCGATCGAGTCGAGCATCAACGCCATCATCATCGCCGACCATTCCGCGCCCGACGATCCGGTCGAATACGTCAATCCGGCGTTCACCCATATCACCGGCTATGCCGCCGCCGATGTGCTGGGCCGCAACTGCCGTTTCCTGCTCGGCGACGATACCGATCAGCCGGCGCTGGAGAACATCCGCGCCGCCTTGCGCGAGAACAAGAAGGGGCGGGCCCTGCTGCGCAACTATCGCAAGGATGGCAGCCTGTTCTGGAACGACCTGCACCTGGCTCCGGTGCAGGGCGATGGCGGTGTCGTGACGCATTTCATCGGCATCCTGAACGACGTTACCGACTCGATGCGCTACCAGGATGAACTCGAACATCAGGCCACCCACGACACCCTGACCGGCCTGCCCAACCGCAACCTGCTGAAGGACCGCATCGCCCAGGCCATCGGCTATGCGCAGCGCTACCAGCGAGGGCTGGCGGTAGCCTTCATCGACCTCGACAACTTCAAGCTGATCAACGACAGCCTCGGCCACCAGTCCGGCGACCAGTTGCTGAAGACCGTTGCCGCCCGCATCCTGTCGTGCATCCGCGTCAGCGATACCGTGGCGCGGCTCGGCGGCGACGAATTCGTGGTGCTGCTGTGCGACCACCAGGCCGAAGAAAGCGCCGACTGCACCTCGGCCAACCTCACGCTGCAACGCATCCTCGATGAAATCGCGCAGCCCTACCAGATCGGCCCGCACGAGTTCTTCCTGTCCTGCAGCATCGGCTACAGCCTGTTGCCCGATGACGGCGATACCGCCGAACTGCTGCTGAAAAATGCCGACATGGCGATGTATCACGCCAAGGAACTCGGCCGCAACAACATCCAGGCCTACGCGGCCGAACTCAACGAGAAAGTGGCGCGGCGGCTGTCGCTGGAAGGCGACCTGCGCCGCGCGCTGGAGAACGGCGAATTCTTCCTTTGCTACCAGCCGCAGATCGATCTCGCCACGCGCCGCCTGGTCGGCATGGAGACGCTGATCCGCTGGCAGCATCCGCAACGCGGCCTGATTTCGCCGGTGCAGTTCATTCCGTTGGCCGAAGAGACCGGGCTCATCGTCCAGATCGGCGCCTGGGTCCTGCGCACCGCATGCAAGCAGGCCAAGGCCTGGCAGGACGAGGGCTTGCCGCCGGTCCGGATGTCGGTCAATCTTTCGGCGCGGCAGTTCATCCAGCGCGACCTGGTCGCCTCGATCAAGCAGGCGCTGGAAGAGACCGGGCTGTCTGCCGAATACCTGGAGCTCGAGTTGACCGAAAGCCTCATCATGCACAATGCCGAGTTGTTCATCTCGACCTTGCGCGAGTTGCGGGAGATCGGCATCGAGCTGGCGGTGGACGACTTCGGCACGGGGTATTCCAGCCTCAGCTATCTCCAGCGCTTCCCGATCAACCGGCTCAAGATCGACCAGTCCTTTGTCCGCGATATTGCCGGCAATGCCGACAGCGGCGCCATCTCGGCGGCCATCATCAAGCTCGGCCACAGCCTCGGCCTGAAGGTCATCGCCGAGGGTGTGGAAACCGTCGAGCAGCTCGAAGTCCTGAACTCCAACGACTGCAACGAAATCCAGGGCTTCTACTTCAGCAAGCCCTTGCCGGCTGCCGAAATGCGCCAGTTCATGGAGCAGAGCCGGGGCGCGTCGCTCTGATCAGGCATCAGGCGCCGTCCGCCTCGATGACGAAGGCATCGAGCGCCAACGCCCCCAGTTGACTGTCGCGGTAGGCCGTGCGCACGTTCGCCTGCTCGCCGCCGGCGCCCAGCGCGACATACAGCGGCAGCAGATGTTCCGCCGACGGATGCGCCCGCGCGGCATGCGGCGCCTGACGCTGCCAGTCGAACAGCGCCGGCAGGTCGCGCCGCTGCAAGGCAGCGCCAAACCACTCGCGGAATTCGCTGACGTAGGGCAGGATCGCGCCGTCCGCCGCATCGGCGACGATGTCGCGCAAATTGTGGGTCAGCCCGCCCGAGGCGAGGACCAGCACGCCGCTGCGGGCCAGAGGCTGCAACCGCTGCCCCAGCCGGAAATGGCTTTCGGCATCGGACTGCGGCATCACGGCGAGCTGGATCACGGGAATCTCGGCGGCCGGATACATCGCGCGCAAGGGCGACCACGCGCCGTGGTCGAGCCCGCGCTGGCGGTCGAGCTGGATCTCGGGGATGAGCTCGGCCACTTCTGCGGCGAGCGCGGGTGCGCCGGGGGCGGGGTAGTCGAGTTGGTAGAGCGGCTGGGGAAAGCCGTAGAAATCGTGCATCGTTGCCGGTCGCAGGGTGGCGCTGACCGCAGGTGCGCGCGTCGTCCAATGCGCGGAGACGGCGAGAATCGCGCGCGGCCGCGGCAGTTGCAGCGCCAGCGCCTGCCACGCTGGACCGCTGCGGCCCGGCTCCAGCATCAGCATCGGCGAGCCATGGGAAACGAATACCGGTGGAATGGGGTTCATGGCCGCAGTCTAGCCCGGCGCAAGCGTGCGGTCAGCGGGCGGCGCGGAACACATTGTTGTGCGCCGAGCAACAGGGTGCGGGCCGCCAATATCTGCGCGACGCCATCGCGGCCGCCGCGCATTTCACTATACTCGTCGCGCATCGGACACCGGGAGCCACCTTCATGACCACCGTTTTTTCACGCATCATCGCCGGCGAACTGCCCTGTGCCAAAGTTTTCGAGGACGACTTGGTGTTCGCCTTCATGGACGCCGGCCAGGTCAATCCGGGCCATGTCATCGTCGCCAGCAAGGCCCCGTTCGAAACCCTGATGGATGCCGACGAAGCCACGGCGCGGGCCATGATGGCCGCCGCCTGGCGCATCGCACGCGCCGTGCAGGAGGCCTTCGCCCCGGCCGGCATGACCATCCTCCAGGCCAATAAGGCCGCCGGCTGGCAGACCGTGCCGCACCTCCATCTGCATGTTCTGCCGCGCCACGCCGACGACGGCGTCGACCTGACCTGGCCACGCCAGGAGCCGGGGCTGGAACGACTGCGGGAACTGGCGGCGAAAATCCGCCTGTGAGGCCGGATCAGGCCGGCTGGCGCTTCTTCTGGATCAGCTCGATCTTGTAGCCGTCGGGGTCCTCGACGAAGGCGATCACGCTTGTGCCGCCTTTCATCGGTCCCGCTTCGCGCGTGACCTTGCCGCCACGCCGGCGGATTTCATCGCAGGCCGCGTAGGCATCGTCCACCGCCAGCGCGATGTGGCCGAAGCCGGTGCCGATCTCGTAACGCTCGACGCCCCAGTTATAGGTCAGTTCGATCACGGCGCCGTCCTGCTCGTCCTCGAAGCCGACGAAGGCCAGGGTGAATTTTCCTTCCGGGTAGTCGTTGCGCCGCAGCAGGCGCATGCCCAGCACCTCGGTATAGAAGGCCAGCGACTTGTCCAGGTCGCCGACGCGCAGCATGGTGTGCAGGATTCGCATCTTGATTCCTTCAGAGAATCGGCAGCGAGGCGGCGCGCTGCTTGAGTTCGCCGCGGGCGGCTTTCCACTCCGGATAGAGCGAGCCGACCACGCGCCAGAAGCGTTCGCTGTGGTTCATTTCCAGCAGGTGCGCGACCTCGTGGGCCACCACGTAGTCGCCCAGGTGCGTCGGCAGGTGGATCAGGCGCCAGTTCACCCGGATGCCGCCATGCCGGCTGCAACTGCCCCAGCGCGTATGGGCCGAGGACAGGCTGAGTTTGGGCACCGCCAGGTCGAGCCGGCCGGTGTAGTGGGCCAGGCGCTCGCCGAAATGGGTGAGTGCCCGCTTCTGCAGCGCGCGCACGGCCAAAGGCCCAAGGTCGGCCTCGGGGCGCGCTTCGAGCACCAGCAGATTGGCGACCCAGCGCACCCGGTTGGCGCCGGGCAGCACACGCACTTCGGCTTCGGTGTCGAGCAGCGGCAGGCGCGCGCCGTCCTTGACCGTGAGGTGGCGCGGCTGGGTGGCATGGGCGAGTTCGCCGAGCTTCTTGAGAACCCAGTCGCTGTGGCTTTGGACGAAGCTCTCGATCTCGTTCAGGGTGATGCGATGCGGCGCGCCGATGCGCAGCCCGCGCTCGTCGATGGTCATGGTGAGGCGCTTGGCGCCGCCCTTGAGCCGGTAGTCGATGATGCGGCCGCCGATCAGCAGGTGGCGCGTCTTGGCCTCGGGCGGCGGCGACGGCAGGCGGAATAGCTTGAGCTGTTCGAGAAACATCGGACCGTATCAATGAGTGACGAGCGGCGCACCGAACAGGTCGCAGCCGCCGTCTTCCGGCGGCAGGGCGGCGATGGCGCGGGCGATGGTCTGCTCGATCACGGCCATGGGTTGTTCGATCAGGTGCCAGTTGCAGCGCAGCGTGTCGCTGTCCTGCACCTCGGCCCAGTGGCCGCGCGCCGAGAACGACAGCGCCAGGCGCGGAGCGCGGCGTCCCGGACTCTGTCTGCCGGGGCTTCCGCTTCGCGGGCCGGCAAGCGCCCATTGTTGCTCGATGACCTGCTGCAGGCAGCGCTTGGCCTCGCCGCGCAGCCATGCTTCGGCCCGGTCCTGGATCTGGCGTGGCGTGGCTTGCGGCGGCAGCGGCAGATCCAGCGTATCGCCTTCGCGCAGCGCATCCTTGTGCCGGGTGTCGAGCACCAGGCGCAGGCTGCCGCCGAGGAAGGGCAACGCGGCGCCGTCATGCCAGCGACTGGCCGGGTCGGGCGCGGTGCCGTCGAGCTTGAGATTGAGTTGGGGGTTGCGGTGGCTGGCGATGTTCATTGCGGACCTCCATAGAGGTGTGGGCTGATGCGGCTCATTTCGGTTTCGATCCAGGCTTCGGCACGATCCAGTACCTCGCTGGCCGTCAGGCCGGCGGGATCGATGGTCGGGCCGATGCTGACGGTGACGGTGCCGCAACGCTTGAACAGCGCATTGCGGCCCCAGAATTCGCCCGAATTCAGCGCCACCGGAACCACCGGCGCGCCGGTTTCCACGGCGAGCAGCGCGCCGCCGCCCTTGTAGCGGTTTTTCGAGCCGGGTTGCGAGCGCGTGCCTTCCGGGAAGATGATTACAGTGTAGCCGTTGGCCAGCCGATCCCGGCCCTGCTCGACAAGGCGTTTCAGGCTCGATTTGGTGGCGCTGCGATCGGTCTCGATCATCGGAATCGAGGCCAGCGCCCAGCCGAAGAACGGCAGGTACTTGATCTCCTTGCGCCAGACGAAGACGGTGTCCTTGAACACTTCCTGCAGCATGAAGGTCTCCCAGGCCGACTGGTGCTTGGCCAGCACGATGGCGGCGCGGTCGGGGATGTTCTCGGCACCCAGCAGCCGGTAGGGAATGCCCAGCACATGCTTGACCAGCCAGATCGTGAAATTCACCCAGGGCACCACGGTCTGGCGCCGCATGTGGTGCGGCAGCGGCCGGCAGAGGATCACCCCCAGCGTGTAGGGCGGCGTCACCAGCAGCAGGATCAGCAGGAACAGCAGGGAGCGGAAGACGGCCATCAGCGGGCGATATGGGCGGCGGCAGCCGCAAGGTCGGGAAACACCAGCGTGTCCGGCGGCAGCGCGGGATCATCCACCGTCTTGCGGCCCTTTCCGGTCAGCACCAGCATCGGCTGCGCGCCAACCGCGGCGGCGGCTTGCAGGTCGCGCAGCGAATCGCCTACCGCCGGCACGCCGGCCAGGTCGGCGTTGAAGCGGGCGGCGATCTCGCGCAGCATGCCGGGCTTGGGCTTGCGGCAGTCGCAGTTGTCGGCGTTGGTGTGCGGGCAGAAGAACACCGCGTCGATGCGGCCGCCGACCTGCGCCAGCGCCTTCAGCATCTTGTCGTGAATGGCGACCAGCGTGTCGGTCTCGAACAGTCCGCGGCCGACGCCCGACTGGTTGGTCGCCACCACCACGCGGTAGCCGGCCTGGTTGAGGCGGGCGATGGCGGCGAGGCTGCCGGGGATCGGCTTCCATTCGTCCGGCGACTTGATGTACTGGTCGGAGTCGTGGTTGATCACGCCGTCGCGATCGAGGATGACAAGTTTCATGATTTCATTTTCTCCATGCAGCGCACGGCGGCAGGGTTGAACACGGATGCAAAAGAGGCTTTGTTTGGCACGCCGTGTCGCCCTGTGCGCCTTGACTAGCTGGAAAGTCGGGAAATGTCGGCGACCCGGTTCATCAAGCCGGCGAGGCGCGACAGCAGGGCCAGGCGATTGGCGCGAATCGCCGCATCCTCGGCCATCACCATGACGCCGTCGAAGAAGGCATCGACCGCGCCACGCAAGCCGGCCAGGGCTTTCAGCGCACCTGCATAGTCCTCGGCGGCAAGCTGGGCTTCGATGCGGGGGGCGGCGGCGGTGACGGCGGCGAACAGCGCCTGCTCCGCATCTTCCTGCAACAGCGTGGCATCGACCGTCGCGTCGGCGTCGCTGCCTGATTTCTTGAGGATGTTCACGATGCGCTTGTTGGCTGCCGCCAGCGCTTCGGCTTCGGGCAACGCGGCGAAGGCCTTGACTGCGGCGAGCCGCGCCGGGACCTGGTCGATGCGCGCCGGATCGAGCGCCAGCACCGCATCGACCGCCTTGTGGTCGTGCCCGGCGTCGCGCAGCATGTGGCGCAGGCGCTCCTTGAAGAAGTTATGCAAAGCGGTATCCCCTTGCGGGACGGCGCTGGCGACACGCCAGTTGCCGCTGAACAGTTCAGGCGCGAAGCCGGCGGCGGCCTCGTCGATCAGATCCGGCAGCGCCAGCGGCAGCGGTGTTTCCATCAGGATGCGCAGTACACCCAGCGCGGCGCGGCGCAGGCCGAAGGGGTCCTTGTCGCCGGTCGGTATCTGGCCGATGCCGAAGAAACCGATCAGCGCATCGAGCTTGTCGGCCAGCGCCACGGCGCAGGCGACCGGGCCTTGCGGCAGCGCATCGCCATTGAAGCGCGGCTGGTAGTGGCTCTGGATCGCGTCGGCCACCACGGCCGGCTCGCCGTCGGCCAGCGCGTAGTAGCGGCCCATGATGCCCTGCAGTTCGGGGAACTCGCCGACCATGTCGCTGACCAGATCAGCCTTCGCCAGCAGGGCCGCGCGTTCCGCCTGCATGGCGTCGGCGCCGAGGCGCTGCGCAATGGCGGCGGCCAGCTTGACCAGGCGGTCGACGCGCTCGCCCTGGCTGCCCAGCTTGTTGTGATAGACCACCCGCGACAGCTTGCCGATGCGTGCCGAGAGCGGCGTTTTCTTGTCGGTCTCGAAGAAGAACTTGGCGTCGGCCAGGCGCGGGCGCACCACGCGCGCGTTGCCGGTGACGATATGCACCGGATCGGCGACCTTCATGTTGGAGACGACGAGGAAGCGATGGGTCAGCTTTGCATCCTGGCCCGCGCCATCCATCAGCGGGAAGTACTTCTGGTTCGCCTTCATGGTCAGGATCAGGCATTCCTGCGGCACGGCAAGAAACTCCGGCTCGAAGTTCGCTTCATACACGGCGGGGAATTCGACCAGGGCCGTGACTTCGTCCACCAGCGCTTCGTCCTTCAGCCAGGTCAGCGTGCCGGCGGCGCGGTCGAGTTGCTCGACGATCATGGCGCGGCGCCGGCCGAAGCTGGCGATGACGTGGCCCTGCTTTTCCAGCACCGCTTCGTAGTCGGCAGCGCTCGGAATCTCGATCACGCCGATGCTCATGAAGCGGTGGCCGCGCGTCACATTGCGGCTGGGCAGGCCGAGCACCGTGCCGCCGACGATGCGCGGGCCGTGCAGCATGATGAGCCCATGCACCGGACGCACGAACTGCGCCTCGCCGGCGCCCCAGCGCATCAGTTTGGCCACCGGCAGTTTCTTCAGCGCGGCTTCGACCATGGCGGACAAATATTCGTCGAGGCGGCCGCCGCTCTTCTTGAGGCGGGCGACGAAATACTCCGCCTTGCCATCGTTGAGTTTTTCCAGTTGCCCGAACTCGACCCCTGCGGAACGCATGAAGCCCTCCAGCGCCTTGGTCGGCGTGCCGTCGGCGCCGACTCCTGAAGCCACCGCCGGGCCCTTCTTCTCGATCACGCGATCCGGCTGGCTTTCCAGGCAGTCGTCGAATTGCAGCGCCAGCCGGCGCGGCGTGGCGAACCAGCGGCCCACATTGGCGGCGTCGATGAAGCCGGCTTCGGCCAGCGCCTTCTGCATCTGCTCGCGGAAGGACAGGCCGAGCCTGGCCAGCGATTTCGGCGGCAGTTCCTCGGTCAGGAGTTCGATCAGCAATGTTGCCTTCATGCCGCCGCTCCTTTGCACATGGGGAAGCCCAGCCGCTCGCGCGAATCGTAGTAGGCCTGCGCCACTTCGCGCGCCAGGGCGCGGACGCGGCCGATGTAGGCGGCGCGCTCGGTGACCGAAATCGCGCCGCGCGCGTCGAGCAGGTTGAAGCTGTGCGAGGCCTTCATCACCATCTCGAAGCCGGGCAGCGGCAGGTTGAGTCCCATCAGGCGCTTGGCCTCCGATTCGAACTTGGAGAACTGCGCAAACAGCCAGTCCACATCGGAATGCTCGAAGTTGTAGGTCGACTGCTCGACTTCGTTCTGGTGATACACGTCGCCGTAGGTGACGCCGGGCGCCCAGACCAGGTCGAAAACGTTTTCCACGCTTTGCAGGTACATCGCCAGGCGCTCGATGCCGTAGGTGATCTCGCCCAGCACCGGGCGGCAGGCCAGCGAGCCGACTTCCTGGAAGTAGGTGAACTGGGTGACTTCCATGCCGTCCAGCCAGACCTCCCAGCCCAGGCCCCAGGCGCCCAGGGTCGGCGATTCCCAGTCGTCCTCGACGAAGCGGATGTCATGTTCGGAGGTGTTGATGCCGAGCGCGCGCAGGCTGTCCAGATAGAGTTCCTGGATGTTGGGCGGGCTGGGCTTGAGCACCACCTGGTACTGATAGTAGTGCTGCAGGCGGTTCGGGTTCTCGCCATAGCGGCCGTCCTTGGGGCGCCGCGAGGGCTGCACGTACGCGGCCTTCCACGGCTCGGGGCCGATCGAGCGCAGGAAAGTGGCGGTATGGAAGGTGCCGGCGCCGACTTCGATATCGTAGGGCTGCAGCAGCACGCAGCCCTGTTTGTTCCAGAAGTCCTGCAGGCGCAGGATGACTTCCTGGAACGTAGGTTTTTGGTTCATCGGGAAACCCCGTCAATTCGCGAGAGGAGCGATTTTACCGGGTTTGCGGCGGTGGGCAGGAGTTCGCGAACGTCTGCAGGTGCTTTCGCGGAGCGCGCCACGGACTGCTATTCCACTGTGGGTGGCGGAGACGGAGGATGTGGCGCGTATCGCGCAATCGTGCAGATGGTCGCGACAAGCGATCTGCCAGCCTTCGATCCATTCCGGGCTTATGACGTTCGGAATTTGCCGGTCCTGTTCGTGCCCATGGCGGACCTAGACGGGTAGAGAAAGCGGAAGATCAACATCCGAATTGTGCGGCGCCGATGGGCGTCGGCACCAATGAGTACCTATAAGTAATCTCTGTGTAGCCAATTGATGTAATGCGCTGTTCCCTCTGGGCCTGGATACGCGGACTCTTGATTTACCCCAAGCTTATCTAGCGTTCTCAGTATGTCTAGTTTCTTAACGTGGGGAATTTCTTTCATAAGAAACCTTCCGTCAATTGAAGTATTACTGGCCACATCAACAAACTGCTCAGCTTCTTCAGAATATTTGTGTACGGTGAACCATCCGCTCTGAGCTTTAATTCTGCTGTTGTTAATGTTTGGCTTTACGACGTAGGTTTTTGTAATTTCGAATGGATCTTTTTCGATTGACGTGTCCAGTAGTTCGTTGTCCTTTGCGGAAAGCATATAAATAAAGCCGTCGGAAGGAGACTTGTAATCTGAACACGCGAACCACAAAGCAAATAATGGGTTTGTGGTCCAGTCAAGTAGCCTAGTGGTCAAACCGTGATGCTGGGCATAGACCAAAATATCCCAAGCATCCATTGCTGCAATATCTCTCTCGCGAGCTAGTCTCCTCCTGAACTCTTCAATGAGTTGTCGTTCGATTTTGACCGTGTTCTCCTTGGGATTTCTGCGCGCCACTTTAGGTAATAGCGGCTCGTTCACTGGCTGGCCACGAAATAGGAGATAGCCACTGGTGTCTTTGACTAATGACTCTGTCGAGGCGACAAGATCCTCGACAGAGGTTATGTATCGATCCGTTCTCATGGCGACTTAGAATAATTATTCACGCGCAGAAACGTCTGGGTCATTGTCAAAAATATGGACACTGTAGAAATGCCTTTAAGGTATTGAATGACGTGGAGATTATCCGAACCCGGTCTCTTTATCAATCACCAATCATACGGACAGGGCTCGAACATCGGCTTTGCGGGTGATTCTCGAGTGACGGCTCCTGGCCGACCGCGATCATCGCCGCAGCGCGCAAGCCCGCCGCAACATCGCAGCCGGCATTTTTGTAGCTCAGCAGACCTTGCCTGCCGCGCAGGTCGCCTTCGCCACATGGCTGGAGTGCAGTTCGCCGATCATGCGTTCGAGTTCGTCGATCTTGCGCTGCATCGAGGCGAGGCGTCCGTTCATGGCGCCGACGTTGAAGAAGGTTTCGCGCTCGGCCGGGGCATCGAGGCGGGCGGCATAGCCGAGCCAGGACGAGTCATAGACCTTGACCTTGTTGAAGCCGAGCGTCTCCAGTACCGCCGCGGTTTCCGCCGCGCGCACGCCGCTCTGGCAATAGACGACGGTTTCCTTGTTCGGGTCGAGCTTGGCGTAGAGGCTGCGCAGGGCGTCGGTCGGCGCGAGGCCGGCGCCCTTGTTGTCGGCGACCTGGCGGCGCGACATCTTGGCGTTGGTTTCGGGGTCCTTCCAGTTCCGTTCGTAGGGAATGTTGAGCGCGCCCGGGATGTGGCCGCCGCGGATGGCGCGGACGTCGTTGCCGAGGTATTCGCCGGCGCAGCGGGCGTCGATGATCTGCGCGGCACCGGTCTTGGCGCGGCTCACCACGTCTTCGGTGCTGGCGATCAGTTCCGGGTGCGGGCTGGGCTTGAGCGTGCGCGCCGGGCGTTGCGCATCGGCGGTTTCGAGCGCAAAGCCGGCATCCTGCCAGCCTTCGACGCCGTCATGGAAGACGCTGACCTTCTGTGCGCCGAAGTATTGCAGGGCAAGGCGCCCGAAATAGGCATAGGGGTTGCCGCGTTCGGCATAGACGATGATTTTCTGGGCCGGATCGATGCCGGCGTTGCCAAGGATCTTCTCGATCTGCGCGGTTTCGATGAAATCTTCCGTCACGGCGTTGCGCAGGACGTTGCCGGCATCGCCGATGCTGACCGCGCCGGGTATGTGGCCCTTGCGGTAAAGCGGCGTGGCGCGCACGTCCCAGACGATGGCGCCTCGTGCCTGCGCGGCTTTTACGGCCGCCGCATCGACAATCGGGGCGGCGAGCGCCGGTGCGGAAATGAGAGCAGTGAGCAGCAGCAGGGCGGAATACAGGCGAGCAAGCGTTTTCATGTTTTGGCTCCGTGGTGGTGTTGGGTGCGGCTCATTGTGCGAGCGCGCGGGGGCGGGTCAAGCTGCTGTGCATCAAGGCCGGCGGCTAGTCGACGCGGATATTGCCGGCCCTGATCCAGCGCGCCATGTGCGCCGCGTCCTCGCGCACGAAAGCGGCGAATTCCTCGCTGCCGTCGCCGGATGCCGTCTGGATCGACAGGTGCGCGAGGCGGTCGACCAGGTCATGCTGCTGCAGGGCACGCCGCACTTCGGCGTTGAGGTAGCGGACGATGGCTGGCGGCGTTGCCGCGGGGACAAAGATGTCGTTCCAGGGATTGATGTCCATGCCCGCCACGCCGAGTTCGGCGAAGGTGGGGATGTCGGGGAATTGCGCCTGCCGCCGTTCGCCGGTGACGGCCAATGTGCGCAATTTGCCGGCCTTGACCTGGGGCGCCGCCGCGGCGGGGTCGACGAAGGCGAGATTTACCCGGTCGCCGAGTAGGTCGGCGATGGCCGGCCCCGAGCCGCGGTAGGGAACATGGATCAACTGGACGCCAGCCTGGTTTTCGAACGCCACTGCGGCGAGATGATGGCTGCTGCCTTGGCCGGGGCTGGCATAGGTCAGATGTCCCGGATTGCGCCGTGCCTCGTCGACCAGTTGGCGCAGGTTGCCGTGGGCGCTGCCGGCATTCACCGCCAGCAGCAGCGGCACCTGGGTCAATGCGGCGACCGGCTGCAGGTCGGTGCGCACATCCACCGGCGTGCTGCGATAGAGCTGCGAGGCAATGGAAATGTTGGACGAGCTGCCGACGAGCAGGGTGTAACCATCGGGAGCCGAGTTGGCAACCGCTTCCAGCCCGATCATGCCCCCGGCACCCGCGCGGTTTTCGACGATGACCGGTTGCCCCAGGCGTTGGGTCAGCACCTGCGCCAGTACGCGGGCAACTAGGTCGGTGGAGCCTCCTGCTGCGAAGGGCACGATCAGTCGCAGCGGCTTGTTGGGATAGCCGCTGACGCTCGCCACGGGAATCTCCGCCGGACGGGCGCCGGCGGTGACAGTCGGCGCCAGCGCCACGGTGACCGGCGCCGCGGGCCGAAGCGGCGCCGGCGTGGCGACGGGCGCCGGCCGGGTCTCGATCTCGATCTGCTTGAGGCGGGAGCGCGCCACGGCGGCGAAGCGTCCGCTCGGATGTTGGTCGAGGTAGGCATTCAACTCCGCCGCCTGCCTGCTGTCCTTGACGCTGTCCCACAGCGCCAGTTCGAGCATGGCCGGATCGGCGGCGGTACTGCTCGCCGGCGCAGCAAGGGCCTGGCCGGGGCGGAAGTAAAACTCGCCCAGGGCCTGGTCGTAGAGCGCCGGCACCTGTTCGTGGCCGACGCTTTTCGCCAGGCGCACCACTTCTTCGCGCACGTTGCGCAACACCTTGTCGACCGGGATGCCGGGCTTGGTCATTTCCTTGAGGAAGACGCGGGTGAACAGGCCGTTTACGTTGGTGTCATGGTCGCCCAGCCGATCCAGCGCCTGCTGTCCGGCGCCCGCCGAGTAGAGCACCATCTGTCCGGTGGCGGCGCTGGTGGGCGCCAGGCCGCGCCCGCCGATGGCACGCCCGGCGCCGCGGAAGGGGTTGTTGCGACAGGCGTCCACAATGGCCAGCGAGAAGCGCGCCTTCTGGTCCTGCAGATCGTCGAGCACCCTTTGCAGGGGCATCGCATCGTCCTTGATCTGGTCTTCGCTCTCGCCGACGATGTCGGTCGGCAACAGGTAGTTGGCGGCGCCGAGTTGCACGCCATGGCCGGAAAAGAAGAACACGGCTTCGTCGCCGCCGCTGATCTGGCCCTTGAACAGGCGCATCGATTCCTTCATCTGCTTCTCGCCGGCGTCGAGCCGCAGCATGACCCTGAAGCCGGCCTCCTCCAGCGCCCGTGCCATGGCGCGGGCGTCGGCGCGGGCATTCTTGAGTTTGTCGACGCGCTGGTAACCGTCGCTGCCGATCACCAGCGCGATGCGCTTGCCGTCGCCCTTCGCGCCCTGCACGGCCAGCGTGCGTCCGCCGCTTTGCGGCAAGGCGGGGAAGGCCAGCAGGAGCCCGAGCGCAAGTGCGAAGCAGTAAGCCAGTGAACTCCGGGAGAACATGGAAACTCCGGTGTGGCCGCGGAAGCGGCGATTATGAACTTGAGCGACGCATCGTCAAGCGGGCATGAATTGCATGCCTATCCGGGATCGCCGCAGCGGCTTCCGGTATCATCGGCGCCAATGCAACGACAGGCTAAAGGAGCGGCATCGTGGATCATGAAGTCAGCGTAGTGTTGAAGAACGGCGAGCGTTACGACATTCCCTTGGGCGCGGACGATCTTGCCGCTTTCGATGCCGCCGGCGCGCGGCACTGGATCGCCGAGGCTTTCCAGGCGGCAGGGCTGGAAACTCCGAATCCGATGGGAAAACTGCTGCTGGTCGACCAGATCCTGCTGCTCGCCCAGAATTTCAAGCCTGCGGACTACAAACCGCTGAGTCCCGAGGTGCACCGCTTCCTGTGCGCGGCCCTGCTGGCCATGGGACGGCCCAGCCTGACCATCGACCTGGTGACCAACAAGCTCTAGGCTTCGCGGCGGCGTAGCGCCGCCAGGCAGGCGCCGGCCGCGATCAGCAGCGCCAGCAGGTTGCCCCAGCGCGCATAGGGCGTCAGGCCGCTGCGGCCCTGGGCCTGCACCACCAGCGCAGCGGTGACGAAAGGCGGCAGCGCGGCGGCGATTTCACCGTTCGGGGCGACCATGGCGGTCATTCCGGTGTTGGTGGCGCGCAGCATCACGCGGCCGGTTTCGATGGCGCGCAGCCGGGCAATCTGCAAGTGTTGCGGCTGCGCCAGCGAATCGCCGAACCACGCCGTGTTGGAAAGATTCACCAGCAGGGTCGCCGCCGGCAAGGCGCCGAGCAGCTCCTCGCCGAACAGATCCTCATAGCAGATATTCGGCGCGATGCGCTGTCCGGCCACGTTGAGCGCTTCCTGGCGCGCCGATCCCGCGGTGAAATCCGACATTGGAATATGCGCGAAGCGGAAGAACCAGCCAAAGCCGGGCGGGGCGTACTCGCCGAAGGGTACCAGGTGGCGTTTGGCATAGGCCTGGGCGGCGAGTTGCGGCGTCAGGGTCACCGCGCCGTTGGTATAGCCGCCGTCGGTGGTGCCGACGGCGACGCCGATCAGCGCGTCGCCGTGACGCGTCAGGCCGTGCAACACTTCGCGCGGAACTTCGTTGAAATACAGTGGCAGGGCGGTCTCCGGCAGCACGGTGAGCGCGGCCGGATGATTTTGCGCCAGGCGCAGGTAGGTATCCACCGACAGCGGCAGCCGTTTCGGGTCCCACTTCAGGCTTTGCGGCACGTTGCCCTGCAACAGACTGACGGTGACCGGGCTGCCGGCCGGTTGGGTCCAGTCCATGCGTCGCAGCAGGCCGCCGAGGCCGAGCAGCAGCATGATCGCGATCCACGCCCCCGGCTTGCGCCAGCCGCCGCCGCGCATTGCGCCCAGCAGCCCGCCGATCAGGGCGACGCCGAAGCCGACGCCATAGACGCCGAGCACCGATGCCCAGCCCGCCAAGGGACTGGGCGGGCTTTGCGAATAGCCGACGGCGAGCCAGGGAAAGCCGGTGAACAGCGTGCCGCGCAGCCATTCGGCGAGGGTCCACAGGCCGGCGAAGAGCAGCGCGTCGCGTCGCGTGCTGCTGCGCCAGCGCACGAACAGGCCGCCCGCCAGTGCGGGAAACAGGGCCAGGTAGAGGCAGAACAGCAGCGTCGCGCCGGCCGCCGCGGGCGGCGCCAGGCCGGCGAACTGCGAGAGGCTGACATAGATCCACGACACGCCGAACAGGAAACAGCCGGCGCCCCAGGCCAGGCCGAGCAGCATCGCTGCGCGCGTGGTGGTCGCCTTGCGCCAGAGCAGGAACAGCCCGCCCAGGGCAAGAGTCGGCGCTGGCCAGACGGGGAAATATGCGGCGAAATAGGCGTCGAAGGGTGCGAAGCCGAGGACGCAGAGCGCCCCCAGCGCCGCTGCCGCGGCAAGCGAGGAAACTGCCGGACGCCGCGGCGTCGGCAGTGGCGTCCGCGCCTGCGTCATTGGGCAGCGGGGGGCAACGCTGACAGCGGCAGGTCTTTCTGCGGATCGACCAACAGGGTGTGCACGCGACGGCTGTCGGCGCGCAATACCTGCATGCGCATGCCGTCGATGCTGACCACTTCGTTGCGCTTGGGCAGGCG
This sequence comes from Rhodocyclales bacterium RIFCSPLOWO2_02_FULL_63_24, assembly GCA_001828935.1. Classification (GTDB taxonomy): domain Bacteria; phylum Pseudomonadota; class Gammaproteobacteria; order Burkholderiales; family Rhodocyclaceae; genus Sulfuritalea. The sequence continues at coordinate 70,649 of MHZX01000110.1, forward strand.
ACCGAGGTGATGAATGACGAGGCCGCCCACCGTGTCGAAATGCTCGTCGGGAAACTGGGTGGCGAACGCGGCGTTGAAGTCGGCGATTTCGGTCACGGCCTTGACGCGATAGCGGCCGGTGTTGTCCTTGACGATGTTGTCGGCGGTTTCGTCGAAGTCGTATTCGTCTTCGATGTCGCCGACGATCTGTTCCAGCACGTCCTCGATGGTGACCAGTCCGGCAACGCCGCCGTATTCGTCAACCACGATCGCCATGTGGTTGCGCGAGGCCCGGAATTCGCGCAGCAGGACGTTCAGCCGTTTCGATTCGGGGATGAAGATGGCCGGGCGCAAGGTGTCGCGCAGGTCGAATTCCTTGCCGGCGAAGTAGCGCAGCAGATCCTTGGCCAGCAGGATGCCGAGCACGTCGTCCTTGCTTTCGCCGATCGCGGGAAAGCGCGAGTGCGCGGTTTCCAGCACCACCTCGACGATTTGTTCGGGGGATTCGTTGATATCCACGACGTCCATTTGCGCGCGCGGCACCATGATGTCGCGCACCGCCATGTCGGCCACCGCAAGTGCGCCTTCGATGATCGACAAGGCGTCGGCGTCCATCAGGTGGCGCTCGAAGGCGCCGTGCAGCAAATCAAGGAGTTGTTCGCGGTCTTCGGGTTCGCGCAACAGCAGCGCGGAAAGACGTTCGATCAGGCCGGGGCGACTGGAAGGGTCCATTATTTACGCGTAAGGATCAGGATAGCCCAGGGTAGCGAGAATCTTCTGCTCGATCGCCTCCATGCGTTCGGCATCATCGGCGCCGCTCTCGTGGTCGTAGCCCTGCAAATGCAGCATACCATGCACCACCATGTGGGCGAAGTGGGCTTCCAGGGACTTGCCCTGTTCCAGCGCTTCGCGTTCGACCACGGGCAGGCACAGCACCAGGTCGCCGCTGATCCGCGCGCCGCATTCGTAGGGAAAGGACAGCACGTTGGTGGCGTAGTCCTTGCCGCGGTAGTCGCGGTTGAGGCATTGGCCCTCTTCCTGGCCGACGAAGCGCACCGTCACCTCGGCGGGCTTGAGGCAGGCCGCGTGCACCCAGCGGCGCACCTGCGGACGCGACGGTGCCCGGTCCTTGCCGCCCGGATACTGAATCGACAGACGCAACTCGGGCAGGCGGGGCGGCGCCATTCTGTTTAGTGGCCGCCGCCGCGCTTGGAGTCGGCAGAACCGGCGTGGGCCTCCGCCGACACTGCCTTTTCATAGGCGTCGACAATCCGCGCCACCAGCGGGTGGCGCACCACGTCCGAGGCGTCGAAGTCGGTGAAGGCAAGGCCGCGAACATTGGCCAGGATGCGCCGCGCCTCGACCAGGCCGGACTTCTGGCCGCGCGGCAGGTCGATCTGCGTCACATCGCCGGTGACCACCGCCTTGGCGCCGATGCCGATGCGGGTGAGGAACATTTTCATCTGCTCCGGGGTGGTGTTCTGCGCCTCGTCGAGAATGATGAAGGCATGATTCAGGGTGCGTCCGCGCATGTAGGCCAGCGGCGCGATCTCGATGTTCTGTTTCTCGAACAGCTTGGACACCTTCTCGAAACCCATCAAGTCGTACAGCGCATCGTAGAGCGGGCGCAGATAGGGGTCGATCTTCTGCGCCAGATCGCCGGGCAGGAAGCCGAGCCGTTCGCCGGCCTCGACCGCCGGCCGGGTGAGGACGATGCGGCTGACCTGGTCGCGCTCGAAGGCGTCAATCGCCGAGGCGACGGCGAGGTAGGTCTTGCCGGTGCCGGCCGGACCGATGCCGAAGGTGATGTCGTGTTCCTGGATGTTGCGCAGGTACTTGCCCTGGTTCGGCGTGCGTCCGTGCAGGTCGGTCTTCTTCGTCAATAGGCCGGGATTCGGCTGGGCCGGCGCCAGCGGTGATCGCGCGTTGCGATTGCGCGTGATCTCGATCAGGCCGAGCTGGAGCTCGTCGATCGACAGCGGCTCGCTCGCCTGTTCGTAGAAATGCTGCAAGGCCGTCGCCGCCAGCCGCGACTGCGCCTGCTCGCCGCTGATCCGGCAGTGCTGGCCACGGCGGCTGATCGTGACATCGAAGGCGGCTTCGATCTGGCGCAGGTTCTCGTCGAGCGCGCCGCACAGATTCTGCAGCCGCGCGTTGTCGAGCGGCTGCAATGCAAGACTCAAGGGTCGGGGCAAGGCCATCCGATCTAGTTGAGCTTGGGTGACGGCAAGGCCGCTTCCTGCTTGACGTCGGATAGTTTGCAGTTCTTGCTGACAAACAGCCCTGTCAGATGTTCCTTGCGCGCCTTCGCTTCGCCCAGACGCTCCGCGGCTTCTTTTTCCTTGGCATCGGCGACGCCTTTGGTGGCCGAGCCGAAGAGGCCGAGCAGGGGGGCCGCTTGTGCCAAGCCGACCGCCGCGCCAAGCGATCCGGACATCGCCGCCGCTTGAACCGCAACGCCGGTGGCCTGTTGCGTCAGTCCGGCGGTGGTCGCAGTCGTCGCGCTGGCATCGCGGTCGCTCTTGGCGATGCCCATGATCTTGTTCATTTCGTCGATCTCGGCGTAGATCTGGGAACAGGTCAGTTCCGCGTCCGTCAGTTTCACGCGCTCAATGGTCTGGGCAATGCTTGTCAGGGACAGGGCGGAAAGGATAACAATGACGACTGTTCGCACGTCGATCTCCTTCAGTTCTCGTGGTTGAGTTCTTCAGCGGTGATGCAGATTTCGCCGCGCAAACTGTGAGGCAGCGCGGCGGTGATGGCGACATCGACAAAGCGGCCGATCAGGCGTTGGTGGCCGGCGAAATTGACCACGCGATTGTTGTCCGTGCGCCCAGCCAACTCGCTGGCATCCTTCCTCGCGTGGCCTTCAACGAGGACGCGCTGCGTGGTACCTACCATCGCTTCGCTGATCCTCAAAGCCTGCGCTTCAATGGTTTTCTGCAGGCGCATCAGGCGCCGAATCTTCACCTCGGACGGCGTGTCGTCGGCCATGTCGGCGGCGGGCGTGCCGGGGCGCGGACTGTAGACGAAGGAAAAGCTGTTGTCGAAGTTCAGTTCCTCGACCAGGCGCATGGTTTTTTCGAAATCTTCCTCGGATTCGCCGGGGAAACCGATGATGAAGTCGGACGAGAGCGACAGGTCGGGCCGTGCCGCCCTGAGCTTTCTCACCAGCGACTTGAATTCGAGCACCGAATAGCCGCGTTTCATCGCCGCCAGAATTCGATCCGAGCCGGACTGCACCGGCAGATGCAGATGCGAAACCAGCTTCGGCACGCTGCGGTAGGCGTCGATCAGCCGCTGCGTCATCTCGCGCGGATGCGATGTGGTGTAGCGGATGCGCTCGATGCCGGGCATGCCGGCGATCGTCTCGATCAACAGCGCGAGATCGGCCGGTTCGTCGTCCTCATCCATGGCGCCGCGGTAGGCATTGACGTTTTGTCCGAGCAGGGTGACTTCGCGCACACCGATTCTTACGAGGCCCTCGATCTCGGCGACGACATCGGCAAACGGGCGCGAGACTTCCTCGCCGCGCGTGTAGGGCACGACGCAGAAACTGCAGTATTTCGAGCAGCCTTCCATGATCGAGACGAAAGCCGAGGTACCGCTCACGCTGGCGGGCGGCAGGGCGTCGAATTTCTCGATTTCCGGGAAGGAGATGTCGACCTGCGCGCGCCCGCTGCGGCGGCGCGCGGCGATCATCTGCGGCAGCCGATGCAGGGTCTGCGGGCCGAAGACCAGATCGACATACGGGGCGCGGGCGACGATGGCTTCGCCCTCCTGGCTGGCGACGCAGCCGCCGACGCCGATCACCAGGTTCGGGTTGAGTTGCTTGAGATGCTTGATACGACCGAGGTCGTGGAACACCTTCTCCTGCGCTTTTTCGCGCACCGAGCAGGTGTTGAACAGGATGATGTCGGCTTCCTCGGGGTTTTCCGTCTTGACCGCGCCGTCGCTGCCGGCCAGTACATCGGCCATCTTGTCGGAGTCGTACTCGTTCATCTGGCAGCCGAAGGTGCGGATGAACACTTTCTTTGCCATCGTCGATTGCGGAAGGAGATAAGGAACAGTGCCAATTATAGAGCAGCGCATCAAGCGGCTGTTTGCTACCATCGCCAGATGAAAACGAAGTTTCAAAAGAGGCTGGCTGCGGATATCACGCCTGCCTCGTCGGCATTGAGCGGAGCAACTGTAACCAAATCGGCAGTCGTTCTGCTCTCCGGCGGCCTCGATTCCGCCACGGTTCTGGCCTTGGCGCGCGAACAGGGTTTTGCCTGCCACTGCCTGTCGCTCGACTACGGCCAGCGCCATGGCGCCGAACTGCTGGCGGCGGCACGGGTCGCCACGGCCTTGGGGGCGGCCGCGCACCGCGTGCTGAAACTGGACCTTGGCCAGTTGGGCGGTTCCGCGCTGACCGACAGTTCGATCGCCGTGCCGACCGGTGGGGTGCAGCCCGGCATACCGGTTACCTATGTGCCGGCGCGCAACACCATCATGCTGGCCCTGGCCCTGGCCTGGGCCGAGGTGCTCGGGGCGCAGGACATTTTCGTCGGGGTCAATGCCGTGGATTATTCAGGTTATCCGGATTGCCGGCCGGAATTCATTCGCGCTTTCGAGGCGCTTGCCAATCTGGCAACCAAGGCGGCGGTAGAGGGAAGGCCGCTGCAAGTGCATGCGCCGCTGATCGAGATGAGCAAGGCGCAAATCATTGCCCAAGGCAGCCGGCTGGGTGTCGACTATGGGCTTACCGTGTCGTGCTACCAGGCCGACGAGACGGGACGGGCCTGCGGTCTGTGCGATTCCTGCCGCCTGCGCAGCCAAGGCTTTGCCGCCGCTGGCCTGGCGGACCCCACCGGCTACGCGCACGGCAATTGATTGCCATTATTTAGGGTCAAAGAAGACTGATTCCCCGCTCCAGGCGGTATTTTAGAATGGCCGGCTGTACAAGGGTCCATCGACGGTCCTGGCTTGGGGGAGATTCATGGAATTCACTATTCATCTTCAGATTCTGGGCATTGTTTTCGTCACCGGCATCATCATGGGCGCGGTGGCCAACAAGACCAACTTTTGCACCATGGGCGCCGTTTCGGACTGGGTGAACATGGGCGACACGGGGCGCCTGCGGGCCTGGTTGCTGGCCATTGCAGTGGCCACGCTGGGCGTGGCGGTGCTCGAGGCCGCGGGCAAGGTCGCTATCGGAACCAGCACTTTCCCGCCCTATCGCACGCCCAATCTGGCTTGGCTGCGTTATGTGCTGGGTGGCCTGATGTTCGGCATCGGCATGACGCTGGCCTCGGGTTGCGGCAACAAGACGCTGGTGCGCATCGGCGGCGGCAACTTGAAATCCCTGGTGGTTCTGGCGATCGCCTCGGCCTGCGCCTATGCAATGCTGTGGACCAATTTCTACGATACGGCATTCGGCAGCTGGATGTCGGCGACCACCGTCAATCTGGCGAGTGCCGGCAAAGCCAGTCAGGCGTTGGGGGATCTGGTCGGCCTCGGCAATACGGCGTTCGGCGTGGCGCTGGCTGTGGCGCTGCTTGGGTTCGCCTTCTCCTCGCGCGATTTCAGGGGCAGCTTCGACAACATCCTGGGCGGCGCGGTGATCGGCATCGCCGTCATCGTCGGCTGGTATGTCACCGGCAGTTCGATGGGCGTGGCCTGGAAGGAATTCGCCGACTTTGCCGACGTCAAGCCATTGCGGGTTGAAACCCAATCCTTCACCTTCATGAGTCCGATGGGCGACCTGGCGCGCTATGTGATGAGCCCGGCGGACACTTCGTTGATCAACTTCGGCATCATGGCGCTGGCCGGCGTGATCGTCGGCTCCTTGCTTTATGCATTGATAACCAGAAGTTTTCGCATCGAGTGGTTCGTCAGTCTCGGCGATTTCGCCAATCATGCAGTGGGCGCGGTGCTGATGGGCATTGGCGGCGTGTTGTCGATGGGGTGCACCATAGGGCAGGGGATTACCGGCGTTTCGACGCTGGCCTTGGGGTCGGTGCTGACGCTGATGGCGATCGTGGCGGGCGCCGCCGGCACGATGAAGTATCAGTACTGGCGGATGATGCAGGAAGCCTGACCGGCAACAAGTGCACCGGACGGCAAGATGGCCGGCCGGAAAAGACGCGATAAATCCTATTTGACAGGGGCTTTCGCGATTGGTTAGAATGCTCGGCTTTCCGAGAAGCGCATGGGCGGATTTCATCCCTTGCTGCGCGGGCCGGGTTATCGAAGCAAGCAAGGAATACGAGAATGAAAACATTTTCCGCCAAGCCGCATGAGGTCCAGCACGACTGGTTTGTCGTCGATGCCACGGACAAGGTGCTCGGCCGCCTGGCTACAGAGATTGCCCGCCGCCTGCGGGGCAAGCACAAGCCGATCTTCACGCCGCACGTTGACACCGGCGACTACATCGTCGTGGTGAATGTCGAAAAGCTGCGCGTTACCGGCAACAAGGCCCAGGACAAGAAATACTATAGCCACACCGGCTATCCGGGCGGCATCAATGAAACCAACTTCACCAAGCTGCAGCAGCGTTTCCCCGGTCGCATCCTGGAGAAGGCCGTCAAGGGCATGCTGCCAAAGGGCCCGCTGGGCTATGCGATGCTGAAGAAGATGAAGTGCTACGCCGGCACCGCCCACCCGCATACCGCTCAGCAGCCGAAGACGCTGGAAATCTAAGGAGTTCTCATGGCAGTCACCCAATATTATGGTACCGGTCGGCGCAAGACCGCCATTGCCCGCGTGTTCCTGCGCAGCGGCAGTGGCAAGTTCGTGGTCAACGACAAGCCGGTCGACGAGTTTTTTTCGCGCGAAACCGGCCGCATGGTCGTGCGCCAGCCGCTTGAACTGACCCAGCACACCAATACCTTTGACATTCTTGTGAATGTCGAAGGTGGCGGCGAGTCTGGCCAGGCAGGTGCTGTGCGTCATGGAATTACCCGCGCCCTGATCGAATACGATGCGACGCTGAAACCCGCCCTGTCCGGTGCCGGTTTCGTTACGCGCGATGCGCGCGAGGTCGAGCGCAAGAAGGTCGGCTTCCGCAAGGCACGTCGCCGCAAGCAGTTCTCGAAGCGGTAATCTTCAGCGCTTGTACCGCTGTTGTGAAAAAGCCGCCCTCGGGCGGCTTTTTAGTTATGTCCCCGTCCCAAAGGGCGGGGACGGTATCCCAGCGATATGTCCCCGCTAAGCTTTCTCGAAATGCCGCCGGAAGCCTCTGTCGGTACTCCATTTCGTTCCATTTGATTACGGGTTACCATCAACCCTTCGCAGCAAGGAGCTAGGTATGATCAGGGCAGGAATCGTCGGCGGGACTGGCTACACCGGGGTGGAACTGCTGCGCTTGTTGGCAAGGCATCCCAAGGTTGAACTGGCGGCCATCACTTCCCGCGGCGAGGCCGGGACGGCGGTCGCCGATATGTTTCCCAGCCTTCGCGGTTCGGTAGGACTCAAGTTCAGCGATCCGAAGGAGGCGCCGCTGAACGGGTGCGATGTGGTCTTCTTCGCCACTCCCAATGGCATCGCCATGCAGCAGGCGCCAGCCCTGCTGGACGCAGGCGTGAAAGTAATCGATCTGGCGGCCGATTTCCGCATCCAGAACGTAGCGCTCTGGGAGCAATGGTATGGCATGAGCCACGCCAGCCCGGCGCTGGTCGCCGAGGCGGTATATGGCTTGCCTGAGGTCAATCGCGAACAGATCTGCGGCGCCCGCCTGGTGGCCAACCCGGGTTGCTACCCGACGGCGACGCAACTTGGTTTCCTGCCGCTGGTGGAAGCCGGCTGTGTCGATTTGGAGCACTTGATCGCGGATGCCAAGTCGGGTGTATCTGGCGCCGGCCGCAAGGCGGAGACCCATATCCTGTTTTCCGAAGCGTCGGACAATTTCAAGGCCTACGGGGTTCCGGGTCATCGGCACCTGCCTGAAATTCGTCAAGGGCTGGCGCGCGCGGCTGGTCGCGAGGCAAGGCAGGTCGGCCTGACCTTCGTGCCGCACCTGACGCCAATGATTCGCGGCATCCATGCGACGCTCTATGCTCGCGTTACTCGTGAAGAGGATTTTCAGGCCTTGTTCGAGCAGCGCTACGCTAACGAACCATTTGTTGATGTGCTGCCGCCAAAATCGCATCCCGAAACACGGTCGGTGCGCGCTGCCAATATGTGCCGGATAGCGCTGCATCGGCCGCAAGGCGGCGATACGCTGGTGGTTCTCTCGGTGATCGACAACTTGGTCAAGGGAGCTGCTGGGCAGGCAGTGCAGAACATGAACATTATGTTTGGTCTGGATGAATGTTCGGGTCTTTCGCAAGTTCCCGTCTTGCCTTGACGCTGCGGCGGCTGCGTAGCCGCTTCGGTATCTCGGCCCCTCGCGTCGCGATACGAACGCATGTGCCTTGGTACTGGCGGGCGCTGTCTGTCGTACTTCTCTCTGGCGCGTCACTGGCATTGGCGGGCTGGATCTATGACGCCGGGCAGCGTTTTGCCGGGTTTCATCAGGGCGCGAGCGAGCATGAAATCGCCGAAATGCGCGAGCGCATTATCCAGTTGGAAGCTGACTTGGAAAGTACCCGCAAGGTGGCGAACGCCAGCGAGAGTCGCCTGCGCATCGAAAGTACCTCGCAAGAGCAGCTTTCGCTGCAGATCCGGACGCTGGAAGAGGAAAACACCCGACTCAAGTCGGATCTGGCGACATTCGAAAGCTTGGCAGGGGGGCAGGTTGGGAATTCCGGCCTCGCGATCAGTCGCCTGCAGATTCTTCCCGGTGGTGGCGGGCAATATCGCTATCGCCTCCTGCTGGCGCAGACGGGCGACAAGAAAGATAAGGAATTCAATGGGATGATTCAGTTGATCGCCACTGTGCAGCGAGGCAAGGAGACTGCTATGATTCAGTTTCCCGCTACCGGGGATCCTGCGACCAGTCAGTATCAGGTCAATTTTCGTTACTTCCGGCGCCTGGAAGGCATGTTCAAGGTGGCTGCCGAGGCGCGAGTCCAGCGTGTCGAGGCGCGCCTGATTCAGGATGGCGTGGTCAAGGCCAGTCAGAGCGTGGCGCTTTGAGCGGGAAGGCGTCGTGCCGGGAGTGCAGTTTGAGTGAGCGGCTAAGCGAGTTTATGTCCCTGCCTGAGCCCGGACGGTATGTGTGGCTGAGTTTGGTACCGCGTGCTGTAGCCGAAACTTATCGATGAGGAGATTCCAGTAATGTTTGGCAAGAAAACCAACAAGCCGCAAGGGCGCATCGACAGTTTGATTGGCGCCGGTACTTCGCTGGCCGGCGATGTGACTTTTACGGGTGGCCTGCGCGTCGACGGTGAAATCAAGGGCAATGTCCGTGGCGTTGACGGACAACCGGCGACGCTGGTGATTAGCGAACATGCGCGGATTGAGGGAGAGATCTCTGTTTCTCATCTGGTGATCAACGGCACCGTGATCGGGCCGGTGCATTCCAGTGATTTCCTGGAACTTCAGACGCGCGCCCGGGTCACCGGAGATGTGGAATACAGCACAATCGAGATGCATCTTGGGGCTGTCGTGCAAGGCCGCTTGGTGCATCAGGGGTTGCCAGCGAAGGCAGTTGAGTTGAAACTTGCCGCCAGCAATTGACCTTCTGCACTATTGAAACCATAATTTTTGGACATATCTAAATCTTTGTTGCGGAACACCCCACAGGAGAACAACATGAATGCACCCACCGAAATGCCGGCACCACTCAATTTCACCGACAATGCGGCGACCAAGGTAAAGGAACTCATCGCCGAAGAAGGCAACCCCGAGTTGAAACTCAGGGTATTTGTGACTGGCGGCGGTTGCTCGGGCTTCCAGTATGGCTTCACTTTCGATGAAGTGACCAACGAAGACGACACGGTGATGGAAAAGAACGGCGTGTCGTTGTTGATCGACCCGATGAGCTATCAATATCTGGTTGGCGCCGAGATCGATTACTCCGAGGGCTTGGAGGGTTCGCAGTTCGTAATCAAGAATCCGAACGCGACGAGTACTTGCGGTTGCGGATCGTCGTTTTCGGCCTGATTCGATTGCGGTAAAGATTATCAAGAAGGCGCGGGTTCCTGGCCCGCGCCTTCTTGTTTAGCGCGGGTAGATTGCGCCGAGAATTCGCGGGCCGCCGGCTCCCGTCACTTCGGCAAGATTTCCTGTTTCGCCGCGCAGGGTGCGCCAAGCCAGCCAGGCAAAGGCTACCGCTTCGACCCAGTCCGCCGGTTGCCCCAGAGAGTCGGTGCTGGCGACACGGCAATCCGGCAGAAGCTGTTGCAGGCGAGCCATGAGCGCTTGATTGTGCGCCCCGCCGCCGCAGACGAAAAGCTCCTGTGATTGTTCACACCAGCGCCGGAGCGCGTCGGTTGCCGACACGGCACTGAGTTCGAGCAGGGTTGCCTGCACATCCTCCGGCCGCTCCCTGCCTGCCAAGCGATGTTCCAGCCACGCAATGCTGAATTCATCGCGGCCGCAGCTCTTGGGCGGATTGGTATTGAAGAAAGCATCGGCGAGCAGCTTGTCCAGTAGTTCCGGGAGAATTTGGCCCTCGCGGGCCCAGCGTCCGGCTTCGTCGTAGCGCAGCCCTTTGTGGCGCTCGATCCAGGCGTCCATCAACAGGTTGCCGGGACCGCAATCGAATCCCCGTACCGCGTGTCCGGGATTGAGGTCCGTCAGGTTGGCGATACCGCCTATGTTCAGTATCACCCTATGCCGCTCGGGATCACCAAAGACTGCCGCATGAAAAGCCGGCACCAGAGGCGCGCCCTGACCGCCGGCGGCGATGTCGCGGCTGCGAAAGTCCGCCACGACCGCGATTCCGGCAAGTTCCGCCAGCAGAGCCGGATTGTTGAGCTGCACGCTATAGCCGGCTGCAGGCTGGTGGCGGATGGTTTGCCCGTGACAGCCGATGGCCGCGATTTGCGTCGCCTCCAGGCCCGCCTTGGCGATCACCTGGCGCACGGCTTCTGCATAGCAGCGCGCCAACTCGTTGGCGAACAACGCCGCGGAGCGAATTTCGTCGTATTGCGGGGTCTGCAGTTGCAGGGCTTGCTGCCGAATCGCGTCCGAATACGGCTGCCAGAATGTTGCGAGCATGCGCGGATGTCGGTCGGCAAAGTCGACCAGAACAGCATCGACGCCATCAAGACTGGTCCCGGACATGAGCCCCACAACCAGTGGTGGCACTGCCGACGACATGTCAATCGCCTTGGGCGAGGTTGAATCCGCGAATCAGATCAAGGCGAGCGAGATGAGGCTCGGTGCGAGCCCGGAACAGGCCAAGCTGTTGGGGCAGCAATGGCGGCGCGCTCGGCAAGGCCATCGCCAGGGGATTCTGGTGCACGTCGCTGACGCGGAACTCATAGTGCAAGTGTGGGCCGCTGGCCAGTCCCGTGGCGCCGACAAAGCCGATCACATCGCCTTGAGTGACGCGATTACCTTTGCGCAGGCCAGGGGCAAAGCCCGACAGATGGCCGTAGAGGGTGGTGTAGCGACTTTGGTGGCGAAGGACGACCACTTTGCCATAGCCGCCTTTCACACCGACATATTCGACCACTCCGTTGCCCGTAGCCTTGACACGGGTGCCCACCGGGGCGCCGTAGTCGATGCCCTTGTGTGCCCTCCATTTCTGCAAGACGGGATGAAAGCGCGCAGACGTGAAACCGGAGGTGATGCGTGAAAATTCCAATGGCGAACGCAGAAAGGCCTTGCGAATATTTTTGCCGTCGGTCGTGTAATAGCCGCTGCTGTTTTCGCCCCCGGCAGGATCGGCGAACCATGCCGCGCGGTAGGTCTTGCCACTGTTGGCGAACTCGGCAGCGAGTATGCGGCCGCTACGTACGGCACGACCCAGATAATTGACGGATTCGTAGATGACTGCAAACCGATCGCCTTTGCGCAAGTCGCGATGGAAATCGATGTCGCCGCTGAAAATGTCCGCCAGTTGTGTCGCGATCGAGTCCGGAATTCCTGCCGCATCGGAAGCGCCGAACAAGGAATAACGGATCTCTGCGGATTTCATGACCACTTGGGTTTCCAGTGGCAGGGGTTGCTCCGAGGCCGAAAATCCGTCGCCCCGGCGTTCAACCAGCAATGCCTGGTCCTTGTTGCCATTGAGCGGGAAGACCAGAGTCTGCAGTTCGCCCTGGGGCCCTGTCCGTGCCGTCAGGTTCTTGCCCGGGCTGAGTTGGCGGAACAGGCTTTGAGTCGTAGTGTTCGCCTTCAGAAAGCCAACGGCCGCAGGATCGTCTACGCCGAGTCGTTGCAGCAACTCCATTACGGTGTCGCCACGCTGCACGCGCTCCTCGCGCAGGAAACTTTGACCGTCGTCATCCACGGCTTTCAGCGCGGGCAGCGCAAGCTGTTCGACCACCTGTCGCTGGGGGATGTCTGCTAAACGGGTTTCGGCCGCGGTGCCAAAGGCCGCGACCATGCTGAAAAGCGAAACGCCAACCACGCCCGCACCGGCCCAGAAAGGCCCCGGTCGTTCGGATCGGTAGTTACGGAGTTGCGCTAAAATCCCGCTCTTGTTTTTTTGCAATTGAATGGGCGGACCGGCTTAATTAGTCTGGCGAGTGTAGCAAAAATCCCCTTTGCGTCAAACCGGGTTAATCATCATGGTCGATATCGACTCCCAACTGGCATTGATCAAACGCGGCGCCGACGAGCTGCTGATCGAGTCCGAACTCTTGGAAAAACTGAAGTCCGGCCGTCCCTTGCGCATCAAGGCGGGCTTCGATCCGACGGCTCCGGACCTCCATCTCGGGCATACGGTGCTGATCAACAAGTTACGGCACTTTCAGGATCTCGGTCATCATGTGATGTTCCTGATCGGCGACTTCACCGGCATGATCGGCGATCCGAGCGGCAAGAATGCGACTCGCCCGCCGCTGTCCCGCGAGCAGATACTGGAAAATGCCGATACCTACCGCGAGCAGGTGTTCAAGATCCTTGATCCACAGAAGACCGAAGTCTGTTTCAACTCGACCTGGTTCGAGCCATTGGGTGCGGCAGGCATGATCAAGCTTGCTGCCCGGCACACAGTGGCGCGCATGTTGGAACGAGACGATTTCTCTAAGCGTTATACCGGCGGCCAGCCCATAGCCATCCACGAATTTCTCTACCCGCTGTGCCAGGGATACGATTCGGTGGCGATGAAGGCGGATGTCGAACTGGGCGGCACCGACCAGAAGTTCAATCTGCTGGTCGGACGCGAACTACAGAAGCACTACGGTCAGGCACCGCAGTGTGTGCTGATGATGCCGCTGTTGGAGGGGCTGGACGGCGTCAACAAGATGTCGAAATCCCTCGGCAACTACATTGGCATTGCTGAGTCGCCTACCGAAATCTTCGGCAAGCTGATGTCGATATCGGATGAGTTGATGTGGCGCTACTACGAACTGCTGTCATTTCGAGGCAATGACGAGATTGCCTGCTTCAAGCGCGAAGTTACCGAAGGGCGCAATCCGCGCGACGTAAAGGTGTTGCTGGGACAGGAGATCGTTGCCCGTTTTCATTCGCCAAAAGATGCTGAGGCTGCGCTGGCGGAGTTCGAGGCCCGTTTTCAGCGTGGCGTACTTCCCGAGGATATGCCTGAGATCAAAGTCGCAGCAGGCTCGCTGGCCCAGGTGCTGAAGGCCGCGGGGCTGACCGCGAGCACATCTGACGCCTTGCGCATGATTGACGGTGGCGGCGTGCGAATCAACGGCGAGAAAGTCGGCGATCGCAGTGCGGCGCTGGGTGTCGGCGAGTGTGTCGTGCTGCAGGTAGGCAAACGGAAATTTGCGCGCGTGACCCTCCTGTAGGGTGGATTGAAATTTTTTCGTTGAAGTTGTTGACCAACGAAAATCGATCCGTATAATGCGCCCCTCTTCGCTGCCGACTGTAACAAAGCAGCAACGTTCTTTAAAAACCAAACAACCGATAGGTGTAGGTGCTTGCTGTGCTGGCGGTGGTGGTGGGTGGACGTTCCGAG
>MHZX01000111.1 GCA_001828935.1 Rhodocyclales bacterium RIFCSPLOWO2_02_FULL_63_24
TCTCCCCGCAGACCGATCAAGCCCACAGCCTGCCTGACCTGTGGCTACTTTGCACGCAGTCAAATGCGTTTTTTAGGATAAATCAGTCGGTTGTGGCGCCGGCCAGGCGCGAGCTGCGCGCCAGCCTGTCGCCGAGAACGAAAGAGCCGGCCAGCAGCGCGATCACGCCGAAACCTACCAGCAGTTCCTTGCCCTCGTACCACTGCGAGAGGTCGGCGTGCAGCCAGCGCGCCAGGCCGAAGCCGGCCACGGCGAAGCTGATGGCGGCGACCATCAGGCCCATGATCCGTGAGGCGATGCGTGCGCGATGGTCGGCGCGACGCAGCAGGCGGGCGATCCACAGGCCGTTGGCGCCGTCGGCGAGCAGCATGCCGATGGTGAAGGCCAGCCCGAGCGTCAGCGTGTGAACGAGTCCGCCGTGCTGGGTGGCGGTGACGGCGAACAGCGCGGCCTGACTCATGGTGTCGAAGGACAGCGCAAACAGCGCACCGACGGCGGCAATCGCCAGCGGATGCGAGGTGGCCTGCAGGCGACGCAGCAGGCCGGCCTTGAGGCCGATGGTGGCGACCATGGCGCCGGCTGGCGCCGTCAATACGGCACGCAAATTGAGGATGCCGAGCAGCGTCAGGAAACCGATCGAAATCCAGGTGCCGAGGTCTTCCATCCATTCCGGTACCTGCCACTGCGTCGACATCAGGCCGACGCCCAGTGCGATCAGCATGACGATCGTGCCGTGACCGAGGGAGAACAGGGAGCCGCACCACCTGGCGCGGTGCGGCGCGAAACGCAGGTTGAAGCGCGTCAGGCCGTCGATGGTGGCGAGGTGGTCGGCGTCGAGGCCGTGCTTGGCGCCGAGGATGAACACCAGGGCGAGCAGGGCAATCCATTCGTTGGGCAGATCCATCGGGGCGGGCCTCGTCAGCGTGGATGGTATGAAGTCTATTGAATTCCTCATACAAAATCCATGCCGGACAATGGCAGCGGTGTAAACGCATTCGGATCAGCGAGTTAAGCTTGAAGACTCGCATTGACGGTGGTTAGCGGCTATGCGGCTTTGGGGACCGCGCTATCCAGGACAATCAGTCCAGCCAGCGCACCAGGTAGTAGAGCCGCACGCCTTCGGACGAGCGCGACGGTCCCATCACCTCGGCGGCGTGCAGATCCCGCGCCGGGTCGGCACCGGCCAGCGCGGTTGCGGCATCGGCCATCAGTTCGACGCAGGATTCGGGGAAACGTTTGCGCGAACTGCGCCTCACATTGACGACGGCATAGTGCGGCCGGACCAGTTGCGGCGCCTCGGCGTCGAGATAGATGCCGCCTTTCACGCGACGCTTCCCCGCAACACGCGCAGATGCTGGAGCAGGGGCGCGAACAGCGGTTCGAGGTGGCGCCGCATCAAGGGGCCTACGGCCGAGGTGCGGCTCAGGATGGGTGTCGCGTCTGCATTCGAGAGGCGTGCCAGTGCGGCCATCGCCTCGGCTTCGCGGCGGCTGGCGCCGGTCATCCCGGGCGGCGGATCGAGCCTGCGCACCGCCGCAAAATAGCCGCCGACGATGTCGAGCAGGAGATAGACCGCATCGTGTGCCGGCGGCTTTTCCATGACCAGTTCGACCGCCGCCAGGAAGCTCTGTCCGCTCGGTGCATAGCAGCGCGCCAGCAGGCTGGCCCACGGCTCGCCGGCGCTGGCCTGGGCAAGCACGTCGGTCGGCAGGGTACGCGCCGGACTTGCGGGCAGGGCGTCGGGCCGATGCTCAAGAAAGCCGAGCAGATAGTGCGGGCGGCGCTTGGCCTTGGCCCACAACTGTTCGCTGGCGGCGGCATCGAGCAGATCGGCGCCGATCACGGCGCGGATCGAATTCATGGCCTGGATCGGGTCTTGCTCGAAAGGCAGGTGCTCGATCAGGAAGTCGGCCAGCACCGGGCCCATTGCGCCCCGGCACACGGCCGCATGGCCGAGCATGTAGCGCGCCACTTCCATGGTCGGCAAGGCCCACCAGGCGCGGCGCGCCAGTTCGTCGTCGAGAGTCGGCGCCAGCGCGACGGCGGTGACCGCTTCGGGTTCGCCGAGTTGCAGCAGGGCTGCCAGATTCTTCGGGCTGGCCTGGCCCATGCGCGTCCAGCGGCGCAGATGCACCGGATAGCCGCCGGGCGAGCCGAGTGCATGGCCGCCGAGCAGTTCGCGCACGCGCATCAGGTAGAGGTCGGGGCGGCAGTTGGGATGCAGGCCGATCCGCGCTTCGCCTTTCGGCGTCAGCGCGTACAGCAGCATTGCGCCCTCGTCGATGCGCACGGCAAGCAGCTCCCCGGCCAGCAACACGTTGAGCCGCAGTGCGTCTTCGGCGGCGAGGTCGGTCTTCAATTGAGCTGGATCCTTCGGCCCCAGGGCACCGGCGCCTTGCCCTTGATCAGCCACAGCACCGGGTAGTGCGGCGCCAGCTTGGGAAACTCGGCTTCGCCATCCGTGAAATACACCAGCGCATCGGGGTGCGCGGCTTCGCGCGCTATCCACTCGAACACCGGGGCGAAGGCGGTGCCGCCGCCGCCCTCGAATTGGCGCGGCAGGCGCAGCTCCTGCCAGGGTTCGCAGACCCAGGGCGCGTCGGGCGCCAGCGCTGCATCGCAGGCCAGCAGCGTGATGCGCACCGGCAGCGTGCCCTTGATGGCGTTGAGTTCGCCGACGAACTGCGCCAGGTCGGCGTCGGCGATCGAACCGGAGGTGTCGAGCGCCACGAAAATATCGCCGGCATGGCTGCGCAGGCTCGGCCAGATCACGTCGCCCGAGCTTTCGCCGGTGCGCCGCGACGGACGCAGCCAGCTGTAATCGTCGCGCGCGGCCTGCGACAGGTACTGTGCCAGGGCGGCGCGCCACGACACCTGCGGCGCCAGCGCCGACTCGACGAGTCGCGCCAGATTGCCCGAAAGCTTGCCGGCCTCCCGGGCGCGCTGCGCTGCGCCTGCCAGATGGCGCTGCCACTGTTGCCGCAATTGGTCCTTTTCCCGCGCCGACAAAGGCGGCGGCGCTTCGCCCGATTGGTCCGCGGCGTTCCCCGCGGGTGATTCCTGCGGCGTGTCGCCGGCGCCGACTCCTGGCGGGGGCGGGGTGCCGCAGTCCTGGTTTGCATCGCCGCCTTGGTCTCCTTCGCTACCCTGGTCCTCGTCCCAGACATGGTCGTCGAGGGTCTCGTTGTCGAGGCTGTCATCGAGGCAGGGATAGATTTCCTCGGCGGCCATGCCGCGATAGAGCGAGAGCACCTGGCTGCCTGCCGGCGGCGTGAGGCCTTCGTCGATCAGCAGCGGGTTGATGGCGAAATCGCAGGCGAGATCCCACTTGCGCTGCACGCGGTGGCCGCGCCGGGCGAAGTGGCCGAGCGCGCAATGCAGCGCTTCGTGCGCCAGCGCGAACTGCAACTCGGCGGTGCTCAGCGAGTCTATCCACCTCGGGTTGTAGTAGAGCTTCTTCGCGTCGGTGCCGGTGCTGCGGCACCATGCGCCGGCCGCGACCAGCGGCAGGCGCAACACCAGCGCGCCGAGGAAGGGCTTGTCGAGGATGAGCTTGGTGCGGGCCGCCGCGAGCTTGCCCGCGGCCGATTCACTCATACAGCATCACATCCGCTACCGCATTGGCCCAGCCGGCGAATTGCGGCACGGCGAACAGCGGCGATCCGATGCCGCGGTGCATGTCGGACACCAGCATCACGCCCATTTCCTTGAGCGGCAGGCGTTGCGCATAGTCGAGGATATTGCCCCACACCTGCGCCGCCTCCGGCTTGCCCCTGACGCGCAGGGCACGGCCGGCGAGGGCCGCAGCGACGGCGTATTGCAGGTCGATCTCGGCCGGCACCGCGGCCTCGCGGCCCTCGATGATGGCGTCGAAGTCGGGCAGACGGTCGAGGCTGTCGATCCAGGCGGCGCATTCGATTCCCGCCGCATGCCCGACGCAGGCCGCCAGGGCGCCGCCGAGCATTTCGGGGTGGTCGCCGAACTTCTGCAGGGCGCGGTGGGCGAACTCCCAGGAACGCGGGCTGGGGAAGGCCATTTCGCCGGCCAGGGTGCGCGCCGGGTCGAAGTCGAAAATCAGTTCGGGCTTGAAGCGCAGGAAGCCGATCAGCCTTTCGTCGATGCCGTTGGCGTAGGCCCAGAAGGCCCAGTCGTCGAGATTGACGTCGACCTCGAAGTGGGAGAAACGGTTGGCCAGCGGCGCCGGCATGGCGTAGGTGACGCCGCGATCGCCCTGGCGGTTGCCGGCGGCGAAAATGGCCCAGCCGGCGGGAATGCGGTATTCGCCGAGGCGCCGGTCGAGGATCAGCTGGTAGGCGGCTGCAGCGACGGCGGGCGGTGCCGAGGTGATTTCGTCGAGGAACAATATGCCGCGCGGGCCGTGGCGTGTTTCATTGGGCAGCAGCGCGGGCACGGCCCATTCGACCGTGTCGCCGGTGCGGAAGGGGATGCCGCGCAGGTCCGAGGGCTCCATCTGCGACAGGCGGATGTCGGTGACGGGGGCGTCATGGCGCGCGGCGACCTGGGCCACGATTTGCGATTTGCCGACACCGGGCGGGCCCCAGAGCATGACCGGCGTGTGTTGGCCGCGGGCGGTGCTGAGAAATTCGCGTTCGAGGACGAAGGAGAGTTGTGCGGGGCGCATTGGCGTGATCTGAAGTGGGTTGGCGGTCGGGAAGATGGGCGATGCCGCAACAAAAAAGTGGCGGCCGCCGGCCTTATGAAATTTTTCAGATAGCCTAAACGAAATTGGTGTTGATTCAACGAAAACATATTTTTATCAATGAGTTGAAAAAAGTAATCGGCTCTTGGGCGATCGGGGCTGGGAGGCCTTGCAACACCCGTCGCGAGACCAAGCGCCACGCATTGAAAAACTTTGGAAGCGCGGTATGTGCTAAGGTCGCCGCCCCTCGACCCTGACTGCTTTGAATGTTTTCCAAGCCTGTTTCCGCTGACTGCCTGCAAGGCGACTTGCTCGACCGCTTCGATGCCGGAACCCTGCAGCGTGGCCGGGCCTATGCGGCAGAGGGACGCGTGCGGATAAAGCGCGTGGAGCGGGCGCCGGGCGAAGTCCACGTCGAAGCGGCGGTGCAGGGGACGCGCAAGCAAGCGTATGAAGTCGATCTCTGGCTGGAAGTCGATCGGCAGGGCGCGACGATCGATGTCGATAATTCCTGCATGTGTCCCATGCGGGAGAACTGCAAGCATGTCGTGGCGACATTGCTGACCCTGGGGCAGAGCGCGGATTTCGGCGAGTTGTCCGGGCCGGGGGGCGTGGCGTCTGGGCAGTCGGCCGAATTTCCCGAACCCAGCGCCGAGACGCTCCACTGGCTGGGCTCCCTCGATCAGCCGGAAATGCCCAGGTCGCCGGCACTGCGCTCCCAGCCGCGGGTGGTCTATCTGCTGCAGCCCGGCGTTGCGCCCAGTCTCTCGCTGGGCAAGAGCCGACCGTTGAAGAAAGGCGGCTTCGGCAAGCCGGCGATCTACCGGCCGCAGCCATACGACCTGGGCAGCGCGCGCAGCCATCGCGACTTCATCCTCGACGAAGACATTCCGCCCTTGCGCCTGTTCCTGGCATTGCAGGCCGGTGGCGGCTATTTCTACAACGAAGCCGTGGACCTCAGCGGCGAAACCGGGGCCCTGCTGCTGCGCCTGGCGCTGCGCACGGGACGGTTGTATCTCGACGGCCTGGTTGAACTGCCGCTGACGATGGCCGCGCCGCGGCCGTTGGGCTTGTCGTGGTCGCACAATGCGGCCGGTTTGCAGCAACTTGCCTTTGATCTGCCGGCAAACCTGCAGATGATCCCGACGTCGCCGCCGTTCTATGTCGATACCGCGGATCGCGTGGTCGGCGAATTGCGCTCGGACCTGTCCGACCGCCTGTTGCAGCAACTGCTGCAGGCACCGCCCCTGAATGAAGCCGATGCGCCGCTGGTACGCCAGCGCCTGGCGCAAATGGCGCGCGAGAGGCATTTGCCGCTGCCGCTGCCCGATGCGCCGGAGACCGTGGCGGCAGGAAAGCCGACTGCGCGCCTGGTGCTGACCCAGGGCCGTTTCCGCCATCTCGCGATGAACCGCTTGCACGATGATCTGGCGCTTGCCGTGCTGCATTTCGACTACCCGCAGGGCTTGAGCGTGATCGGCGCGGAGCAGCCTTCGCCCTTCATGCGGCAGCGGGTGGATGGCCAGTGGCAGACGCTGCAGCGCGACCTGGAGGCGGAAGGCGAGGTCTGGCGCCTGCTGCAATCCCTGGGTCTGGAAAGCTGGCAGCACAGCCTGGGGAATTACCAGCGCCTTGAGGGTACCGAAGACGGCCTGATGCCGCGACGCAACGATGCCGTCGGCTGGTTGTCCTTCCTCAATGAAGGCGTGCCCGAACTGGAAGGCCGCGAAATTCCGGTGCAGTTGGCGGAGGACTTCCCGTATTGCATCGCCCAGGCGGAAGACTGGTTCGTCGCCGTCGAGGAGTCGGTCGGCAGCGACTGGTTCGATCTCGACCTCGGCGTCAGCGTTGCTGGCGAGCGCTTGAGCCTGGTGCCGCCGCTCCTGCGCCTGCTGCGCGAACAGCCGGATCTGCTGGGCGTGGTGCGCAGCCTCGAAGACAACCAGACATTTCCCGTGGCACTCGATGCGCGCCGCATCCTGCCGGTGCCGGCCGGTCGGCTCAAGGCCTGGTTGCTGCCCTTGCTGGAATTTCTCGACGAAGACCGGCCGCGCCTGTCGCGCCACAATGCCGCCGCGCTGGCCGGCCTCGACGAACTGCCGACGCACTGGATCGGCGGCGAGGAATTGCGCGATCTGGGCCGACGCCTGAATGATTTTTCCGGGATGGCGCACCACGCGCCGGCACCGGGATTCACGGCGACGCTGCGCCCCTATCAGCAGGTCGGCCTCGACTGGCTGCAGTTCCTCCGCGAATACGGGCTGGCCGGCATCCTCGCCGATGACATGGGCTTGGGCAAGACGGTACAGACCCTGGCGCACCTGCATCTGGAAAAAACCTCGGGCCGCGCCGACCGTCCCAGCCTGGTGGTGGCCACCACCAGCCTGATGGCGAACTGGCGCGACGAGGCCGCGCAGTTCACGCCGGACCTGAAGGTGTTGATATTGCATGGCAAGGATCGCGCGGCGCACTTCGCCGATATGGCCCAGGCCGACCTGGTGCTGACCACCTATCCCCTGCTGGTGCGCGACCGCGAAACCCTGCTGGCGCAGGACTGGCACCTGCTGGTGATGGACGAGGCGCAGTTCATCAAGAATCCCAAGGCGCAGTCGCACCAGGTGGCGCGCTCGCTGCGTGCGCGCCATCGGCTGTCGCTGACCGGTACCCCGCTGGAGAATCATCTGGGCGAGCTTTGGGCGCAGTTCGACTTCCTGATGCCGGGCCTGCTGGGTAACGCCAAGCGGTTTACCCAGGTGTTCCGCACGCCGGTCGAAAAGCTCGGCGACGAGGAAATGCGCGTCCGTCTTGGCGAGCGGGTGCGCCCCTTCCTGCTGCGGCGAACCAAGGAGCAGGTGCTGAAAGACCTGCCGCCGCGGACCGAGATGGTGCGCTGGGTCGAGATCGAGGGCGGCCAGCGCGACCTTTACGAGTCGCTGCGCGTGGCCTTCGACCGCAAGCTGCGCCTGGTGCTCACCGAGCAGGGCGTGGGGCGCAGCCAGATCATGATTTTCGATGCCCTGCTCAAGCTGCGGCAGATCTGCTGCGATCCGCGCCTGGTCAAGCTGCCGGCCGCCGAAGCGCTGGTGAAGAAAGGCCATGCCCATTCCGCCAAGCTGGCGACGCTCATGGAAATGCTCGATGAATTGCTCGACGAGGGCCGCCGGGTGCTGCTGTTCTCGCAATTCACCTCAATGCTGGGGCTGATCGAAATCGAACTCGAAAAGCGCGGCATCCAATACGCCAAGCTCACCGGCCAGACCCGCGACCGCGAAACCCCGATCAACGATTTTCAGCAAGGCCGCGTGCCGCTGTTCCTGATCAGCCTCAAGGCCGGCGGCACCGGCCTCAACCTGACCGCCGCCGATACCGTGATCCACTACGATCCCTGGTGGAATCCCGCCGTCGAAGAGCAGGCCACGGCGCGCGCGCATCGCATCGGCCAGGACAAGCCGGTGTTCGTCTACAAGCTGATGACGCAGGGCACGGTGGAGGAAAAAATCCTCGCCCTGCAGAACCGCAAACGCGGATTGGCCGACCAGTTGATGAAGAAGGGAACATCGGGCGAGGAGGGCGGCGGGCACCTGATTACCGCCAGCGACCTCGATGTGCTGTTTCAGCCACTGGCCTGAACTCCTGCGCGAGACCCGTATTTCTGGTGAAATGCGCAGCAGGAGGGAACACCGGTCATGACCAACAAGATTACCGTGGCGGCATCGGAGGTCAGGGTGAACGACCACATCTACAACGGCACGGGAAGCAACGCCCATCCCACCTTCGCCTGGGAAACCGTCACTGAAGTGCGCTCCGAGGACGGCCTGATCCTGCTGATCACCGGCAATGCGAAGGGGCCGCACGGCGAGTTCTGGCTTGAACCCGACGAACAGATCGTTGTGATCCGCTATCCTGAGCCGGCGGCCTCAACTCCGGCGATGAGGCCGAAGGCCGGCCACAGGCACTGATTCCTTCGTCGGGCGCGGTGAGGCCTAGCTTAGGAAATGATGTAACTTAGTAACTAAATAAGTTATAGTTGTTACATCTTTTAAGCGATGTAACGCTCCATGGAGTTCCTCGCCCTGTTTGTCAGTCTGCCCACCCGGCAATCGGCCGGCCGCATGCGTATCTGGCGAGCCTTGCGCGCCCTGGGGTGCGCCACCTTGCGCGACGGGGTGTATCTGCTGCCCGAGTCCGCCGACCACGCGGCGGCGCTGACACTGATCGCCGACGACATCCGGGCCACGCAGGGCACTGCCGAGTTGTACCGTATCGGCGGGCGCGACGAGCGACAGCAGGCGGAAATCGTCGCGCTGTTCGATCGCGGCCCGGAGTACGCCCGCCTGCTGGCGGCGATGGCCGCGGTCGACGCGGGGAATGCCAAGGCCTTGCGCGGGCTGCGGCGGGAACTGACCGCCGTCGTCGCCATCGACTATTTTCCCGGCGAGGCCAGGCGCCAGGCGGAAGAGGCCCTGGCCGCGCTTGAGTCGGCCGCCAGCGGCGAACCGTCGGTGGCATCCGGCCGGATTCGCCGTCTCGCCAGCGCCGACTTTCAGGGGCGCACCTGGGCGACGCGAAAGACGCTTTGGGTCGATCGCATGGCCTCGGCCTGGCTGATCCGCCGCTTTATCGACAAGAAGGCCAAATTCCTCTGGCTCGACAACCCGCGCAAATGCCCGAAGTCGGCGCTCGGTTTCGACTTCGACGGCGCGGCCTTCACTCACATCGGCGGTCATGTCACGTTTGAAGCGCTGGCGGCGAGCTTCGGTCTCGACCGCGATCCGGCGCTGGCGCGCATCGCCGCCATCGTGCATTGCCTCGATGTCGGCGGCGTGCCGGTGGCCGAGGCGGCCGGTGTCGAGGCGGTGCTGGCCGGCGCGCGCGCCGCCGCGCCCAACGACGACAAGTTGCTGGCCGAGGCGAGCCGCGTCTTCGACAACCTGTACCACAACTTCCAGCAGGAGATTGCGCATGGGTGAAGACACGAGCGCCGTGCCGCCGGCGCCGACTCCCGGCGAGGCCTTCAAGTACTGGCTCAAGCTGGGCTTCATCAGTTTCGGCGGTCCGGCCGGACAGATCGCCATGATGCATCAGGAGCTGGTCGAGCGTCGGCGCTGGATCTCCGAGCATCGCTACCTGCACGCGCTCAACTACTGCATGCTGCTGCCGGGGCCGGAGGCGATCCAGTTGGCGATCTACATCAGTTGGCTGCTGCATGGGGTGCGCGGCGCGGTGATGGCCGGCGTGTTGTTCTTCCTGCCATCCTTCGTGCTGCTTTCGCTGCTGGCCGGCATCTATCTTTCGTTCGGCGACGTGGCGGCGGTGCGGGGCATCTTCAACGGCATCCGGCCGGCCGTGGTGGCCGTGGTGCTGTTCGCCGCCTGGCGCATCGGTTCGCGGGCGATCAGGAACGAAGTCTTGCTGGGCATTGCCGCACTGGCTTTCGTCGGCATCTTCTTCTTCAGGATCGACTTTCCGTGGATCGTGCTCGGCGCCGGCCTGCTCGGCGCGCTCGGCGGCAAGCTGATGCCGGCCAAGTTCAAGGGCGGTGGCGGACATGGCGCCGCGAACAAGACCTATGGCCCGGCGCTGATCGACGACGACACGCCGCCGCCCGCGCACGCGGCGTTTTCCTGGCGCAAGCTTGCCGTCACCGTGATCGTCTTCGCCGCTATCTGGGCGCTTTCGTTGCTGGCGCTCAGCGGCCACGCCGAGCTCCTCCAGATGGGCGAATTCTTTACCAAGGCGGCCTTCCTCACGCTCGGCGGCGCCTATGCCGTGCTGCCTTACGTCTATCAGAATGCGGTGGAGCATTTCGGCTGGCTCACCGGCCCGCAGATGATGGACGGCCTGGCCCTGGGCGAGACGACGCCGGGGCCGCTGATCATGATCGTGACCTGGGTCGGTTACCTGGGCGGCGTCAGCAAGGCGGTGGCCGCCGATCCGCTTGCGGCGGGCGTCGCCGGCGCCGCCGTGGCGACCTTCTTCACCTTCCTGCCGAGCTTCCTGTTCATCCTGGCGGGCGGTCCGCTGGTGGAAGCCACGCGCGGCGAGCTGAAAATCACCGCGCCGCTGACGGCCATCACGGCCGCGGTGGTCGGGGTGATTCTCAACCTCGCCACCTTCTTCGCCTGGCACACGTTCTGGCCCAAGGCGACGGAGGCCGCACCTTTCGCCGGACCGTTCGACGTGATTCCCGTTGTCATCGCTGCCGCAGCTTTCATTGCGCTGTGGAAATACAAAGCCGACATCATGAAAGTGATCGGCGTCTGCGCGGCACTTGGGTTCGCATTGTCCTTCATTCGCTGAAGCGTTTCGCTGGCAATGATCCTTGCGTCGCCATGGCGCGCATTTCGCCACCAGTGACTCCGTTAGCTGGTTAGTAATGCGGCAACCAGGTAATCATATGCCCTCGCTAATGCTGCACTGCACAGCACTCAAGCCCTTGAATTGACTGTAGCAGCGCGGGTTTCACCAAACTGGTGCGGGACTTGCATCACCCCTTTCAGTATCAGGTCCGGACGCGGCCTGGCTCTAGAGGGAGATAGCAAAAATGGGCAACAGGAACGAAATCTTTGAAACCAGCCGCAAGACGCTGCAGGAGATCGAGCAGCGCCTGGAAATGCCGCGACGGGAGTTTTTGCAGTTTTGCGCCACGCTGGCCGTGACCATGGGCCTGCCGAGCGGAGCGGAGGCCGCGGTAGCCAAGGCGATCGAAGCGGCCAAGCGGCCTTCGGTGATCTGGCTGCACTTCCAGGAATGTACGGGCTGTTCGGAATCGTTGCTGCGCGCCGAGCACCCGACGCTGGAAAAGCTGATCCTCGACGTGATTTCCCTCGATTACCACGAGACCCTGATGGCGGCCGCCGGCCACCAGGCCGAAGCCGCGCGCAAGGAGGCCATGAAGGCGAACAAGGGCAAGTATGTGCTGGTGGTCGAGGGCGCGATCCCGACCAAGAACAACGGCATCTACTGCAAGATCGGCGGCCATACCGCGATCGATCTGGTCAAGGAATGCGCGGCGGACGCAGCAGCGGTGATCGCCATCGGTTCCTGCGCTTCCTGGGGCGGCATGCCCTCGACGATCCCCTCGATTTCCGGCGCCGACTCCAGCCCGACCGGGTCCGCTGGCGTTGCCGAGGTACTCGGCAAGTCCGTGGTGACGATTCCCGGCTGCCCACCCAATCCCTACAACTTCCTCGCGACCGTGGTGCATTTCCTGACCTTCGGCAAGCTGCCCGAAGTCGACAAGCTGGGCCGTCCCAAGTTTGCCTACTCGCGGCTGATCCACGAAAACTGCGAGCGCCGCGCCCATTTCGACGCCGGGCGTTTCGCCATGCAATTCGGCGACGCCGGTCACCGCCAGGGCTACTGCCTCTACAAGCTGGGCTGCAAGGGGCCGGAAACCTATGCCAACTGCTCGACGCTGGGCTTTGGCGACGCGGGCGAGAACAACTGGCCGGTCGGTTGCGGCCATCCCTGCATCGGCTGCACCGAGAAAGGCGTGGGCTTCCAGAAGCCGATCCATCAGGTGGCCAAGATGCTCAACGTTACGCCGCCGCTGCAATATCCGCGCATCGTCGAGGAGCAGGGCAAGGCCGCTTCCTTCGCCTCGGCGGCCGCCGTGGCCGCGGTTGCCGGGGCGGCCGCAGGCGCGGCGATCATGCTGACGCGCAACCTCGGTCTGTCGCACGCGGCCGAGGAAGCCGAGCGCGCCAAGGACGCCGGCGGGGCTGGCAAACCCGCCGCTGACAAGGCGCAGGTGTGATCATGGGCACCCGGCGAGATTTCCTCAAGGGTGTCCTCGCGGGCGGGGCGGCGGCTACGGCAGGCGCCGTGGCGACTCCTGTGCGCGCCAGGGAAACCCGGCCACGGCCGCCCGAAGCGCTCGGCCTGCTCTACGATGCCACGCTCTGCGTCGGCTGCAAGGCCTGTGTCGCGGCCTGCAAGGAGGCCAACCACAATCCCCCTGAATTTTCCACGGTGGATCACCTGTGGGATACACCGCTCGATACCTCCGGCTATACCTTCAACCTGATCAAGATGTACCGCAACGGCACCATGGATGCGAAGGATCAGGAGACGAACGGTTATGCGTTCATGAAGACCTCCTGCATGCATTGCGGCGATCCGTCCTGCGTTTCGGCCTGTCCGGTGTCGGCGATGACCAAGGACCCGGTGACCGGCGTGGTCGGCTACAACCCCGACAAGTGCATCGGCTGCCGCTACTGCGTCGCCGCCTGTCCCTTCGGTATTCCGAAATATCAATACGATTCGCCCACCGGCCGCATCGGCAAGTGCGAGTTGTGTCGCCATCGTCACAAGGACGGCCACTATTCGGCTTGCGCCGAGGTCTGCCCGACCGGCGCTACGCTGTTCGGCCGCACCGAGGATCTGCTGGCCGAGGCCAAGCGCCGCCTGGCGATGAAACCGGGTGAGCGCAACCGCTTCCCGCGTGGTCGTCTGCGTCCGGCACAGGAAAAGATGTTGCAGGGCAAGGAGGACGGCAAGGGCGCGAAAATGCGCCTCGGCTGGCGCCACGAGCCGGACCAGAGCTACGAGACGCCGGCCGGCAAGTACCTGCAGCACGTCTATGGCGAGAAAGAGTACGGCGGCACCCAGGTGCTCAAGCTCTCCGCGGTCAACTTCGAGAAGGTCGGCATGCCCAAGCTGCCGCCGGACGCAGCTGCAGCGTTGTCCGAAACCATCCAGCACACGCTCTACGGCAATCTGGTGATGCCTTTCGCCGTACTGGGTGCGATGACCTGGGTCGCCAAGCGCAACGTCAAGCCTGACGACGATGAATCCGACAAGGGAGGGAGCTGATCATGGCCAATAATAATCATGCGGCGCCCGCGCCGGTAGGCGGAAACCTGGTCAATGCGGTGACCTTGAGCTGCTTCGTGCTCATCGCATTGATGGCGGCGATCCTGGTCGTGCGTTTCCTGTTCGGACTGGGCGCCGTGACCGCGCTCAACGACGGCTATCCGTGGGGCATCTGGATCGCGGTCGATGTCGTGATCGGCTCGGCCCTCGCCTGCGGCGGCTTTTCGGTGGCGATGCTGGTCTACATCTTCAACAAGGGGGAGTACCACCCGCTGGTGCGGCCAGCCCTGCTGGCCAGCCTGTTCGGCTACACGCTGGCCGGTGCCGGGGTCATGTTCGACCTTGGCCGCTGGTGGAACGTGTGGAACATGTTCTGGCCCGGCTCGATCAATCCGACCTCGGTGATGTTCGAGGTGGCGGTGTGCATCACGCTTTACATCGTGGTGATGTGGATCGAGTTTTCGCCCGTGGTTCTGGAGCAGATGGGCAGGCACGACGCCAAGAAGAAAGTGGGCAAGGCAATGTTCTTCATCATCGCGCTGGGCACCGTGCTGCCGATGATGCACCAGTCCTCGCTGGGCACCCTGCTGGTGGTGATGGGCGGACAGGTCCACCCGCTGTGGCAGACGCCGGTGCTGCCGCTGTTGTATCTGTTGTCGGCGATCTTCATGGGCTATGCGGTGGTGCTGTTCGAGTCCTGCCTGACATCGACGGCCTACCGGCGCAAGATCGAGATGCACATGCTGACGCCGATGGCGAAGATCATGCTGGGCATCCTCGCAACATTCGTCGTGGTCCGCCTCGGCGACGTGGTGGTGCGCGGCGCCTTGCCCAAGGCCTTTGTGCCATCGGTCCAGGCGTTGATGTTCTGGCTGGAAATGGCCTGCTTCATCGCGCCGCTGATCCTGATCGGGGCCGAGTCCAACCGGCGCAATCCGGCCAAGCTGTTTCTTGCCGGGGTGCTGTTGATGCTGGGCGGGGCGCTGATGCGTCTCGACGGCTTCCTGATCGGCTATGAGACCGGCGGCGACTTCAATTACTTCCCGACGCTCGCCGAAGTGTTGGTCACGGCGGGCATGTTCGCCGTCGAAGTTCTCGGCTACATCATCATCACCCGTCGCTTCCCGGTGTTGCCCCGGGAAGAAGCCATCCACTGAAGCACGGAGACAAAAATGTCCAAACGCATAACGATAGATCCGATCACCCGTATCGAAGGCCACCTGCGCATCGACGTGGACGTGGATGGCGGCCGCGTCAAGAAGGCCTGGTCGTCCGGCCAGATGTGGCGCGGCGTCGAACTGATCCTGCTCGGCCGCGATCCGCGCGATGCCTGGGCCATCACCCAGCGTATCTGCGGCGTATGTACCACGGTGCATGCCATCACCTCGGTGCGGGCCGTGGAAAACGCGCTGAAGATGGAGATTCCGCTCAACGCCCAGTACATCCGCAACCTGATCATCCTGGCGCACTCGGTGCATGACTTCATTGTGCATTTCTATCACCTCTCGGCGCTCGACTGGGTCGATGTGACCTCCGCGCTGAAGGCCGATCCGGACAAGACGGCGATTCTCGGCGAAAGCCTGTCGTCCTGGCATCTCAACAACAAGCACGAGATGAAGCGCGTGCATGAGCGACTGAAGCATTTCGTCAATGGCGGCCAGCTCGGCATCTTCACCAACGGCTACTGGGGACATCCGGCGATGAAGCTGTCGCCCGAAGTGAACCTGCTCGCCGTGGCGCACTACCTGCAGGCGCTGGAGGTGCAGCGCAAGGCGAACAAGATCGTGTCGATTCTCGGTGCCAAGACGCCGCACATCCAGAACGTCGCCGTCGGCGGCGTCGCCAA
>MHZX01000112.1 GCA_001828935.1 Rhodocyclales bacterium RIFCSPLOWO2_02_FULL_63_24
GTCGAACGCCTGATGGCGATCAAGGGCTTCATCGACGAGCTGTCGGACTTCGTCAAGAACGTGTACCTGATCGACGTCGCCGCGGTGGGCGCCTTCTACGCCGACTGGACCAAGGTCGGCCGCGGCGTCACCAACTACCTGTCGGTGCCCGACATTCCGCTCGATACCAAGGGTACCCAGTTCGGCTTTCCCGGCGGTTTTGTCGAGGCGGGCGACCTGGGCAAGCAGAAGCAGATCAAGAGCTTCAACGACGACTACTGGATCAAGGGTGTCGAGGAGTCGGTCAAGCATTCCTGGTACAACTACGACAAGTCCGGCCCGCTGCATCCCTACGCCGGCCAGACGGTGCCGAACTACACCGACTTCAAGGACGACGCCAAGTATTCCTGGCTCAAATCGCCGACCTTCTACGGCAAGGTGGCGCAGGTCGGTCCGCTGGCGCGCGTGATCAACGGCCTCGCCGCCGGTCATGCGCCGACCACCAAATACGCGACGGCCGCGCTCGACACGGTTTCCGCGCTGGCCAAGACCAAGGTCGGGCTGGACGCCATGCATTCGACCATCGGTCGCCATGCCGCGCGCGCGATTTCGTGCTGCGTCAATGTCGATATGCTGGCCGATCAATGGACGTCCTTGCTTGGCAACATGGGCAAGGGCGACCTGACGACCTTCAACCAGCCGGTGTTCCCCAAGGACGAGGTGATGGGCGTCGGCTTCCACGAGGCGCCGCGCGGTGCGCTGTCGCACTGGGTGGTGATCGACAACGGCAAGATCAAGAACTACCAGTGCGTGGTGCCCTCGACCTGGAATGCCTGTCCGCGCAACGACAAGGATGAGCCGGGACCCTACGAGGCATCGCTGGTGGACACGCCGATCGCCGATGCGGAGAAGCCGCTGGAAGTGCTGCGCACCATCCATTCCTTCGATCCCTGTATTGCCTGTGCGATCCATTTGACCGACAAGGACAGCGATACCGCAATCACCGTCAAGGCGGTTTAGTATGCGTGGGCCGGCCGGTGCCGGCCCTCTTTTTATCGGGTTTCCTCTCATGCGGGCAGTCGTTCTCGGCATCGGCAACACCATACTCACCGACGAGGCGGCGGGCGTGCGCGCGGTCGAAGCGCTGCAGCAGGCCTACCGGCTGCCGGAAAACGTACTGGCCATCGATGGCGGCACCTCGGGCATGGAGATGATCGAGGATCTGTCCAATCTGGATTTCCTGATCGTCCTCGACGTGGTCAAGACCGGCGCGGCGCCCGGAACGGTGGTGAAGATCGCCGGCGACGAGATTCCGGTGTTTTTCCGCAACAAATTGTCGCCGCATCAGATCGCGCTGCCGGACGTGCTCGCCAGCCTGGAATTGCTGGACACCATGCCCAAGGAAATCGTGGTGCTCGGCGTCGAGTTCATTTCGCTGGAGCTGGGCATGGAAATGACGCCAACGGTCGCCGAGAAGGTTCCGGTCCTGGCCGCCATGGCGGCAGCCGAACTGGCGACGCGCGGCTACGCGCTGGAGCCGCTGGCCGCAGGGGAGAATTGAGATGTGCCTTGCTGCACCTTCCCGTGTTGTCGAAGTCCGCGATGGCATGGCGCTCGCCGAGTGCTTCGGCCAAACGCGCGAGGTCAGCCTGCTGCTGATGGAGGAAGATATAGCGGTGGGCGACTACCTGCTGATCCAGGCCGGCGGTTTTGCCTTCGAACGCGTCGAGCCGCAGCGCGCCGAAGAGGCGCTGGCACTGATGCAAGACCTCATGGCGCAAGGGGGCGACGCAAATCGCTGGGGCGAGGCGGCATGACCTTCCGCATCCACGACTGCGATCCCGCCGAGGTGGTCGAGGAGGCCTTTTTCCGCATCCAGCGGGAGCAGATGGCCGACGTTCCGATTCTGAATGCGGCGCTTTCGGTGGAAGCCGTCGATTTCCAGCGCTGGCAGGGGCATTGGCTGGGGGTGGTGGTGACGCCCTGGTGCATGAGCATGCTGCTGGTACCTGGCAAAGCCGAAGGCTGGGTTTCCACCGGCGAGAACAAGCGCCGCTTCGTCAGGTTTCCGGCCGGCAATTTCGCGTTTCTGGGCAGTGCGGAAGCCGAACTGGGCGAGTACCAGAGTTGCCCGCTGTTTTCACCGATGGGCCAGTTCTCGTCGCAGTCGGCGGCGACGCTGACCGCCCGGGCTTCCCTGGTCGCCCTGTTGACGTCGGCCCAGCAAGCCGCAGCTTCACCCAAGACGCAGAAACCGCTTGGCGAACCCTCGTTGTCACGCCGCCGCTTTCTCGCTTTGCGGTAACCTTCGCCACTGGAATGTTTCCGCGGACAGAAGGAGGCCGAAGATGTCGTCGATTTCCGACTTCAACAGGGCGTCGAATGCTGAAACCGATCGCGAGCACCAGATCCAGCTCGGCCTGTTGCAGGAGTTATGCAGCGCCGCGCAGGAGCAGCGCAATGCGCTTGCGGTGGCAGAGATACTTGAGCAACTGATTGCCTATAGCGAGGCGCATTTCATGTCCGAGGAATTGCTGATGCGGCTGAAAAGCTACGACGACTACGAAGATCACGCCGACGACCACATCCAGATGATGGACGCCCTGCAGTCGATCGCCGCCAGTCACGCCGCCGGCGACTCCTCGCTGGTGGCGGGCAGGGCGGCAGAGGTTCTCGATTTCATCGGCTGGCACATTGCCACGCGCGACCGGCGTTTTGCCGATTACGTGCGCAACGGCCTGTAGACGCCGATGCACGAAATGTCGCTTGCCGAAGGCGTATTGCAACTGATCGAGGATGCGGCGCGCCAGCAGGAATTTGCCAGAGTCACTACGGTCTGGCTGGAGATTGGGCAGTTGTCCGGGGTCGAGATCGAGGCCATGAAGTTCTGTTTCGACGCCGTGACGCGCGACAGCATCGCCGACGGCGCCCGGTTGGAGATCATTGCGCTGCCGGGCACCGGCTGGTGCATGAAGTGCGCCATGACGGTACCCATGGCGGAAGTGTTTGGCGAGTGCCCGCAGTGCGGCAGCCATCAGATGCAGGTGACCAGCGGTACCGAAATGCGGGTCAAGGAACTCGAAGTAGCCTAGAAGGAGAATAGACATGTGTACAACATGCGGTTGCGGCCCCGACGAAGTGATGATTGACGGAGAGCATTCCCATCACGAGCACGAGCACGTGCATGCCGATGGCACCACCCATAGCCATGCTCACCAGCACGATCATGGACACGTCGCGGGTGCAGCTCACGAGCACGTTCATGAAGATCCGCAGGCCCACTCGCACCGGCACAGCTATGCGCCGGCCCATGCGCATGCGCCGGGAGTCGGCACCCGGCGCATGGTGCAGATCGAGCAGGACATCCTGTCGAAGAACAACGCCTATGCCGCGCAAAACCGCCAGCGGTTGGCGGATCGCGGCATATTCGCACTGAACCTGGTGTCGAGTCCGGGCTCGGGCAAGACCACACTGCTGGTGAAGACCATCGAATTGCTCAAGGGCCGGCAGCGCGTGGCGGTGATCGAGGGCGACCAGCAGACCAGCCAGGATGCCGAGCGCATCCGGGCTACCGGCGCGCCAGCGATCCAGATCAATACCGGCAAGGGCTGCCACCTCGACGCGCACATGGTCGGCCATGCCATGGGCAAACTCGAACTGCCGGATGATTCGCTGCTGATGATCGAGAACGTCGGCAATCTGGTGTGCCCCGCAGCCTTCGACCTGGGCGAGGCGCACAAGGTGGTGATCCTCTCCGTTACCGAAGGGGAAGACAAGCCGATCAAGTATCCCGACATGTTCCGTGCCGCGACCCTGATGCTGATGAACAAGTGCGATCTGCTGCCGCACCTGACCTTCAGCGTGCCGCGCGCGATCGAATTCGCGCGCCGGGTCAATCCCGGAATCGAAGTGATCGAAGTCTCGGCCACCACGGGCGAGGGCATGGACGCCTGGCTGGCGTGGCTGGAGCGCGGCGCGAGCGCCGCCGCGGAGCGCAAGCGCGCCGCGGTGGAGGCGCCGAAGCCACCCATCGCGGAACTGGAAGCGCACCTGTCGCCAGCCTCCTGATGCCCGATGCGATGACGGTTGCCTCCCGCATCCGCGTTACCGGTATCGTCCAGGGGGTTGGCTTCCGGCCTTTCGTCTGGCGGCTGGCGCGCGACCTCGATATCGCCGGCTGGGTGCGCAACGACTCCGAAGGCGTCGAAATCTCCGCCGAGGGCGAGGCGGCCCGGGTCGGTGCGCTGATCGAGCGCCTGCGCGCCGACGCTCCCCCGCTGGCGCGCATCGATGCCGTGTGCGCGGCGGATGCCAGGCCGGAGGGCGCCAACGGCTTCGCCATTGTCGATAGCGCGCGCGGCCACGTTCGGCGCACCGCCATCGGAGCGGATGTCGGCGTCTGCAACGACTGCCTCGATGAACTGTTTGATGCGGCGGGGCGGCGCTGGCGTCATGCCTTCATCACCTGCACGCATTGCGGGCCGCGCTATACCGTGACACGCGGGCTGCCCTACGACAGGCCGCAGACCAGCCTGGCGCCTTTCCCCCTGTGTCCCGTCTGCGCCGTGGAGTATGGCGAACCGTCCAACCGCCGCTTCCATGCCGAGACCACCTGTTGCCCCGTCTGCGGTCCGCGCCTGTGCCTGCGCGAGGCGAGCGGCAAGCGGCTCGCTGGTGACCCGATCGAGCTGGCGCTGGAGCGTCTGCGTGGCGGCGCCATCGTCGCCATCAAGGGGCTCGGCGGCTTCCATCTGGCCTGCGATGCGCGCAACGGCCAGGCCGTGATGCGCCTGCGCGAGCGCAAGGACCGCGAAGCAAAACCCTTCGCCGTGATGCTGGCCAACCGCGCCAGCGTCGAAGTGCATGCCGTCGTGACGGACGACGAAGCTGCCCTGCTGGAGGGGCGCGAGCGGCCGGTGCTGCTGCTGACGCGGCGACCCGGCAACGACGGCGTGCTGGCCGGCGTTGCGCCCGGGCTGGATACGCTGGGGGTCATGCTGCCGGCCACGCCGATTCAGTTCCTGCTGTTTCACGAGGCCGCTGCTCGTCCCGACGGCACAGCGTGGCTGCGGGCGGCGCAGGACCTGGCGCTGGTGATGACCAGCGCCAATCCGGGCGGCGAGCCCATCGTGCGGGACGAGGCGGAAGCCAACGAGCGACTTAGCGGAATCGCCGATTTCATTCTCGGTCACGAGCGGGACATCGTCGCCCGCTGCGATGACAGCGTAATTCGAATGGTTGCCGCCACACCGCAATTCATCCGCCGCAGCCGCGGCTACGCACCGCGCGCGATTCGCCTGCCGCGCTCCGGCCCGTCGGTGCTGGCCTTCGGCGCGCACCTGAAGAACACCATTTGCGCCACGCGCGGCGGGGAGGCCTTCCCGTCGGCACACATCGGCGATCTGGATACGGCAGAAACCTGCGGCTTTCTCGACGAAACCGTCGCTCGTATGCTCGATCTGCTCGACGTCGAGCCCGAGCTGGTCGCCCACGATCTCCACCCGGACTACTACAGCACCCGCGCGGCGATCGAGTTTGCCGCGCGCCGCGGCCTGCCCCTGGTCGCCGTGCAGCACCATCACGCGCATATCGCCGCCGTTTGCGCCGAACAGGGTGTGCGCGAGCCGGTGCTCGGCCTGGCGCTCGACGGCGTCGGGCTCGGCCAGGACGGTGCGGCCTGGGGCGGCGAATTGCTGCGCGTCGCGGGCGCGGATTGCGTGCGCATCGGCCATTTGCGGCCGCTGCCGCTGCCCGGCGGCGACCGCGCGGCGCGCGAGCCCTGGCGCATGGGAGCGGCGGTGTTGCACGAGGCGGGGCGCGGCGGCGAGATCGTCGACTACTTCCGCGAGCCGGCCGCCGCCACCGTCGCGGCCATGCTGCTGCGCGGCCTCAACTGCCCGCCGACGTCGAGCATGGGCCGCGTCTTCGATGCCGCCGCGGGTTTGCTTGGGCTGTGTGCGCATCAGCAGTTCGAGGCGCAGGCCGCGATGCTCCTCGAACAAGCGGCGCGACGCCATATTGCGGCGCATGGCTGGCCGACGCTGTCGGCAGCGCCCTGGGCCATAGCCGCGGGCGACACGCCGAGTCGGCTCGATCTGTTGCCGGCGCTGGTCGAACTTACGATGATCAAGGCGGGCGGGATTGATGCCGCGGCGGCGCGATTTCATGCGGTAGTGGTCGCGGCCATGGGCGAGTGGATTGCCCGGTCGGCCGCACAACAAGGCCTCGCTACCGTGGTCTGGAGCGGCGGCTGTTTTTTCAACCACCTGTTGTCGGCAGGTCTGCACGACACTCTTTCGCGGCGCGGGCTGCTCGTGCGGCGCCCGCGCCAGGTGTCCCCCGGCGACGCCGGCATCAGCCTCGGCCAGGCCTGGGTCGCGCTCGAAACCATAGGAAACTGAACATGTGTCTGGCGATCCCAGTCAAGGTAGTGGAAGTTATGCGAAGCGGTATCCAGGCGGACGGCGCTGGCCCAGGTAACGATTGGGCGATCGTCGATCTCGGCGGCGTCAGGAAGGAAATCTCGCTGGCATTGCTGGCCGACGTGCAGGTCGGCGACTATGTGATTCTTCATGTTGGCTATGCCTTGAGCAAACTCGATCCCGAGGAAGCCGAAAAGACGCTGGCCCTGTTTGCCGGGCTGAACGAGACGGGCGCATTGGAGGCAAAAGCAACTTCGTGAAATACATCGACGAGTTCCGCGACGGCGAACTGGCCAAGAATCTTGCGCTGAGCATCGGTGCCGAGGTCGCGGCGGGTCGCAGCTACAGCTTCATGGAGTTCTGCGGCGGCCACACCCATGCCATCTCGCGCTACGGCCTGACCGATCTGCTGCCGCCCACGGTGCACATGGTGCATGGCCCCGGCTGCCCGGTCTGCGTGCTGCCGATCGGCCGCGTGGACATGGCGATCGATCTGGCGCTGAAGCAGGGCGTGATCCTCTGCACCTACGGCGACACCTTGCGCATTCCGGCCTCGGACGGCCTCTCGCTGATGAAGGCCAAGGCGCGCGGCGGCGATATCCGCATGGTGTATTCGACCCTCGATGCCTTGCAGATTGCGCGCGACAATCCGGCGCGCGAGGTGGTGTTCTTCGCCATCGGCTTCGAGACCACCACGCCGCCGACCGCAGTTGCCATCCAGCAGGCGCAGACTGAGGGCCTGGCGAATTTCAGCGTGATCTGCTGTCATGTGCTGACGCCGTCGGCCATCAGCAACATCCTCGAATCGCCGGAGGTCCGCCAATGGGGCACCGTGCCGCTGGACGGCTTCATCGGTCCGGCGCATGTGTCGACGGTGATCGGCAGTCGGCCCTATGAATTCTTCGCCGAGGAATACCGCAAACCCGTCGTCATCGCCGGGTTCGAGCCGCTGGACGTGATGCAGGCCATCCTGATGCTGGTGCGCCAGGTCAATGAGGACCGCGCCGAGGTGGAGAACGAGTTCGCGCGCGCGGTGAGTCGCGACGGCAACGTCAAGGCACAGGACCGCGTCGCCGAGGTGTTCGAGCTGCGCCGCGAATTCGAATGGCGCGGCCTGTCGGTGGTGCCTTATTCCGCGCTCAGGATCCGGCGCAAGTACGCCGCGTTCGATGCCGAGCGCAAGTTCAATCTGGACTACCGCTCGGTGCCCGACAACAAGGCCTGCGAGTGCGGTGCGATCCTGCGCGGGGTGAAGAAGCCGCAGGACTGCAAGCTGTTCGGCACGGTGTGCACGCCGGAGAATCCGATCGGTTCCTGCATGGTCAGTTCGGAAGGCGCCTGCGCCGCGCACTACAGCTATGGACGTTACAAGGATATGCACTAAATGGCAGAGGCCCAGGGAAAAATTCGGAGCGGTTATGTACGGCCGCTCGATCTGAAACATGGCTGCGTCGACCTGACCCACGGCTCGGGCGGTCGCTCGATGGTGCAACTGATCTCCGAGCTGTTCGCCAGGCACCTGGGCAACGAATACCTGGGGCAGGGCAATGATGGCGCCGTGTTGCCGGCGCCGACTATCAACGGTCGGGCCGGACGCTTGGTGATGTCTACCGACAGCCACGTCGTCTCGCCGCTGTTCTTTCCCGGCGGCGACATCGGCTGCCTTTCGGTGCATGGCACCGTCAACGACGTTGCGGTGATGGGCGCCACGCCGCTGTATCTGGCCGCCGGATTCGTGCTGGAGGAGGGTTTCCCGCTGGCCGACCTGGCGCGCATCGTCGAATCGATGGCCCACGCCGCACGCGAAGCCGGTGTGCCGGTGGTGACCGGCGACACCAAGGTGGTCGAGCGCGGCAAGGGCGACGGCGTCTTCATCACCACCACGGGAGTCGGCGTGTTGCCCGACGGCCTCGAACTCGGTGGCAGCCTGGCGCGTCCCGGCGACGTTATTCTCGTTTCGGGCTCCTTGGGCGACCACGGCGTGGCGATCATGAGCAAGCGCGAAAATCTTTCCTTCGACGCGCCGATCGAGTCCGACACCGCCGCGTTGAACGGCCTGATTGCCGCGATGCTGGCGACGGGCGCCGGCCTGCGCTGCCTGCGTGACCCGACGCGCGGCGGGCTGGCAGCGACGCTGAACGAGATCGCCGGCCAGTCCGGCGTCGGCATGATGCTCTACGAAAAGGCGATCCCGGTGAAGCCGGTGGTGTCCGCGGCCTGCGAGTTTCTCGGTCTCGATCCGCTGTATGTCGCCAACGAGGGCAAGCTGATCGCGATCTGCTCGGCGCTCGATGCCGAACTGG
The DNA here is from genome assembly GCA_001828935.1 of Rhodocyclales bacterium RIFCSPLOWO2_02_FULL_63_24. Classification (GTDB taxonomy): domain Bacteria; phylum Pseudomonadota; class Gammaproteobacteria; order Burkholderiales; family Rhodocyclaceae; genus Sulfuritalea. The sequence goes on from MHZX01000112.1 coordinate 8,705, forward strand.
TGCTGAATGCCATGCGCGCCCATCCGCTGGGACGGGAGGCCTGCTTCATCGGCGACGTGATCGCCGACGATCACCACTTCGTCCAGCTCACCACGGCCTTCGGCGGCCGCCGCATCGTCGATTGGCTGGCCGGCGATCAGCTGCCGAGAATTTGCTGAATGGATTGCTGATGCGCATCCTGCTCCTGACCCACGCCTTCAACAGCCTGACGCAGCGCCTCGGCGCCGAGCTTCAGGGGCGCGGGCATGAAGTGTCGATCGAGTTCGACATTGCCGACAGCGTGGCGGAAGAGGCGGTCGCGCTGTTCAAGCCGCATCTGATCGTCGCGCCCTATTTGCGTCGGGCGATTCCCGAATCGATCTGGGCGCGCCACGTTTGCCTCGTCGTCCATCCCGGCATCGTCGGCGATCGGGGGCCGTCGGCGCTGGACTGGGCGATTCAGGGCGGCGCGAGCGAGTGGGGCGTCACGGTGCTGCAGGCCGAGGCGGAGATGGACGCCGGACCGATCTGGGCCAGCGCCACATTTCCGCTGCGCGCGGCAAAGAAGTCGAGCATCTACCGCAACGAGGTGATGCAGGCCGCCACAACCGCCGTGCTGCAGGCGGTGGAGCGTTTTGCCGCAGACGATTTCCTGCCGACGCCGCTGGCCGAGTGCCGCGAGGTGCGCGGCGGATTGCGGCCCCTGATGCAGCAGGCCGATCGCGCGATCGACTGGGCGAGCGATGACACGGCGACCGTGCTGCGCAAGATCAACGCCGCCGACGGCTTTCCCGGTGTCGCCGATACGCTGTTCGGCGTCGCCTGCCATGTCTTCGATGCCTGGCCTGAGGCTGTTCTGCGCGGCGCAGCGGACAGCCGGCCAGGCGATCTGCTGGTCCGGCGCGAGACCGCGGTGCTGCGTAAAACGCTCGATGGCGCGGTGTGGATCGGCCACGCCAAGCGCGCCGGCGACTTCAAGCTGCCGGCCGCGCTGGCCTTCGCCGCCGAGTCGGCCGCGCTGCCCGACGCGCCGCTGGAGGGCTGGTGGCGCAGCGACAGCGCTACCTGGCAGGACATCGCCTATGAAGAGACCGGCGGCGTCGGCTTCCTGCATTTCGAGTTCTACAACGGCGCCATGTCGACCGCGCAATGCGGCCGCCTGCGCGCGGCGCTGGCCTGGGCCAGGCAGCGGCCGGTGCGGGTACTGGTCTTGATGGGCGGCGCCGATTTCTGGTCCAATGGCATTCATCTCAACGTGATCGAGGCGGCAAGCCTGGGCGACGGTTCGCCGGCCGACGAGTCCTGGAACAACATCAACGCGATGAATGATCTGGCGCGCGAACTGATCGAAACCGAGGCGCAGATCACCGTCGCCGCGCTGGCGGGCAATGCCGGGGCCGGCGGCTGTTTCCTGGCGCGGGCGGCGGACCTGGTCTGGGCGCGCGAAGGCGTGATGCTCAATCCGCACTACAAGAACATGGGCAATCTCTACGGTTCCGAGTACTGGACCTATCTGCTGCCGCGTCGCGTGGGCGAGGAAGGCGCGCGTGACATCATGCGCAACCGGCAGCCGCTGACGGCGCAGGGCGCCGTGGCGATCGGATTCGGCGATGCCTGCCTGGCGGGCGATCCCCAGGCTTTTCGCATCGACGTCGCACGCCGCGCCGCGGAGATTGCCGCCGCCCCCGATCTCGCGCAGCAGCTTGCGACCAAGCGCGAACGTCGCGCGCAGGACGAAGCGCAAAAGCCGCTGGCCTCCTATCGCGAAGAAGAGCTGAGCCATATGCGGCGCAATTTCTACGGCTTCGATCCGAGCTATCACGTTGCCCGCCACCACTTCGTGCGCAAGTCGCTCGCCTCGTGGACCCCGCGTCACCTCGCGCGCCACCGCGATCTCGGCTGGAAGGTGCCAATGTGAAGGCGCGCACCCCCCTCACCGTGTTGGTGGTCGATGACGAACTGCGTTCGCTGGAAGCGCTGCGTCGTACGCTGGAAGAAGACTTCACGGTTCTGACGGCGCCCTCAGCGGAGGAGGGCGAACTCATCATGGGGCGCGAGTTCGTCCATATAGTGCTCTCCGACCAGCGCATGCCGGGCACCCAGGGTGTCGAATTCCTGCGCCGGGTGCGCAGCCAGTGGCCCGAAACGGTGCGCCTGATCCTCTCCGGCTACACCGATGCCGAGGACATTATTTCGGGAATCAACGACGCCGGCATCTGGCAGTACCTGCTGAAGCCCTGGCATCCCGAGCAACTGCTGCTGACGCTGAAAAGTGCGGCCGAGTTGTGGCGTCTGCAGCAGGAGAACCAGCGCCTGTCGCTGGAGTTGCGCGACAGCCCGGACCAGCTCGTGAAGCGCGTCGCCGGCCGGCGCAGCAAGGTGCGCGCCCAGTTCGGCTTCGATCGCTTGACGCGGGCGGCGGACAGTCCCTTGAACGCTATCTGCGCACTGGCGCAAAAGATCGCCGGCCATGAGCTTTCGGTGCTGGTCACCGGTGAATCGGGCACCGGCAAGGAGCTTCTGGCGCGGGCCATCCACTATGCCAGCGAGCGTGCCGAGCGGCCCTTCGTGGTCGAGAACTGCGGCGCCATGCCGGATACCCTGCTCGAAGCCGAACTGTTCGGCCACAAGCGCGGCGCCTACACCGGTGCCCATGAAGACCGCATCGGCCTGTTTCAGCAGGCGGACGGCGGCACCCTGTTTCTGGACGAGATCGGCGACACGTCGCCGGCCTTCCAGGTAAAGCTGCTGCGCGCCCTGCAGGAGGGTGAAGTTCGACCGGTCGGCAGTCCGCGTCCGGTGTCGGTGGATGTGCGCATCATCGCCGCGACCAACCGCGATCTCGAAGCAGACGTCGCCAGCGGCCGCTTTCGCCAGGACCTCTACTATCGAATCGCCGGCATCACCTTCTACATGCCCAGCTTGCGCGAACGGCCGCAGGACATTCCCCTGATCGTCGCCAGCATGTTCAAGGAGTCGGCGCTTGCCGGCTCGCGAAGCGACGTCCCCGGCAGACAGAGTCCGGGACGACGATTTTCCGACGCGGCGATGCAATGCCTGGTCGCCCACCACTGGCCGGGCAACGTGCGCGAACTGCAGAATGAAGTGCTGCGCGCGCTGGCGCTGGGCGAAGGGGAATTGCTCGACTCCGAGCTGTTTTCACCGCGTGTGCGGCAGTCGGCGAGCGCGTTGAGGAACCCGAGCGCCGTGCTGGATGCGGAGGGCGGGACGCTCAAGGACCGGCTTGATCAGGTGGAGGCGCAGGTGATCGGCGAGGCCCTGCGCCGTCATCGCGGCAACAAGACGCGGGTGGCGGAAGATCTCGGCCTGACGCGCGTCGGGCTGCGCATGAAACTGACCCGCCTTGGCCTGGGAGACAGCCAATGATGGACCTATCCCCCGGCGCGCGCCCCACGCTCGGCTATGCACAGCCGACCGGCTGCGGCGGCGCGGAGCAGCCCCGCCTTCGCCCCTTGGGGCGGCCCGGCGGGAGGCTGGCATGAACCTGCTCTGGCTCCAGTCGGGCGGTTGCGGCGGCTGTACCTTGTCATGGCTGGGCGGCGAGCACGGGCCGTTGTTTCGCGTGCTGGCCGACGAAGGCATCGAACTGCTGTGGCATCCGAGTGTTTCCGAAGCGGGCGTCGATCAAGCGTGCGACCTGATCGCGCAATGTGCCGGCGGACAGATCGCCGTCGATGTGCTCTGCATCGAAGGTTCGCTGCTGCGCGGGCCGCGCGGCACGGGCGGCTTTCACCGCTTCGGCGGCGCGCAGCCGATGATCGAATGGGTGCGGCAGATTGCGACCCGCGCGCAGCATGTGGTCGCGGTGGGCAGTTGTTCCTCCTGGGGGGGCATCACTGCGGCCGGCATGAATCCGACCGATGCCTGCGGCCTGCAGTATGACGGCGAGGACGTCGGCGGCTTGCTCGGGCCGGACTTCCGCGATCGCCGCGGCCTGCCGGTGATCAATGTCGCCGGCTGCCCGCCCCATCCCGACTGGATCACCGAGACGCTGGCGGCGCTGGCCCACGGCCGCATCGGCGCACAGCATCTCGACGATTACGGGCGACCGCGTTTTTTCGCCGATCAACTGGTGCATCACGGCTGCCCGCGCAACGAATATTACGAGTTCAAGGCCAGCGCGCAGAAGCCCTCGGATCAAGGCTGCCTGATGGAGCACCTCGGCTGCGGCGGCACCCAGGCCCATGCCGACTGCAACCAGCGCCTGTGGAACGGCGAGGGCTCCTGCCTGCGTGGCGGCTACGCCTGCATCCGCTGCACCGAACCGGGTTTCGAGGAGCCCGGCCATCCGTTCGAGACGACGCCGAAAGTCGCCGGCATTCCACTGGGCCTGCCCGCAGACATGCCCAAGGCCTGGTTCATCGCCCTGGCGGCGCTGTCCAAATCGGCGACGCCGGCGCGGGTGCGCGAAAACGCCACGGCCGATCACCAATTGCGCGCACCTTCAGTCAAGCGGGGCAGGAAGCGGGGATTCAATGAAGGCTAACCTAGGTTCTTTCAGCACCAGGCGCGGCGGCTGCGGCTGAAATGGGCACACGACGCATCGTCGGACCCTTCAATCGCGTCGAAGGCGATCTCGAAATCACGCTTGACATTGCCGACGGGCAGGTTGCGGCCGCCTATGTGAACTCGCCGATGTACCGGGGCTTCGAGCAGATCCTGCAAGGCAAGCTGCCGGCCGATGCGCTGGTTCTGGTACCGCGCATCTGCGGCATTTGTTCGGTCGCCCAATCAGCCGCGTCGGCCCTGGCGCTGGCCGATGCCGCCGCGATCGAGCCGCCGCGCAATGGCCGCCTGGCGGCCAATTTGACCTTGGCGACCGAGAACCTGGCCGATCACCTGACGCATTTCTACCTGTTCTTCATGCCCGATTTTGCTCGCGCCGACTATGCCGGCCGCCCCTGGCACGCAGCGACGGTCGAACGCTTTCGCGCCACGCTGGGCAGCGCACCGAATCAGGTCCTGCCGGCACGCGCCCGCTTCATGCAGATGATGGGCCTGCTGGCAGGCAAATGGCCGCATACGCTGGCCGTGCAACCCGGCGGGTCGACGCGGCCCTTGCAGAGCTCGGAGATTTTCCGTCTGCATCGCAGCCTGCGCGAGTTTCGCGAATTTCTTGAGACCGTCACCTTCGGCGCACGCCTGGAGGAAATCGCGGCGCTCGACAGTCGCGCCAGTCTGGATACATGGCGGACGCAGCGCGGCGGCGGCGACTTGAGGGCTTTCCTCGCCATCGCCGAGGATCTCGACCTGTGGCATCTCGGGCGCGGCACGGACCGCTTCATGAGCTACGGCTGCTACGGCGAAGGAGATCGGCGTCTGTTCCCTGCGGGCACCTGGCATGCCGCAGCGGCGGCGCTGGATATCGCGGCGATTGAAGAGGACATTACTCATTCGTGGTATGCCGCCGCCGGCTTGCCGCAGCATCCCGCCACCGGCAGCACGCTGCCGGTGGCGGAAAAGGACGGGGCCTATTCCTGGTGCAAGGCGCCGCGCCTGGCTGGGCAGGTGGTGGAAACCGGCGCGCTGGCACGCCAGATGGTGGCGGGGCATGCCCTGGTGCGCGACATGGTTGCCGTCGGTGGCGGCAGCGTCGCCGCCCGGGTCGTGGCGCGTTTGCTGGAACTGGCACTGGTGCTGCCCGCCATGGAGCGCTGGCTGGCCGAATTGACGCCGGGCGATCCCTGGTGCATTACCGGTCAGACCGCCAATGAAACCTCGGGCGTCGGACTCATCGAGGCGGCGCGAGGGTCGCTGGGGCACTGGATCACCGTGCGTCGCGGTCGCATTCACAACTACCAGATCGTTGCGCCGACGACCTGGAATTTCTCGCCGCGCGATTCCCAAGGACAACCCGGAGCGCTGGAGCAGGCGTTGGCGGGCCTGCCGGCCAGCGCCACCGAGCCGCTGCCAGCGGCCATCCATCACGTCGTGCGCAGCTTCGATCCCTGTATGGTCTGTACGGTGCATTGAAAATATGTGCGCGCCCAATCCTGGGCTTGCGCACCGCCGAACGACGTTCCGCTCTCGCGGGAAAGCCATACCGGCGTCGAACTTGAGGTCCGATCAGGCCTCGATCATCTCCAGCTTGCGCATTTTTTCCCACAGGTTCTTGCGGCTGATGCCGAGCAGGGCGGCTGTGTCGGCGATGCGGCCGTCGCACTCCGCCAGCGCACGGCGGATGTAGGCGCGTTCGCATTCCTGCAGATGGTCGCTGAGCGGTT
>MHZX01000113.1:0-15109 GCA_001828935.1 Rhodocyclales bacterium RIFCSPLOWO2_02_FULL_63_24
GGCGCCGGGCGCGGCGATGGGCGCCGGGCGCGGCGATGCCGATCCCCTACACCAAACCCTGTGGCGCCGCCTGCCACGACACGAAAAATCTCTAACCAAGGCTTTGCAGCAAAAAAACCGCCGGCATGTCCGGCGGTTTTTTTATAGTGCGCCCGGCAGGGCGCACTGGGGGGTGTCAGTTGGCGTCGTAGTAATACGCCTTGTTCGGCACGCTTGCCGCCGCCGTGTCCTTCATCGCCGCCAGCGTCTGCGGCGGCTTGTCCCACCACAGGGCGCGTCCTTTCTTCTGTTCCAGCGCTTCCTCGGGGTGCTTTGCCATCCATTCGCGCATGAACTTGGTGTGCTCGGATTCGTAGAGGGCCATCAGTTTTCCTTTCAGTGTTTTTGATCGACGTAACGGGTGATGCGCACCACTTCCGGCACGCGCCGCAGGGCGCGCAGGATGCGGGCGAGATGGATGCGGTCTGTCACTTGCAGCGTGAAGAACAGGGTGGTGGCGGCGCCGTTGTCATCGTCCATGCTGATATTGACGATGTTGGATTCGGTTTCGGCGATGCCGGCGGCGAGCCGGGCCAGCACGCCGCGCACGTTCTGCGCGACGACGCGGATGCTGGCTTCGAACATGCCGGTGATGCCGGGCTCCCATTCGACGTCGATCCAGTTGCCGCGCTCGCTGCGCAGTTTGGCAATGACCGGGCAGTCGTGGGTGTGCACCATCAAGCCATGGCCCTTGCGGATCAGGCCGACGATCGGGTCGCCGGGTATCGGCCGGCAGCAGGTGCCGAGCTTTACGGCGACGCCTTCGGTACCGTGAATCAGGATCGGCTGGTGCGGACGAGAGTCGGGCGCGACGCCCGATGCTTCCGGTTCAAGGCCTTCGGCCAGGCGCCGGGCGACAATCGCCGGCAGGCGCTTGCCGAGGCCGATGTCGGCCAGCACGGCGCGCTTGGAGCGGGCGCCGGACTCGCGCTTGAAGCGGTCCCAGGCCTGAGTCGGCAGATGGCTCAGGGTGATGCCCAGATCGCGCAAGGCGTGCGCCAGCAGGCGTTCGCCGAGCGCGGCCGATTCCTCGTTTTGCTGCGTATTGAGGAAGTGGCGGATCTTGGAGCGCGCCCGCGCGCTCTTGACATAGCTGAGCCAGGCCGGATTCGGCGCGGCATTGGATGCGGTGACGATCTCGACCCGGTCGCCGTTGCGCAGCTCGGTGCGCAGGGGCATGGATTCGAAGTTGATGCGGCAGGCGACGCAGCGATCGCCGATGTCGGTATGCACGGCGTAGGCCAGATCGACCGGTGTCGAGCCGCGCGGCAGGGCAAAAATCTTGCCCTTCGGACTGAAGACATAGACTTCGCTGGGAAACAGATCGACCTTGACGTGCTCCAGAAACTCGGACGAATCGCCGGTTGTCGATTGCAGTTCGACCAGCGACTGCAACCACTTGTGGGTCTTCTTCTGCAACTGGTCGAGCGCCGATTCGTCCTTGTACAGCCAGTGCGAGGCGACCCCGGATTCGGCGATGTGGTGCATGTCGGCGTTGCGGATCTGGATTTCCACCGGGGTGCCGAACGGCCCGATCAGCGTCGTGTGCAACGACTGGTAGCCGTTGGCCTTGGGGATCGCGATGTAGTCCTTGATCTTGCCCGGCACCGGCTGATACAGCGCGTGCAGTGCGCCCAGCGCCAGGTAGCAGGTGGGCCGGTCCTTGACGATGATGCGAAAGCCGTAGATGTCCAGCACCTGCGAAAAGCTCAGGTGCTTTTCGCGCATTTTGCGGTAGATGCCGTACAGATGCTTTTCCCGGCCCATGACTTCGGCATTGATGCCGGCGGCCGGCAGCGCCTTGCGGATCGCCTCCAGGATGCGGCTCACCACCTCGCGCCGATTGCCGCGGGCACCCTTCACGGCTTTTGCCAGGACCCGGTAGCGCAGCGGATGGGCATGGCGGAAAGCCAGTTCCTGCAACTCGCGGTAGAGCGTGTTCAAGCCCAACCGGTTGGCGATCGGCGCATAGATGTCGAGCGTTTCGCGCGCGATCCGCCGCCGCTTCTCGGGCCGCATCGCGTCCAGCGTCTGCATGTTGTGCAGGCGGTCGGCCAGCTTGATCAGGATCACGCGCACGTCGCGCGCCATGGCCAGCAGCATCTTGCGGAAGTTTTCCGCCTGGGCTTCTTCGAAGCTCTGGTGTTCGATGCGGTCGAGCTTGGAGACGCCATCGACCAGCTCGGCCGCCACCTTGCCGAAGCGTTCGGCGATCTGCTCCTTGGTAATCGCCGTGTCTTCCATCACGTCGTGCAGCAGTGCCGCAATCAGCGCATGCGGGTCGAGATGCCAGGTGGCCAGGGTTGCGGCCACCGCCAGCGGATGCGAGATGTAGGGATCTCCGCTGATGCGCATCTGGCCGCGATGCGCGGCGTCGGCAAACACATAGGCGCTGCCGACGCGGGTGATGTCCTCGGGTTTGAGATAAGTGGCGAGGCGGGCGTTGAAACGTTCCAGATCTTCGGCGAGATCGACCGGCGGATGCATGTCCGCCGAAATCAGCGGCGACTCGTCAAGCGCCCCCGGCACCACGCCGGGGTCAATGGAAGCGGGCGCGGGAGGCGTGGCGGCGCCAGCAGGGGATGGAACGGCTGCTCGCACGTTTCACCCCGTTCGCATGGCGTTACGACTGCCCGCGCGTGAGGACTTCGAGTCCCACTTTGCCGGCGGCGATTTCGCGCAGCGCAATTACCGTCGGCTTGTCGCGTCCGGGCTCGACTTGCGGCGTGCTGCCCAGCGTGAGCTGGCGGGCGCGATAGGTCGCCGCCAAGGTGAGCTGGAAGCGGTTGGGAATGAGCTTGATGCAATCGTCGATGGTGACACGGGCCATGGGGTTCAGTCCTGATCAAGAAAACGGAAAACGTCGGGATGGCGTGCGCGCTGGCGCGCAAAACGCAGACGCGAAGCGCGCACGGCGGCAATGAGTTCGCCGAGTGCAACATCCAAGTGATTGTTGATTATAACAAAATCGAACTCATCCACGTGACGCATTTCGCCCAGGGCGCCAGCCACGCGGCGCGCTATGACATCTTCGCTATCCGAACCGCGGCCGCGTAGCCTGCGCTCCAGTTCGGCGATCGACGGCGGCAGAATGAATATGCTCACCGCTTCGGGAAACTGCCGCCGCATTTGTTGCGCACCCTGCCAGTCGATCTCCAGCAGCATGTCGCAGCCTTCCCTCATGCGCTGTTCGAGCCAGACGCGCGAGGTGCCGTAGAAATTGTCATGGACTTCCGCCCATTCCGCGAATTCGCCGCGTTCGCGCATGCCGAGAAAACTCTGCACGTCGATGAAATGATATTCGCGGCCGTTCTGTTCGCCGCCCCGCGGGGCGCGGGTGGTGAAGGAAATCGAATGCGTCACCTGCGGATCGGCTGCCAGCAGATGGCCGACCAGCGTGGTTTTGCCCGCGCCGGACGGCGCCGAGACGATGAATAGGGTACCGGCGATCATGGTCTTCCGCTTGAGTTAGGTCAATGCCAGGCAAAAGTCCGTATTAGTATACTCGGGCCATGCTTCGATCCGCCTACCTGTCCTTGTTTCGCCGCCGCGCTGCGCGCCTGTTGCTGCTTGGCGTGCTGGCCATGGTTCTGCATGCGCTGGCGGCAACGGGTTTGATGGCATCGGCGGCGGCCGGCGACGGCGCCGAGTTTGCCGCCGAGGTGTGCACCAGCCATGGCATGGCCAAGCTCGATCCGGCACAGATGCCGGCCGGCAGTTCGCAGCCGGAACCCGGCATGCACGACTGCTGCAAGCTCTGCGCCGCCGGTGGTCCGTTGCTGGCCGCCGACCTCCAGGCCGGCGTGGCGCCAGCGCCGACTTTCGCTGCCATACACGCTACATCTCCCGCCGCGCGTCTGACGCCGCTGGCGTGGAGCGCGCATCCGCCGCGCGGCCCGCCCGCGCGCGCCTGAACTGCACAGAGTTCATTCCGTTCGTGCCGCCACCGAGGCGCGCGCCCGGTTCGGATCACCTTCCCGCGTCGTCGCGGGACCCTCACCATCGTCAGGAGTCATCATGAATCGCATCTTCCGCGTTGCCGCATTGTCTACGCTTGTTTCCGCCGCCTTCATCCTTCCCGCGCACGCCCAGGTCACGGTCAAGGACCCCTGGGTGCGCGCCACCGTCGCCCAGCAGAGAGCCACGGGCGCTTTCATGCAGATCACCTCGGCGCAGGATGCGCGCCTGGTCGAAGTCAAGTCGCCGGTCGCCGGTATCGTCGAGATTCATGAAATGGCGATGGACAAGGACGTCATGAAGATGCGCGCCCTGCCCAACGGCCTCGATCTGCCGGCCGGCAAGACGGTCGAACTCAAGTCCGGCGGCTATCACGTCATGCTGATGGATTTGAAGCAGCAGATGAAGGAGGGCGATTCCGTGCCGATGACGCTGGTGATCGAGGGCAAGGACAAGAAGCGCAGCACGGTCGAGATCAAGGCGCCGGTCAAACCGCTGGCTACAGCGGGCAAACCGGCTATGGAACACAAGCACTGATCGATCCTCCGCAGCCCATATGAACCTTGCCCGCAACCGGGTCACCGCCTGGGTCGCGATGTTCGCGATCCTGCTGGCGGCGCTGGCGCCGACACTGGCGCGCGCGCTCTCGGCGCAGCAACAGGCGCAGCCGTGGGCCGAAATATGTACCGTCGCTGGTATGCAGAGCGCGTACCAGGGGGCGCCGCTCCAGGGGTCCGGGGAGCATGACGCCGCGGCCTTCAAGCATTGCCCGTTCTGCCTGACCCACGCCGGTCAGTACGCCCTGCCGGGGGCCGCATGCGCTGCCTGGCCGGCGTCCGCACTCGGTATCGGGTGGGTTCCAGCGTTCTTCGCAACACCACCTATTCGTTTCATTCGCGTCGCGGCCCAGCCGCGCGCGCCACCGACCGCTTCCTGATCGTCATTCGTTCCCGGCCCGCCGCATCCGCGCGGGCCTCGCCGCCATGTCATTGTCAGGAGATTCTCATGTCTTGCTCTTCGCCGCGCCCGCCGCGTGCATATCGCCGCAACCCACTTGCCCTCTCGCTTGCCGCCGCGCTTGCGGCGGCAGCGCCGATCGTCCAGGCGCAGCAGTCCACGCTGTCCGAAATTACGGTCACTGGTACGCGCGAAGCGACACCACTGTCGGAGTCGTCGGCATCGGTTGGCGTCATCGACGGCAGCAGCATTAAGTTCGCGGCGCCATCGCATCCGCAGCAATTGCTCGGGCAAATCCCCGGCGTGTCCGTCAATGTCACCAACGGCGAAGGCCATACCATGGGCATTCGCCAGAAGATCGGCACCGATCCGGTCTACCTGTATCTGGAAGACGGCATACCGACGCGTGCCACCGGCTTCTTCAACCACAACGCCCTTTACGAAATCAATCTGCCGCAGGCCGGCGGCGTGGAGGTGGTGAAAGGCATCGGCTCGGCGCTGTATGGCTCGGACGCGATCGGCGGCACGGTGAACATCCTCACCAGGTCGCCGACGCGGGACGGCGGTGCCGACTTGTCCGGCGAAATCGGCAGCTATGGCTGGTATCGACTGCTGGGTAGCGCCAACACCGGGCAGCAGGCCATGGGCGCGCTGCGCGCCGACCTGAATGTCTCGCATACCGGCGGCTGGCGCGACAAAACAGCCTACGACCGGCACAGCGTCAATCTGCGCTGGGATCATGCGCCAGGCAACGATACGGCCTTGAAGACCATTCTCGGCTATACCCGAATCGATCAGCAGACCGGCGCCAATTCGGCGCTTACTCCGTTCGAATACGAAAACACGCCCACCGTGAACGCGCGGTCGGTGGCGTACCGCAAGCTCGACGCGCTGCGCTTGTCGGTCAACGTCGACCAGGACCTGGGTGACAACACGCTGGTCTCGATTACGCCGTATTTCCGCCACAACAAAATGGACCTCAACGGCTCCTACAACTTCAGTACGGCCGCAACCGGCGATCCGCGCATCGAGAAGACCGCTGTGAACTCGCTGGGATTTTTGCTGAAATGGCGCAAGGACTTCGCCGGCGCCATGCGCGCGCGGCTGATCGCCGGCCTGGACTATGACTACAGTCCCGGCAAGCGTACCGAAGACGCACTGAATTTCACCGGATGCACGGTGGCCGGCACGGCGACCCGCGCACAGAAGTTCAACTGTTATGCGGTGGGTCCGCGCATCTATGACTACGACGTGACCTATCAAAGCGCGTCGCCCTATCTGCATCTTGAATTTTCTCCGGCAGACGTATTGCGCCTGACCGCAGCGGTGCGTTACGACACCATGAGCTACAAGGCGACCAACAATCTTGCTGCGGGCGACCTGGTCAATGGCACCAAGCATTATTGGCAGAATGCGAGCAGTTCGCAGTCGTTTTCCAAGGCCAGCCCCAAACTGGGAGCAAACTTTGCGCTGACCCCAGTCGCCCACGTCTATGCCTCCTACAACCGGGGCTTCCGCGCGCCCGGCGAGGGCAATCTGTTCCGTGCCGGGCACGACACGACGCTGGCCAGGGCGCAAACCAAGGCGACCGATGCCCTGCAACTGAAGCCGATCGAGGCAGAGCAGTACGAGTTGGGGGTGCGCGGCGATGCCGGCGGCTGGAGCTATGATTTGACCGCCTATTCGCTGAAAAAGGATAACGACATCCTCAGCCAGCGCGATGCCACCAACCAGACCACGGTTTCCACCAACAACGGCAGCACCCGGCATGAGGGGGTGGAACTGGGATTGGGCACAGCGTTCGGCAAGCAATGGCGAGTGGATCTGGCCTATTCGTATGCCAAACATACCTATGAAACCTGGATCACCAACCAGTTCACCGGCGCAAACCTGAACGGCATGGAGATCGAGTCGGCACCCAGGCAACTCGGCAATGCGCGCTTGACCTGGATCCCGGCGACAGGCACCACGGCCCAGCTCGAGTGGGTGAAGGTGGGCTCCTACTGGCTCGATTCCGGCAATACGGGGAAGTACGCAGGACACGAGCTATGGAACCTGCGCGCCAGCCATCAATTGTCGAAGGGCGTATCGGTGGCCGCACGCATCATGAATCTGGCCGACAAGCGCTATGCCGACAGTGCGAGTGGAACCGGCGCGGCGCCGACCCTGTCGCCGGGCCTGCCGCGAACCGTGTTTGCAACCGTCGAGGCCACATGGTGAGGACCTTCGTTGCGGCAATGATGCTCACATGGGCGGCGGCGCTCACCGCCCAGGAGGGGCATGGGGGCCATGGAACTGACGAGACAAGGGCCGGGGCGAAAGCGGCGCCGACCGAGCCGCGCAAGCCGCTGCTGCGGCCCAAGGCCGCGCTGTCGATCGGCGTCGCACTGGCGCCGACTGGCGAGTTGTGGCTGGTCGGGCTGAATGGCGAAGGCCAGCTGTTTACCCGGTCGAGCCGGGACCTCGGGACTCACTGGAACCCGCCGCGGCTGCTCGACACCGGCGACAAGCCGGCGGCGGACGGCGAAAACCGGCCCAAGATCGCCTTCGGGCCGCAGGGGCGGGTCGTGATTGCCTACACCCAGCCGCTGGCCAAGCCCTATACCGGAGAGATCCGCATGCTGCGTTCCGACGACGGCGGGCAAAGCTTTTCCGCGCCCTTCACCGTGCATCGCGACCGCCAGGTGATTACCCATCGCTTCGAGTCGCTCGGCTTCGACCGCAACAGGGTGCTGCACACGGTCTGGATCGACAAGCGCGATCAGGTCGCGGCGGTGCGTACCGAGGCGGACAGCGGCAGCAGGAAGCGCAGCTACGCCGGCGCCGCGATCTATCGCAATGAATCGCGCGACGGCGGGCTCAGCTTCGGTCCCGATCTCAAGCTCGCCGACCACAGCTGCGAGTGCTGCCGGATTGCGCTGGCGCCGACGCCGGAAGGCGGCCTGGCCGCGATGTGGCGCCATGTGTTCGAACCCAATGTCCGCGATCATGCATTTTCAATATTGGGGGCAGAGGCCCAAGCGCCGGTGCGCGCCAGTTTCGACGGCTGGCAGCTAGATGCCTGCCCGCATCACGGGCCGGGCCTGGCGCCTGCCCGCCAGGGCGGCTATCACGCGGTCTGGTTCGGCGACAAGGCCGGCCGTGCCGCCGTGCGCTACGGTCGCCTGGCGGCCGACGGCAGGCCGCAGGGCGAAGTGCGCGAGCTTCCCGACCCGCGCGCCGAGCACGCCGATGTGGCCGCAGCCGGCAAGCTTGTGGCGATCGCCTGGCGCAGCTACGACGGCACTCAGACCCAGCTCAAGGCCTGGGTTTCCGCTGATGACGGAGCGAATTTCAGCCTGCGCGAGCTGGCGACCAGCAGCCAGGAAAACGACTATCCACGCCTGCTCGCGACGGACCAAGGCCTGCGGGTCCTGTGGCGCACCGCAAAGGAAATCCATGTACTCAAAATTGATCCTTGAACGCTGGGCACGGCGCCTGATGGTGCTCGGCGCGCTGCTCGGCTGGAGCGCGTCCGCCGCGGCGGCATCGGCCATCCTGCCTTTCGGCGCCGATACCTGGAGCGAACTCCAGCGCTCGTCCGCGCGGCCGATGGCGGTGGTGTTCTCGACCACCGATTGCACCCACTGTCCGGGCGTGATCGACGGTCTGGCGGCCGTGATCAAGAAATCCCGCTCCGGGGTGCGCCTGGTGGTGGTGGTGATGGATGGCGCCGGGCAGGAAGACGCGCTGCGCCAGGACCGCCACTATCGCAACGCTCATGTCCTGTATGCGTTCGACGGCGATGCACTGGCGCTGCGCTTCAAGGTGAATCCCGACTGGCGCGGGCTGACGCCCTATGTCGCCCTGCTGCCGGCCTCCGGCGCGGCGCAGTTCCATACCGGGGCGCCGCCGCCTGATGCCCTGCGCTCCTTCCTGCTGCGCTAGGCGGCCGGTCACGATGAAGATCGAATTCAGTTGGGACCGGTTTGCCGGGGTGCTGCTGGTGCTGGCCTTGCACGGCGCGGCCTTGTGGGGCTTGTGGGCGCAGCGCTTGATCCCGGTGCCGCAGGATGTCGCGACGCTGTTCGTCGACTTCATCGCGCCGGTCCGTCCTGCCGTCGCGCCCAGGGTCGAGGCGATGCCGCGGCGCGAGCTGCCCAAACCTCGCGCCGCGGAGCCGCCGCAAGCCAGGCAGCTGGTCGCGGAAACGGCGGTGTCCTCACCGGCCGAAAGCGCCGTGGCGCCAGCGCCGACTCCCGTCATAGCCACGCCCCCCTCACCGCAGCCGGTTGCGGCCGGGCCGTTGGTCCTCGGCGTGGAACTCTCCGTGTCCTGTCCCGAGCGCAGGGCGCCGAGCTATCCGCTGCTGTCGCGCCGGCTCGGCGAAACCGGCACCACGCTGCTGCGCGTCGAAGTCGACGAACAGGGCCAGGTCGCTGCCGCACATGTCGTCACCGGCAGCGGCCATGCCCGCCTCGACGAAGCGGCGCTGGCCGCCGTCAGAACCTGGCGCTGCACCCCGCCGCAGAGGAACGGCCAGGCGCTACGCGCCGTCGCCCTGCAGCCCTTCAAATTCCAAATGCAAGGAGGCTGAACCATGGAACACGCCGCATTGAACGACCTGGGCTTCGCCCACTTCCTGGCCCACACCGACGGCGTCGGCAAACTGGTGCTAGGCGGCTTGCTGCTGCTGTCGCTGGCAAGCTGGTACCTGATTGTCACCCGCGCCATCGCCAACACCCTGGCGCAAAAGCGCGCGGCGGCGTTTCTCGCCGGTTTCTGGGAGGCACCCTCGCTAAGCGAGGTGAGCAGCACGCTGGCGGCGCAGCCGATCGACAATGCCTTCGCCGAACTGGCGCAGCAGGCCTTGCAGGCCGCCGGTGACAGCGAGGCACATGCGCCGCACAAGCTGGCGGCGGCGGGCGGGCTCGGCGAGTTCCTGACGCGCGTGCTGAGGAACGGCATCGACCAGGAGGCGGCGCGCGCGGAGCACGGCCTCACCGTGCTGGCTTCGGCCGGCTCGGCGGCGCCCTATGTCGGCCTGTTCGGCACGGTGTGGGGCATCTACCATGCGCTGGTGCAGATCGGCCTCTCGGGCCAGGGCACGCTGGACAAGGTCGCCGGCCCGGTCGGCGAGGCGCTGATCATGACCGCGCTCGGCCTCGCCGTGGCGATTCCCGCGGTGCTGGCCTACAACGCCTTCAATCGCCGCAACCGCATGTGGCTGGCGCGGCTCGACGCGTTTGCCCACGATCTCTACGTGCTGACCACGGTCGGCCCGGTCAAGTCCGCCCACCCGCGCTAGGAGCCCGCCATGGCAATCGGCAGTTTCAATGGACGCAGCCACCCGGCCCCGATGGCGGAGATGAACGTGGTGCCGCTGGTCGACGTGATGCTGGTGCTGCTGGTGATATTCATCGTCACCGCGCCGCTGCTCACGCACTCGGTCAAGATCGACCTGCCCAAGGCGGCGTCGAGCGCCAATCACACCCGCCCCGAACACATCGAGTTCGGCATTCGCGAGGGCGGCGAACTGTCCTGGAACGGCGAGAAGCTTCTGCTCGCCGACCTCGGGTCGCGCTTCGCCGCTGCCGCGAAACAGCAGCCGCAACCCGAACTGCATATCCGCGCCGATCGCAACGCGCGTTACGAGGGTGTGGCCCAGGTCATGAGCGCGGCGGCCAGGGCCGGCCTGACGCGGATCGGCTTCGTCACCGATCCGGCGCGACAGTAGCGCCGGCAAGAAGCATCGCGCCGAGCGTCGCCTAGGCGACGCGGCAGGCCGCGTCGCCGGCCGCTACGCCCTGCACCATGCATTGCGGCATGCCGCAGACGGCAACGCCGGATTGGCGGCACAATCCCGCCAGCTGGCGTCTGAGATCCGCGTCGAGATTCAGCGAGCGGGGTACCGGCCAGCTGGTCATCAACGCAGTCAGGTCGAGGGCGTCGCCCGCCATTTTGCGGATGCCGGCGGATCGCTCGTGGTCACCTGCCAGGCGCTCAAGGTTGACGGAAATTTCCTGCAATACGCTTTTCGTTGTCATGTGAGCCGGCTCCAGTATGAAAAGCTGATGCTGGCCATTCTGCGGCCGCGGACGGCGACTTCCGCGCGACATATGGCCGCATGCGACAGCATGTCGCAGCGGCTTGATCGACGGCGCACCTAGAATTCCCCGCTGTCTGCCATAACACCCACATCATCATGAAAAATCCCACTGGACTTGCCCTTAAGCGCTGCACCATGGTGTTCGCCGTTCTGGCCCTGAGCCTGCCTGCCCGTGCCGCCGACCAGTCTGCTCGCTTTCGCGAGGCGGCAACGCTGCATCGGGCGGGCGACACCGTCGCGGCGATGGCCATCTGGCTGCCGCTGGCCGGCAGCGGGGACGTGAACGCCGCCTACAACCTTGCAGTGGTTCACCAATACGGCGATGGCGTGCCAAAGAATGCCGCGGAAGCCCTGAAGTGGTACCGCGTTGCCGCGGAACGTGGCGACCGCCCGGCGCAGTCGCGCCTGGGAGCCATGTACCTGAATGGCGAGGGCACGCCGCGAGACGAAAAGGAAGGCTGGCGCTGGATCAATGCGCATCGGCTTGCCCATGCGCATCATGACCACCATCCGCAAATGCTGGCGTGGCGCAAACAGGCAGCGTCCCTGATCTGGGCCAGCGACATGCGCGAATCGATTGCGGCGTCGCGCGCCGGCAGCGCCCAGGTTCTGGCGGAACTCAAGCGTTGCGCGACGGCGGCGGCTGCCGGCAGCGCCGCGGTGATGGCCAAGATCGACTGAGCCGCTCCGTTCCACGGCAACGGTCCGACGCCCGACGCAGGGGGGTCAGCGCGGCCCGTCGGCGCTGACCTCGGCATCGAAATCGCAGCCGCTGCCCGCCGCTATCCAGCGCCGTGCCAGGCGATCCAGCAGCGGATGCAACTGCCGGGGCAGCCAGCGCACCTGCGCTGCCGGCGCCGTAACCATGCCGCAGACATAGCGGGCCGCGGTGGCATCCCAGGTCAGCGCGGGGCAGGCGTCGGCGCGATGGCCGAGCATGAGGCGGCTGAGCGGGCAAGGCTCCGCTGCGCAGCATAGGCCGCAGCCGTTGCAGGGCGCACCGAGTGCCGGCTTGGGCGGTGCCGCGGCATGGATCGCGACGAAAGATTCGCCGTTCGGCATGGCTAGGCCGACGCCTTGCCCCGGGTTGCGCCGTGGTCACGCGCGATGATCGAAACAGTGCTCATCGCAAAAAGAATATCACCGTCCCGCCGGCGCCGACTCTTGCCACGGCTGAAAGCTGCGGCGAAGGCCTTTGTCCTTTTCGCTTTCCGGCGTTCAGCGGCGCCAGCGTCAAAACCGAATGCCCACAAGACGTTCAGGGTAAAGTTGCGCTGGGAGGTAGCAAGACCTATGGACGATACACGTTTGGCGCGCAGTGCGAACGCGCGGGTAGCGACGGCGAGCGACTGGACCTGGGCCGTCATTCCGCTGGTGCTAGCCGGCGAACTGATGGCTGTACTCGCTTTCGTCTCGCGGCTGCCGCAGCCGCAAGACGTCGCGGTGGATAGGCTTGCGCTCGACACCGCGCCGCCGGTCGCGGCGCCGGCCACACCGATCCCGCGAGCCAAGAAGCAGCGCAAGAACCGTGCGGAGACCAGGCCGGGCGCGGCTGAAGGAGCCGGCTCCAAGCCGCTGCAACCCGCCCGGGCCGATATGCCGGACGCGGGCCAGGCCGAGGCCGGCGCGGCGCCCGCCGCCGCCGATCCCGCAGCCGTCGCGCCAGCACAGACGGCACACGGCTCGGCGCCCGACGACGCGGGGCAGGGCGTACTCGGTACCTGGATTGGCGTGCTCGCATGTCCGGGTGCCGAAGACAGCCGGATCGCGCTGAAGATCACCCCCCAGGGCGCTCTGGTGCATACCCATTCGGGACCGGCCTCCGCTCCGCTGTCGCCGGGATGCTTCAGCGCGCGGTGGTCCTACAACGCGGACCGCACCTATCTGGAGATTTTTCCCCAGGCCTGGCTGTGGCGGGTCGGCCAGGCAACGACCTTGCGAATCTCGGGGTGGGTCACGGGCACCGTCTTGGTGGCCGAGGTCGCCGACGCGGCGGGCTGCCGCAGCCTGACGCTGCATAAGCAGGAGGCTGGCGGCTTTCCCGCCGATTGCGATTGAACGCGCGGGCGCACCAGGGCGCCCGCATCATGGTTAGGCGGTGATGGACAGGGTCGCCGATTGGCCGTCGCCATGCTGCGCGTTGCCGAGGCCGTAGGCTTGCACAAGTTTCATGATCTGCGACAACAGTTTCGTTTCCAGGTCGCCGTTTGAGGTCGACGACGTTGACGACGAAGACGACGACACGGTGGTCGTGGAATTCTGGTCGTAGGTCATTGCCTCCTTGAAGCTGACCTTGCCGTCGCCATCGGTGTCGGCCTCGTCGAAGTTGCCGACGATGTTGGAGATCAGATCGGAACGCTTGTTGTCCGAGGAGCCGATCTCATTCAATTGCGCGCTGAGTTCGTCCTTCGTGAAACCGCTGTCGCCGCTGCCGCCAGGCGGCGGCGGGGGCGGCATGCCGCCCATGCCTCCGCCTTGCATGCCGCCGTTCATGCGCATGCTCATGAATTGGTTGTCGAGTTGCTCGGCGACTTGTTTCAGCGTGTCGGAGAATTCCTGCCGGGTGACCTTGCCATCGCTGTCCGTGTCGAGCTGCGAGAAGAGATCGTCGACGCTGGATGTAGTGCCCGAAGACGAAGATGCGGACGACACCTTGTCGAAGGCGGCCTGCAGATCGGCCTTCTGGATGTAGCCCTGGCCGGACGTGTCGAGCTTGGCGAACAGGTCTTTCGCCAGTTGCGCCGGGTCCGGGCGCTTCATGCCGCCGATGCCCTGCATCATCGTCGAGTGGTTGCTGCCGATACCGCCTATGCTGCTCATGGTGTGTTCCTTTCGTAGTTGTTGGGTCGTCGTGCCTCGCATCGCACGCCATGGCCTCCATGCAAGACATCGGCCGGAACGCCCTGAAATTCACGGTGTTTGCGGTAAAGGCGGGTAAAAACCGGTTAAGAAAGCGGTCGGATTCGGCGCCGGCGAAGAGGCCGGGCGTCGCGCGGCAACGCCCGGCCGCGACGATTGCCGCCCACCGGCAAGGACGCGCGGCGGTAAATATTCGTTAAACATGTTTTGCGACAAGCCGCTGGCAAGGCTTGCGGCGCGACCGGCGGGCGGGCGCCGGCAAGGCTTGCCGTGAATTCAGCGGCGGCCGCGGTGAGCTCCTTGCGGTGCGAACGGAGCGGTAAAGGCCGGTAAAAAACTTCAGCGCGGAGGGACCAGGTCTTATCATCGCCCTGTCGAATTTCATGGAAGGGGCAATGAGCGCCAGGATCCTGCTGGTCGACGACGACATCGAGCTGGTCGAGATGTTGCGCGACTACCTCGAACGCGACGGTTTCACTGTAGCGGCGGTGCATGACGGCGCGGCGGGAGCCGTCACAGCCCTCGCCGGTGGCCATGACCTCGTCGTGCTCGACGTGATGATGCCGGGCATCAGCGGGATTCAGGTCCTAGCGCGAATTCGCGCCGCGAGCGCGGTGCCGGTGCTCATGCTGACGGCGCGCGGCGACGATGCCGACCGCATCACCGGGCTGGAACTCGGCGCCGACGACTACGTGCCCAAGCCCTGCACCCCGCGCGAACTGGCGGCGCGCATCCGCGCCATCCTCAAGCGCGCCGTGCCGGCGGCCGTGGCCGCGGCGCCGGCCATAGTGGTCGGCACGCTGACGGTCTGGCCGGCACAGCGCCGCGCCGAGCGCGCCGGCAAGGCGCTCAGCCTGACCAGTACCGAGTTCAACCTGGTCGAAGCGCTGGCGCGCAATGCCGGGCGCCCGGTGAGCAAGGCCGAACTTTCGCAGGAAGCGCTGGGCCGGCCGTTGACGCGTTTCGACCGCAGCATCGACGTGCACATGAGCAGCATCCGCCAAAAGCTCGGCACCCTGGCTGACGGCCGTTCCTGCATCCAGACCGTGATCCGCAAGGGCTATCAACTGATCGTCGAAGAGGGTGCCTGATGGGCCGCCTGTTCTGGAAATTCTTTCTCATCTTCTGGCTGGCCCAGGTCGTCACCTCGGTCGGCGTCGGCCTCGCGATATGGCTGGAGCGCCCGCCGCAGGGGCCGGGGTCGGGCGC